>JBMTVT010000031.1:0-28064 GCA_049451635.1 Tamlana sp. | reverse complement strand
TTAAGGTGTGCTGCTTTTATTCCATTTCAATTTTATCTATATCCTTCATCAACCTATCTGTTTCTGCAATGGCAATTTTGGTAATGAATTCACCTTCTCGATACAGATGAAAGTTAATGTAATCTGTAAAAATCAAATTGTTTAGAGAAGCCTTGTAGCGGTCAAACTGCTCTTTGTTTCCTGTTTTCTTTGTGCCGTCAAGGTCTTTGTCGCCAATGTCTTTCGCTTCAATAAATCCAACAGGAATGTCTTTTTTTGTTAAAATGTAGTCAGGTGCGCCACAACTCTGTCTTTTCGGTTCGTTGGTCGCTCTAATTGTCGGCACCAAACTTTCTAAAAGTTGTTGTAAGTCGCCACGGAAAGTATGTTCGGTTGCGTTTCCAAGTCTGTACCTTTTGTCTAATTTATCAATGTATTGTTCTAAAGTCATTTAAATAAATAATACTTTTATAAAAATTGTTATTCCTTATTTTTAGAATCGATGATAATGGTTACAGGCCCATCGTTTATTAATTCAACCTGCATATTTGCTCCAAACTGCCCAGTTTGTACTGGTTTACCTAAATGGGTTTCTATTTGCTTTACAAAATCTTGGTAAAGCGGAATAGCAATTTCTGGTTTTGCTGCTTTGATGTAGCTTGGGCGATTTCCTTTTTTGGTTAGAGCATGCAATGTAAACTGACTAACCACCATAGCTTCTCCTTCAACATCTAAAAGCGATTTATTCATTACGCCATTTTCATCTCCAAAAATGCGAAGGTTAATTATTTTATTTGAAAGCCAATTTATATCTTCTTGTTCATCATCATCAACAATTCCTAAAAGGATTAAAAGCCCATTTGCAATGGATGCTACTTTTTTACCATCAATGGTAACACTTGCTTTAGAAACTCTTTGAATAACTACTTTCATTCTTTATCCCAATTATCGGTTCTATAATGTTCATCTTCACCTTCTATAATCTGTAAATAACTACGGTAGCGAGAGAATGCAATTTCATCATTATCCAAAGCTTCTTTTACGGCACATTTTGGTTCTTTTACATGCAAACAATTATTAAACTTACACCCTTGTTTTAGCTTTAAAATCTCAGGAAAATAATCGCCCACTTCTTCTTTATCCATATCTACCACTCCAAAGCCCTTTATACCAGGAGTGTCAATTATTTTTGCACCAAAACTTAAATCGAACATTTCTGCAAAAGTTGTTGTATGTTGCCCTTGCATATGTAATGTTGAAATTTCTTTGGTTTTTAAATTCAATTCTGGCTCAATGGCATTTACCAAAGTAGATTTACCAACACCCGAATGACCAGAAAACATACTTACTTTATTATGCATTAAGGCTTTTACTTTATCTATATTTTTACCTGTTTTTGCTGACACCCCTATACATTCATAGCCTATTTTTCTGTAAACATGTGCTAAATACTTAACTTCATTCAAAGTATCTTCATCATAAGCATCTATTTTATTGAATAACAAAATAGTCTTGATTGAATACGCCTCGGCAGTTACCAAAAATCGATCTATAAAACTGGTTAATGTTGGCGGATTATTAATGGTAATCATTAAAAAAACCTGGTCTAAATTCGCGGCAATAACGTGGGTTTGTTTTGAAAGGTTAACTGATTTTCTAACAATATAATTAAACCTGTCGTGTATGCTATAAATAATTCCTGTTTCTTGGTTGTTATCAGTCTCTAACTCAAAATCAACCACATCACCAACAGCAATAGGGTTTGTGCTTTTAATGCCTTTAATACGGAATTTTCCCTTAATACGACATT
This sequence comes from Tamlana sp., assembly GCA_049451635.1. Classification (GTDB taxonomy): domain Bacteria; phylum Bacteroidota; class Bacteroidia; order Flavobacteriales; family Flavobacteriaceae; genus JBMTVT01. Next base: position 26,275 of record JBMTVT010000031.1, on the reverse strand, counting down.
CGTAGATATGACCTAAATCGGTTTTTACGGTATACCAACTTCCTGTAGATTTATAAACGCTCCCTGTCATCAGAAATAATTATACTACAAATTAACAACATTTCATTTTAAGAAAAAGGCTATATTAGAAGCTTAATCTAAAAAACAATTACAATAACATGAAAAAAATTTTAATTGTATTGAGTATTTCATTATTTGCTTTTATTGAAACTCATGCGCAAGTAGAGTATAAAGTTGTTACTACCGTTGAGTCTATTGTGCCAAATGGATTAGGACGCTCTAGAATGATAAGTGCCAATGAACAAAAAAATTACAAAGATTTTACAAGTACTCAGACTGAGGATGATAACACCCGTAATAAATCTAAACGTGATGAAATAAGGGTTAAAGATTTTGATGAAACCAAACTTTTGAATTTTTACAACTTAGGTGGTATTCGTTTTCAAAATATAGCCGCCAACGATGCTTTAATAGAATCTAAAATCAATACCATGATTGAAGAAGGATGGGACTTAACATTTGTAACCAGTGCTGTTGAAAGTGAGGCAGGTAAAAGTGATGGACAAGGTATTTTTATTACGCGATTTATTTTTAAAAGAAACAAACAATAATTTACTCCACAAAAAAAGCCTCGCAATACGAGGCTTTTTTTAGGTATTAACCATTAATTATTTTTTCTTGATGATTTATAGATTCTTGGTGAATGGCTTTGAACATTTTCAAGATAAACTCTTCACTTAACCCGTGTTGTTCACCTTCTAAAACCATTTTTCCCAAAATTTCGTTCCAACGTTTAGATTGCAATACAGCTACATTTTTTTTCTTTTTCAAAGCTCCAATGCCATCTGCAGCTACCATACGCTTTCCTAACTGCTCAATAATTTGGTTGTCAATAACATCTATTTGAGCTCTTAAGTTTTCTAAAGCACTATTGTATTCTGCTTCAGCATCAGTTTCTTTTCTTATTTTCAAATCCTTCATAATTTGAACTAATGTTGATGGCGTTACTTGTTGTGCTGCATCGCTCCAAGCATTGTCTGGATCGTAATGGGTTTCAATCATCAATCCATCAAAATTTAAATCCAAAGCTGTTTGAGATACATCAAAAATCATATCACGTTTTCCAGTAATATGGGAAGGGTCGTTAATTAAAGGTATATCTGGAAATTTATTTTGAAATTCGATTGCCAGTTGCCATTCTGGAATATTGCGGTATTTTGTTTTTTGATAGGTTGAAAACCCTCTATGGATAGCACCTATATTTTTTACACCAGCTTTATAAATTCTTTCAATACCCCCTAACCAAAGCGATAAATCTGGGTTAACAGGGTTTTTAATTAATACTGGTTTATCAGTTCCTTCTAAGGCATCTGCTATTTCTTGCATAATGAATGGACTAACAGTAGAGCGCGCACCAATCCAAAGTAAATCAACATCATGCTCTAAAGCTAGTTTTACATGGGCTGCATTGGCTACCTCTGTACTCACTTTCATGCCTGTTTCTTCTTTTACTTTTTGTAACCATTTTAAGCCTAAAGCCCCAACGCCTTCAAACATCCCAGGTCGCGTTCTGGGTTTCCAAATACCCGCCCTAAAATAACTAACATCTGTATTTTTTAGCTCGTGAGCTATTTTTAATACTTGCTCTTCGGTTTCTGCACTACATGGTCCTGCAATTACTAATGGATGATCTAGTTTTAAATCATCTAACCATGTTCTCATTTCTTTTTTGTTTTCCATAATTTTACTCTTAACTAATTCCTTTTAAAATATCTTTTATACGATTGGTGTTTTCCATTTCGCTAAAAATGGCTTCAAAATTATCTTCTTTCATCAATTCCTTAAATCGGGTAAGGTTTGAAATATATTCCTCCAAGGTCTCGATAACATTGGCTTTATTTTGTTTAAAAATAGGTGTCCACATAGCTGGTGAACTTTTTGCTAATCGTACTGTAGATGCAAAACCACTGCCTGCCATATCAAAAATATCGCGCTCATTTTTTTCCTTCTCAATAACGGTTTTACCCAACATAAATGAACTTATATGAGATAAATGCGATACATAAGCAATATGCTTATCATGGGCCTCTGGATTCATATACCTTATTCGCATACCAATAGCCTCAAATAATTTTAGTGCTTTCTCTTGTAGCTTAAAAGCCGTTTTCTCAACCTCGCAAATTATATTTGTCTTCCCCACAAACAAACCTTTAATAGCGGCACTTGGACCAGAATATTCTGTTCCTGCAATAGGATGCATTGCCAGAAAATTTCTTCGCTTTGGATGGTTTTCAACCTCTTTACAAATATCTACTTTTGTTGAGCCTGCATCAACCACTAAAGCCGTATCTGAAATTTTATCTAAAATAGTTGGCAATATTTTTACCGTAGCATCAACAGGAATGGAGACAATAACCAAATCAGCATGTTCAAGGTCATCCAATGTTGCTTTTTTGTCAATTAAATTTAAGGACATGGCTTCATCAAGCGTAGTTTCTTTTCTACTAATACCATGAATTACAGCTTTAGGATTATACTGTTTAATATCAATAGCTAAACTCCCACCAATTAAACCAACACCTATTATGTATATATTTTCCATCTAACTAACTCTTGTTATAGATTCTTCTAAAACCTCGATTGATGCACATAAAGAAAACCTAATATACCCTTCGCCTTTGCTACCGAAAATAGTACCTGGTGTAATAAAAATGTTGTTTTCTTTTAATATACTATCTATAAATTCTTCTGATTTTAAATGTGCTGGCAACTTTGCCCAAACAAAAAGTCCTGATGCATTTTTATCATAGGTACAATTCAAAGCATCTGCTAATTGCCATACTAAATTTCTGCGTTCTTGATACACATTATTTAATGTAGCAAACCACATTTTTGAACATTTTAAGGCTTCAATAGCACCTTTTTGTATGCCGTAAAACATACCAGAATCCATGTTGCTTTTTACCTTTAAAACATTATTAATATGACTACTATCCCCTACTACCATACCTACTCGCCAACCTGCCATATTGAATGTTTTGCTTAACGAATTTAGCTCTAAACACACCTCTTTGGCTCCATTTATACTCATGATACTTGGTGGTGAATCATTTAAAATGAAGCTATATGGGTTATCATTCACAATTAAAATATTGTGCTTTTTACCAAAAGCTATTAGGTCTTCAAAAACATACTTTGTTGGTTTTGCTCCCGTAGGCATATGCGGATAATTTACCCACATTAATTTTACCTTGCTTAAATCTAATTTTTCAAGAGCCTTAAAATCCGGCATCCAATTATTGGCTTCATCCAATTCATATAAAACACCTTTAGCGCCTACCAATTTTGTAACCGATTGATAGGTTGGATATCCTGGGTTTGGAATTAAAACCTCATCACCTTCATTTAAATAGGCCATAGAAATATGCATAATGCCCTCTTTACTTCCCATTAATGGTAAAATTTCGGTTGACGAACTTAAGTTTACCGAAAAATGCTCTTTGTAAAACTTGGCCATAGCATCTCTTAGCTCTGGCAGCCCTTGATAACTTTGATATTTATGAGCGCTTGGGTTTTGAAAACTTTCTAAAATAGCATTTACAACCTTTTGTGGTGGTTGTAAATCGGGGCTTCCAATACCTAAATTAATAACCGGTTTACCATCGGCAATCATTGCGTTAACCTCTCGTAATTTTTTCGAGAAGTAGTATTCCTCAACAGTCTGTAATCTGTTTGCTGCTAGAATCATAACTTGGCATTTTTATATTCACCTAATACTTTAAAACCTTCGGCCATAATATCAATAATGGATTTTGCTTTTTTGAAATCGGCATATTTTTCAAAAGTTATATCAACAAAAAAAGCATACTTCCATGGTGTTTCCACTATTGGTAACGATTGTATTTTGGTTAAGTTTAATTTACAATCGCTCATAACGTTTAAAATAGTTGCCAAACTCCCACGCTTGTGGTCGGTTTCAAATTTTATTGATGCTTTGTTTATTTCAATTTCCGGAACCTCAGAATTTGTTCGTTTGACAATAGCAAAACGGGTTTCATTATGCTTTATGGTTTGGATACTTTGTGCCAAAATATCAAGTTCGAACATTTCGGCTGCCTTAACACTGGCAATAGCACCAACACCTTTTAATTGCTTTTCGTATATACGTTGAGCCACCTCAGCAGTGTCTTTATCTTCAATTAATTTAATATGAGGGTATTGCTTAAAAAATTCTTTACACTGCAATAATGCCATAGGGTGCGAGTATACTTCGCCAATATCAGATATAACTTGATTTTGTAAAGCCATTAAATTATGCTGAATATCTAAATAATGCTCACCAACAATGTGCAGTTTATATTTATCAATTAACGCATAATTAGGGATGATGGAACCTGCAATAGAATTCTCTAAAGCCATAATAGCGGCATCGCACTCTCTAGTAATCAAGGAATCTACAACCCTATCGAAGGTTAAGCATTCGATAACTGAAACTTGTTTTTCAAAAAATTGTTGCGAAACAATATGATGAAAAGACCCTTTTACTCCCTGTATGGCTACTGTTTTAATCAAAATTCAAATTCGTTTTTTACACACTCAATCAATTGTTGAACAAAAAAAAGTCTCGATTTTCATCGAGACTCATATTAAATTTATTGTTATAAATTACACATACAACGTCTCGTTCCTTTTATTAAAAAAGAAATAAAACCAATTGTTAAAATATGTATAATGTACTGTCATTGTCTTAATTATGTCGCTAAAGTAGTTAATTATTTTACAAATCAAAATACAATAAAATCTTTTTTTTCCTTTATTTAAAAGTTTTAAAGATTTTACAGCAAAACTTCCTTTACATTATATAATCATTTATTTTTACATAAATTATTTTAAATATGTCTATTGAAGTAGTAGGAGTTTCAAAACTTTACGGTAATCAAAAAGCATTGGATAAGGTGTCTTTCAAGGTTGATAAACCAGAAATTGTTGGTTTTTTAGGACCCAATGGTGCTGGAAAATCTACTATGATGAAAATTTTAACTACGTATTTAAGCGCTAACGAAGGCGTTGCCAAAGTAAATGGGTTTGATGTTAGTAAAAACAAACAGCAAGTACAACAAAGTGTCGGGTATTTGCCAGAGCACAACCCATTGTATTTAGAGATGTACATAAAAGAATATTTAGCTTTTAACGCAGATATTTATAAGGTTAGCAAAAAACATATTGATGAAGTTATTGAATTAACGGGGTTAACACCCGAAGCACATAAAAAAATAAGTCAGCTATCAAAAGGTTATCGCCAACGTGTTGGGTTAGCGAATGCTTTATTACACGATCCTGATGTTTTAATTTTAGATGAGCCTACAACGGGATTAGACCCAAATCAATTGGTGGACATTAGGAACTTGATTAAAACCATTGGTAAAACAAAAACCATATTTCTTTCAACACATATTATGCAGGAGGTTGAAGCTATTTGCGAACGCGTGATTATTATTAATAAGGGCAAAATAGTTGCCGATAAAAAACTAAAAGACTTACGTGATGAAAAAGAACAAGTGGTAATTGTAGAGTTTGATTACCGTATTGAAGATGCTTTTTTACTTAAACTCCCCAATGTAAAAAGCGTAGTAAACACAAATGATTTTGTTTATGAAATCACTTTTAAAACCTCAGAAGACATGCGCTCTTATGTGTTTGATTTTGCACACGATAATCAATTAAAAATCCTTCAGCTTAACCAAAAAAATGCCAACTTAGAGAGTTTATTTAGGGAGTTAACATCATAATAAGCCATAAAAAATATTAGCCCTTCATACATCATGTTATATTTGATAAAAGCATGACAAAAATCATCTTTAGCCATATATTTACGAAGTAATTTTGTTGCATCATTCTATGTGAACAAACACAATGATAAAGCAACCAAAGATGTTATCTTTGTAAGAGTAAAAAAAAAAAATGAGCAAAGGTGTTTATGTAGCGACCATAGAACCCAACAGTGGTAAGTCTGTTGCTGTTTTAGGACTCATGCGTATGCTATTAGGTAAAACTGCTAAAGTAGGATACTTTAGACCCATTATTGAAGATTTAGAATCTGGAGAAATGGATAACCACATCAATACGGTTATTTCGCATTTTGAACTAGACATTAATTATAAAAAGACCTATGCATTTACAAGAAATCAGGTTTTAGATTTATATAATGCTGGACGCTCTGGTGAGGTTATTGACGATATTATAAAAAAGTACAAATCTCTTGAAGAACGGTACGATTTTGTATTGGTTGAAGGGACGGATTTCTCACATGAGAATTCAAGTATTGAGCTAGATTTAAATATTATCATCTCAAAAAATTTAAGCCTTCCTGTTATCATTGTTATGCAAGGCGACAAAAAAGGCAATAAAGAAATTGTTGACAGCGCTCAATTAGCTTATGATACTTTTAAACAAGAAGTCGATGTGCTTTCCATAATAATCAATAAAGTTAATGAAAATGAAACCAGTGCTCTAAAGACCTTATTGAACAAACGCATAAACTTAACTAACATTGATGTTATTCCAAAAATTCACAGTTTAGCAAGCCCAACCGTTAAGGAGGTCACCAAATCGTTGGACGGAAAAGTGCTGTTTGGAAAAGAACTTCTTAACAACCTTATTGAAAATTTTAGTGTTGGAGCTATGCAGTTACGTAATTACCTAACTCATTTAAAAGACAATGCATTGGTAATTACCCCGGGCGATAGAGCTGATATTATTCTTGGCGCACTACAGGCCAATATCTCAAAAAATTATCCAAAAATTTCAGGGGTTATTTTAACCGGTGATTTAATACCCGAAGAGCCTATTTTAAAACTTATAGAAGGCCTATCAAGTGTTGTTCCTATTATTAGCGCTAAAGAAGGCACTTATTATGTTACCAATTGCATAGGCAATATCCAATCTAAAATTTATGCTGAAAACACTGAAAAAATAACCACATCAATCTCAACCTTTGAGCATCATGTAAATACTGATAAACTTGCTGAAAAATTAATCACTTTTGAGTCTGATATTTTTACTCCAAGGATGTTTCAATACAACCTATTGCAACGGGCACTAAAAGATAAAAAACATATTGTTTTACCAGAAGGTTATGATGAACGTGTGTTAATAGCTACATCACGCTTAATTAATGCCCAGGTTGTAGATATAACGCTTATAGGTGAAGAAGATAAAATTAAAGAGCTGGTTGAGAAACTTGACATTTCATTGGATTTAAATCAAATAAACATAGTCTCACCAACCAAGTCCCCTAATTTTGATGATTACGTAAACACTTTTTATGAATTACGAAAACATAAAAACGTAACCCTTGAAATGGCTAGAGATACCATGGCCGATGTATCATATTTTGGAACCATGATGATATTCAAAGGTCATGCCGATGGTATGGTTTCGGGAGCAGCACACACAACACAGCACACCTTACGTCCTGCTTTACAGTTTATTAAAACCAAACCTGGGGTTAACATTGTTTCATCGGTATTTTTCATGTGTCTAGAAGATCGTGTTTCTGTTTTTGGAGACTGTGCCATAAATCCCAACCCAAATGCTGAAGAACTTGCAGAAATTGCTATCTCATCGGCTAAAACTGCCCAAGATTTTGGAATAGAACCTAAAGTAGCCATGTTATCATACTCTTCTGGAGCTTCTGGCAAAGGTGAAGATGTTGATAAAGTTAGGGAAGCTACAATTACTGCAAAACAAAAGGCTCCAAATTTAAAAATAGAAGGCCCTATTCAATACGACGCTGCGGTTGATTTAAAAATTGGCAAAAGCAAATTGCCCGACTCAGAGGTTGCAGGACAAGCCAGCGTACTAATTTTTCCTGATTTGAACACTGGAAATAATACGTATAAAGCTGTTCAACGTGAAACAGGCGCCTTAGCTATTGGTCCAATACTACAAGGGCTTAAAAAACCAGTGAACGATTTAAGTAGAGGTTGTACTGCTGATGATATTTACAGCACAGTCATTATAACCGCTATTCAAGCTCAAGAATTTTAATAATGCAAGTACTCGTTTTAAACTCAGGAAGCTCTTCCTTAAAATTTCAATTATTTTCTATGCCTGATGAAACCATTTTATGCTCGGGTTTAATTGAACGTATTGGATTTGACGATGCAAAGTTTAAATTCAAAACAAAAAAAGACACCATTGAAATAGTAACACCTATTCCCAATCATAAAAAGGGTTTTGAGCTATTGGCAAAACAGTTATTGGATAATAATAAGGGAATTATAAAATCCGCTAATGCTATTGATATAGTGGGCCATAGAGTAGTTCATGGAGGGAGATATTTTAGTGATACCACCGAAATTACCTCTCAAGTAAAAGATAAAATCAAATCCCTTTCAGCGCTTGCTCCTTTACACAATCCAGCTAATTTGGAAGGTATAGAAGTTGCTGAAGCTATATTTCCTGATGCTAAACAGGTAGCTGTTTTTGATACCGCTTTTCATCAAACCATTCCAGAATATGCTTATAAATATGCTATCCCTAATGAGTTTTTAGACAACTATGGCATTCGTGTTTATGGGTTTCATGGCACAAGCCACAAATACGTTTCTGAAAAAGCTATCGAATATTTACAAAAAGACGCTTCAAAAATTATAACTATCCATCTAGGAAATGGGTGCAGTATGACGGCTATAAAAGATGGTAAAAGTATTGATCACTCTCTAGGATTTTCACCAATTGGTGGTCTTATAATGGGAACACGTTCGGGGGATATCGATCCGTCCATTATTTTTCATCTTGCAAAGAAATATGATTATTCATTGGAGGACATCAACACCATATTGCAAAAGAAAAGTGGCATGTTGGGGTTAACTGGGTTTAGTGATTTAAGAGACATACAAGAAGAAGCTGAAAGAGGAAATAAGGATTGCCAACTGGCATTGCAGATGAATGCTTATAGGATAAAAAAATACCTTGGTAGTTATACGGCTATTTTAAATGGATTGGATGCTATTGTCTTTACTGCAGGTATTGGAGAAAATTCAAGTTTAATGCGTCAATTAGTTTGTGAAGATTTAGACTTTTTAGGCTTTGAATTAGATGACAAAAAAAACCTTGAACGCACAAATTCTATAAGAGAGATTAACACCAAAAATTCTAAAGTTAAGATTTTGGTGATTCCTACCAATGAAGAATTGGAAATTGCAAAACAATCGGTAAGGTTATTCAAAAATTAATCGTCCTTTGTATAGCTCTTCCACCTCAACAATTGGTGGTTGATTTACAGCAATAACGTTCCCTGTTCCTGATATTTTACCAGAAATGGATTGTTGCGGATTTACTATCATATCATTGGAACTCCTATTCCAAATAGTAACATTTTGAGCCACTAAATCGCGTCCTTCAAAACGACTTGTTCCTGCAGCAAAGGTAACACTCAAGTTATTTGTTTGCCCCGAAATAATACAATTTGAGATATTATTAAACACCAAACGAAATGAATTGTTATCAATTTGTAATCTAAAATCTCCGTTTGTAAAAGAACCAGGTGTATTAAAATCTTCAGCTAAAACGGTTAAATCAGGATAGGTTAAAACACCTTTAGAGCCTACTGTATATTGCGAAGAACTTCTAATCTCTGTAATATTAGGCGAGGTTACATATACTTTTGTTATACCATAAGCGCGCACGTAGTTGCAAGTGTTATTATCAGTTAACGTTAGCTTTCCATCAGTGACTATGGCTGTAATATCATTTATTAAATTTTTACCCGTTTCTAAAATTATCTTTTGCTCATTACCTTCTTCAATAATCAATTCGATATCACGATTTACCAAAATTTTATCAAAACTATCAACTGTAATTTCTTGCTGAATGATACTTCCTGTTTTTTGAAAACAATCACTGGCATTTTCCTTGTCGCAGGCAAAAATTAAAAGTAAACCAAATATGTAAACTACGTTTTTCATAATCTAATACCAAATCCAAATTCAACGGCTTCGGCTTTTGCTCCATGAGATTTCAAAGTTAAAGCACCAAACCATTTTTTATTGAAATATCGTTTTAAACCAACCCTAAAATAGGTTCGCCCCTCAAAATCATAAGGATAATAAACATAATACCCCAACTGTGTTTCTATAGATATTTTGTTTACAAACAATTCATGACCTGCAAAAACGCCCACACGTTTATAATCTTCATTACCAGATATGTTTTCTTCAGGAAATGCCACACTTCTGTAATAAATCAATTCCTTTAAAAAATTGGATAAAAACACATCGGTTCCTAATTGAAAAGCGCTTTTTCTATTGATTCGTTTATCAGCATATGCCGAAAAAATATAAAATGGAAATTGCCCACTGCCAACCACATCACTTTCATTAATACCCGTTCTAAAAACTACATTATATTTTAAGGGTTGCGTAAAATTTCTATCATTTTCATCCAAAGTATGTTGATATTCTGGTTCTTCATCCTCCAAATTGTAAGTAATACCTAAATTAAAAGTAACGGAGTTCACACTCGCATTTGGTGCTTTTACATTGGCGTTAGAGTAATGGATTAATGAAAACCCAGTCTGCAACCCAAACTTATCAAAAACACGTTCCTTCTTATAATTAAGCATTACGTAGGTACTGCTTAAAAAATTAGAACCAAAAGCAACATTTTTAAAGTTGTCTTCTTTATCATATGGGTTTCTATTATAAGCCAATCCTTGTCCTATTCTGAACATTAAACTCCTTCTTAAAAAATAAAAATTGTAATGTGCATAAAGTGAAAAGTTATTCCCTAGAACATCATTTTTTAGGTTTTGATATACTAAAGAAACACCATAATCTGGGCAGTTAAAACGCTGTTCCCATTCTTTAAATCCATAGGTTTTTTTGTTCCAAGCTAGAATAAACCCTTCAGGATGCCCATTTATTAAATGCAGAATATCATTGTTATGGAGCGCAATATTACCTTTAAAATAATTTACATCTACATACGATGTATGCGTTTTTTCTTGTGAAAAAGAAAAACATCTAACCAAACAAAAAACGCATAAAAGTAACTGCCTCATCAATAGGATTTACGGAGCAAAAATAACGGAATATTTAAAACAACTTCGATGCAATGGCTTTTATATTGTCGCTCTTGCCCATAGAATAGTAATGTAATACGGGTACACCAGCTTTTTTCAATTCTTCAGATTGTTTTATGGCCCACTCAATACCTACTTCCCGCACTTGGGTGTTATCCTTACATTTTTCTACTTCATTGATTAAAGCCTCTGGCAAGTCTATTTTAAAAACCTGTGGCAATAGTTGCAAATGGCGCTTTACAGCAATGGGCTTTATCCCCGGAATTATGGGTACGTCAATACCTGCTGCCTTGGCTTTATCGACAAAATCAAAGAATTTTTTATTATCAAAAAACATTTGGGTTACCACATAATCTGCCCCAGCATCCACCTTTTCTTTAAGTCGTTTTAAATCAGATTGTAACGATGGTGCTTCCATGTGCTTTTCTGGGTAGCCCGCAACACCAATGCAAAAATCAGATTTATGTTCAGACTCTATAACATCATGTAAATATTTTCCAGTATTTAAATTTTGAATTTGAGACACCAAATCTTTGGCATATTGATGGCCTCCTTTTGATGGTTCAAAATACTTTTGGTGACTCATGGCATCACCACGTAACGCCATAACATTTTGAATACCAAGATAATGACAATCAACCAACACATATTCCGTTTCTTCTTTTGTAAAGCCACCACATAACACATGCGGTATCGCATCCACATTATATTTGTGTTTAATAGCAGCACAAATCCCAACCGTTCCCGGACGCATACGGGTAATTTTTCTATCCAGAAGTCCGTCGCCTTTATCAATATACACATACTCTTCTCGCGAAGTGGTTACATCAATAAATGGTGGATTAAACTCCATTAAAGGGTCTATATTATCATATAACTCCTGAATATTTCTTCCCTTTTGTGGTGGTATAATTTCAAACGAAAACAAAGTTTTTCCGTTCGCTTTTTTTATGTGGTCTGTTACTTTCATTTATGCTGAATTTATTTCAGTATCTTATCTTTATTAATTTCTTGGGCGCTACCCTTTGGGTCGCGCTTTTCGTTATATCTTTTTTAAGGCTTCGCTTCGATATCTTCTACCAAAACATATTTTGGTCTCGATAATCTTAAAAAAGGATGCCACTGCAATCGCTAACGCAACTTACTCTTCAGCTATATTTGGATGTAACCATTTTCTAGCTTTTTCTTTTGTGATGCCTTTTCTAACGGCATAATCGGTTACTTGGTCATCTGTAATTTTACCTAAACCAAAATACTTCGCTTCCGGATTAGCAAAATAATATCCTGAAACTGCTGCCGCTGGCCACATAGCTAAACTTTCGGTTAGCGTTACACCAATAAGCTTTTCTACTTCCAATAATTCCCAAATGGTTTCCTTTTCCAAATGATCTGGACAAGCTGGATATCCGGGTGCCGGACGAATACCTTTGTAAGTCTCTTTTATTAAATCGTCGTTACTCAAATCTTCATTTTCTGCATAGCCCCAATGTTTAATCCTTACTTGTTTGTGCAAATATTCGGCAAAGGCCTCAGCAAATCTATCGGCAATAGCCTGCACCATAATAGCATTATAATCATCCTGTTTGGCTCTGTAACTATCAGCTAATTCTTGAGCTCCAAAAACCGCCACACAAAAGGCACCTATATAATCTGTTTTACCTGTTTCTACTGGTGCTACAAAATCTGCTAAAGCTATGTTTGGAATACCTTCACGCTTTTTTAATTGCTGGCGCAAGGTTCTGAAAACGGCTATTTCTTCACCTTTTTTAAGTACCGAAATATCATCATCATTAATAGTATTTGCTTCAAACAAACCAAAAATCCCTTTAGGTTTTAAGAGTTGTTTTGCTACTATATGTTTTATCATCTCTTGGGCATCTTGGAATAATTGGGTTGCTTGCTCACCAACAACTTCATCTTTTAAAATCTCTGGATATTTACCGTGTAAATCCCAACTTCTAAAAAACGGACTCCAATCTATAAAGGGTTCCAATGCTTTTAAACTTAATTGTTTTAAAACCTGAATACCCAATTCTTTAGGCTTAAAAATTTCAATATTATCATAATCAATTTTAAACTTTCTTTCTCTGGCTTCTTCAATTGATATATAAGATTTTTCCTTACCTCGCTTTAAAAACTTAGCCCTGAAATCATCATAATCAGCCTTTAATTTGGCTGTATATTCATGAGCTGTTTTTTTATTCAATAAATCGCCAACAACTGTAACCGCTCTAGAAGCATCGTTTACATGCACCACAGCATTTTTATATTGCGCATCAATTTTAACAGCCGTATGTGCTTTAGATGTTGTGGCACCACCTATTAACAATGGAATTTCAAAATTTTGGCGTTGCATCTCTTTTGCCAAATACACCATTTCATCAAGTGACGGTGTGATTAATCCAGATAAACCAATGGCATCAACACGTTCCCGTATGGCCGTTTCAATAATTTTTTCTGGCGGCACCATCACTCCTAAATCTACAATCTCGTAGTTGTTACAGGCCAACACCACACTTACTATGTTTTTACCTATATCATGAACATCACCCTTTACGGTTGCCATTAAAATTTTTCCAACCGGTTCTTGCTTGTCTGTTTTTTCTGCTTCAATAAAAGGGTTTAAATAAGCAACAGCTTTCTTCATAACACGTGCCGATTTCACCACTTGTGGCAAAAACATTTTTCCAGAACCAAACAAATCACCCACCACATTCATCCCTATCATTAAATGGCCTTCAATAACATCAATGGGTTTTTCGGCTTGCAATCTGGCTTCTTCAACATCTTCAATGATGAAGGCATCAATACCTTTTACTAAAGCATAGGTAATACGCTCTTGAACAGGATTTTCACGCCATGATAAATCAACGACTTTTTCTGCTTTTGAACCTTTTACAGATTCAGCAAAATCTAAAAGTCGTTCTGTGGCATCATCGCGTCTATCTAAAATAACATCTTCCACATGTTCCAATAAATCCTTTGGAATATCGTCGTACACTTCTAAAAGTGCAGGATTTACAATCCCCATATTCATACCAGCTTGAATGGCATAGTATAAAAATACCGAATGCATAGCTTCACGAACGCCATCATTTCCTCTGAAAGAAAAGGACACATTACTTACACCTCCACTAACGCTAACATTTGGTAAATTTTGACGAACCCACCGTGTAGCTTCAATAAAATCGATAGCATTTCGGCGGTGTTCTTCCATACCTGTTGCCACAGGAAATATGTTTAAATCGAAAATGATATCTTCGGAAGGAAAACCGACTTTGTTAACTAAAATATCGTAAGAACGTTTGGCAATTTCAATACGGCGGTCATAATTATCAGCTTGCCCAACCTCATCAAAAGCCATAACAATCACAGCTGCACCGTAACGTTTTATTTGTCTAGCCTCCCAAATAAATTTCTCTTCACCTTCTTTTAATGAAATGGAATTTACCACACATTTTCCCTGAACAACTTGTAATCCTGCTTCAATAATTTCCCATTTAGAACTATCAATCATAATGGGTACACGACAAATATCGGGTTCAGCAGCTATTAAATTTAAAAACCGAACCATGGCTTGTTTTCCATCAATAAGTCCATCATCCATATTGATATCGATAATTTGCGCACCACCATCTACTTGATGACGTGCAATATCAAGCGCTTCATCGAATTTTTCCTCTTTTATTAAACGTAAAAATTTACGAGACCCTGCAACATTAGTACGTTCACCAACATTTATAAAGTTGCTGTTTTCATTTAAAACCAAAGGCTCTAAACCAGATAAACGCATATATTTTGTTTGTTTGATTTTCATAACTATTAATGAGATCCTTTGACTGCGCTTAGGGTAACAACCGGACGAGGTTTATATTTTGCTGCAATATTGGCTATTACTTTGATATGTTCAGGAGTGGTACCACAGCAACCGCCAATAATATTGATTAAATTCTTTTTAAAATATTCTTCAATTTGTTCGCCCATATCTTCGGGCGATTCATCGTAAGCACCAAAAGCATTTGGCAATCCTGCATTGGGGTGTGCTGAAATAGCAAAATCGGTTTTGTTGGCAATAGCTTCTAAATGGGGTTGCAATAGATTGGCACCTAAAGCACAGTTAAAACCAACGGACAATAAAGGAATATGAGACACAGAAATTAAAAATGCTTCAGCTGTTTGGCCTGATAAAGTTCTACCTGAAGCATCGGTAATGGTTCCGCTTAACATAATGGGAATATCTATGTTTCGTTCTTCTTTTACTTCTTCAATAGCGAATAAAGCTGCTTTGGCATTTAAAGTATCAAAAACCGTTTCAACCAATAATATGTCTACACCACCATCAATTAACGCTTCTACTTGTTGCTTGTATGCCATACGCAATTCATCAAAAGTCACGGCTCGATATCCTGGATCATTCACATCGGGAGACATGCTAGCTGTTCGGTTGGTTGGCCCAATAGAACCTGCTACAAAACGTGGTTTTTTTGGTTCTTTAGATGTAAACTCATCAGCAACTTCCCTAGCTAATTTAGCCGATTGGAAATTGAGTTCATAAACTAAATCTTCCATTTGATAATCGGCCATGGCTATGGTTGTGCCTGAAAAGGTATTGGTTTCTACAATATCTGCCCCAGCTTCAAAATATTTTGCGTGTATTTCTTTGATGGCTTGTGGCTGAGTGATAGACAACAAATCGTTATTACCCTGCAATGATGTAGGGTAGTCTTTAAAACGTTCTCCCCTAAAATCTGCTTCCGTAAATTTATAGCGTTGTAGCATCGTACCCATGGCACCATCGAGCACTAAAATCCGTTTCTGTAAAGCTTGTTGTATGTTTGACATTTGATACTATATATCTGTATGTCATCAAGAAAAGTAAGGAAAACACTTTTCGTTATCTTTCTAATAATTTTTAAAATTGTTAGTAGAATTTAGCACCTTCCCCGAAAAATCGGGAGGTTGCCAAGGCTTCAACGGGTCTATTCCCTCAACCTTTCTTGATAACATGTAATACGTTTATGAACTGCAAGCAAAAGTAATAACTATATTTATGTTATTCAAACAAAGTGGAAGATAAATATCTATCACCTCTATCACAAATAATAGCAACTATGATGCCTTTATCAATTTGCTTTGCAATTTGTAATGCACAATACACAGATCCGCCACTACTCATACCTGCAAAAACACCTTCTTCTCTTGCTAATTTTTGAGTAGCTGTTTTGGCGTCTTCTTCTGATACATCTACAACTATATCTACTTTTTTAGGATTGAAAAACTTAGGCACATATTCTGGTGACCATTTTCTTATTCCTGGTATTCTAGCTCCATCAGCTGGTTGCGCACCGACAATAGTTATATTTTTGTTTTTTTCATTTAAATAGGTTGACACTCCTGTGATGGTACCCGTTGTTCCCATAGCCGATACAAAATGTGTTATTTCTCCATTGGTAGCATTCCAAATTTCAGGGCCGGTAGTTTTGTAGTGCGCTTTCCAATTATCGTCATTTTCAAATTGGTTTAAGAGCGTATAACCTTTCTCATCTCTTAATTTAAAAGCTAAATCGCGTGAGCCTTCAATACCTATATCTGCAGGAGTTAAAATAACTTCAGCACCATAAGCACGCATGGTTTTAACACGTTCTTCAGTAGAGTTTTCAGGCATGATTAATACCATATTCAATCCTAATAATTTGGAAATAAATGCTAGCGCGATTCCAGTATTCCCACTAGTTGCCTCAACTAAAGTGCCTCCTTTTTTTATATCACCTCGTTTTAGGGCTTCATAAATCATATTAAAAGCTGGCCTGTCTTTGACACTTCCACCTGGGTTATTACCCTCCAATTTCAAAAACAAACGCACCCCTTTTTTTGATATCAGGTGTGTTGCCTCAACCAACGGTGTATTGCCTATTTGACCAATAATACTATTGCTAAATTCCATTCTTTTTTGGTCTTATTTTTATTTCTGTTTGATATGTTACCAACGAGTTTTGTGGTACCGATTGTGTAATCCAAACATTGGCACCAATAGTACTATTGGCACCAATAACAATATCGCCACCTAAAATAGTGGCATTGGCATATATACAAACATTATCTTCGATGGTTGGATGTCTTTTTACTTTTGCTAAATCTTTAGAAACCTGAATACCTCCCAAAGTAACTCCTTGATAAATTTTAACGTTATTCTTTATGATTGATGTCTCTCCAATAACAATCCCCGTACCGTGATCGATGTAGAAAGATTCCCCAATAGTAGCTCCTGGGTGAATATCAATACCTGTTATTCCATGAATGTACTCACTCATCATTCTGGGTAAAATCGGTACGTTTAATTTATACAACGAATGGCTTAACCTATATATTGAAATGGCGTGAAACCCAGGATATGCCATGTAAATTTCATCTAAATTATAAGATGCCGGGTCATTACTTTCAAATGCAATCGCATCTAGATCTAATTTTCTTCTAATATCTGGTAATTTCGATTTGAAATCGACCCAAATCTTCTTACCATTTTCAACCTCCAATTTAGATAGTATTTTGAGGAATGTTTTTTCCAAATATTGTTTGTGATTTTCTTCATGTTCACAATCAAATAAGGAATAGAATAACTTTTTGGTAAACGTTTTTACGGTATCTTTTAGGCAAACGTTGTAACTTTTCATTGGCAATTAGTCGAAAATATTTACGCAATTTACATAAAAAAATTTCTAATTAATAGATTGAACAACTGCTTTTGGAGCTTCTTTACGCGTACCATCAAATCCATCAATACCACTTACAGTTGTATATTTTAACACGTATTTTTTTCCGGGATTGATTATTCTGTAAGCCGCTTGACACATTAAAGTAGCTTCATGAAAACCACAAAGTATCAATTTTAATTTTTCAGGATACGTATTCACATCTCCAATGGCAAAAATACCTGGAATATTTGTCTGATAGTTTAATGAATTATCAACCTTTATAGCATTTTTTTCAATTTCCAATCCCCAATTTCCTATGGGACCTAGCTTTGGTGATAAGCCAAATAACGGAATGAAATGATCTGTCTCAAGAATGGATTCCTCACCATCTTTTACAACGGTAACGCTTTCAACCTTTCCGTTACCTTGAATTCCTGTAACCTCAGCTGGAGTAATTAATTTTATCCTATTTAGAAGCGTTAATTCCCTTACTTTTTCAACAGAATCCAACGCACCTCTAAACTCATTTCTTCTGTGAATTAAAGTCACTGATGAAGCAACATCAGCTAAAAAAATACTCCAATCTAATGCAGAATCACCGCCACCAGAAATCACTACTTTTTTATTTCTATATACTTCGGGGTCTTTAATAAAATACTCCAAACCTTTATCTTCATAATTTTCAATACCATCAATAGCTGGTTTTCTAGGTTCAAAAGAGCCCAAACCTCCTGCAATGGCAACCACAGGTGCTTGGTGCTTGGTGCCTTTATTGGTTGTTACTATAAACGAACCATCATCTTGTTTTTCAATAGTTTCGGCACGTTCGCCCAACGTAAAACCTGGCTCAAACTGTTTGCCTTGTTCTAATAAATTCTTGGTTAAATCGCCTGCTAAAATTTCTGGAAACCCAGGAATATCATAGATTGGTTTTTTAGGGTAAATTTCTGAACATTGCCCACCTGGTTGTGGCAATGCATCAATTAAATGGCATTTTAATTTTAATAAACCTGCTTCAAAAACTGTGAATAATCCAGTTGGTCCTGCGCCTATAATAAGTATATCGGTTTTAATCATGTTAAGATTCTTTCTTTACAATTAATCCTTTGGTAAATTCATTAAGTGTTTCCACTTTTTCCTCAAAATTCCCCTTTATTGTTTTTCTATATTCATTTAAATTTTTAACCAAATCGTCAATATTTTCAGGAATAACGTCCTCAAAAAACTGACGCAGTCGTTTGGCTGTGGTTGGTGATTTTCCATTAGTTGAAATGGCCACTTTTACGTTACCCTTAGTTACTATACCTCCCATATAAAAATCGCAATATGGTGGATTATCAGCCACATTTACTAAAATACTGCGTTTTCTACAATGCTTGTAAACTTTCACATTTACTTCGGGAACATCAGTAGTAGCCACCACGATATGCTTTCCTATTAAATACTTCTTTTTGTAAGTATCTTCAATTAAAGTGACATTCCCTTTTCTAGACAAAGATACGGTACCTTCTCGAAAAAATGGTGATATAATTGTTACACAAGCATCTGGACTTGATTTTAAAAGAAACGTTAATTTTTCTTCAGCCACAAAACCTCCCCCAACTATAAGAATATTTAGGCTTTTAGCTTTCAAAAAAATAGGGTATAAATTGTTTCTTTCCATAAATTATGCTTTAGCAACCTCTTGAACAATAGTTCCTAATTCAGCTCTTTGCTTAACAACTTCGCCAATTATGATGATGGCTGGAGATAATAACTCCTTTTCTTCAACAATTTGCTGGATGTTACTTATGGTGCCAATACCTACCTTTTCGTTTTCCATAGTACCGTTTTGAATAATTGCTATGGCAGTATCTTGTTTATTTTCTTCTGAAAACACTTTTACAATCTCATCTAATTTATGCATCCCCATTAAAATAACAACGGTTGCCGTTGATTTTGCCGCCAAGGCAATATCGGTAGATAATTGATGGTTTTTTGTAGTAGCCGTCACCACCCAAAAACTCTCTGAAACACCACGTTTTGTTAATGGAATACCTTGATATGCTGGTACAGCGCTAGCCGATGAAATACCGGGAACCACATAAGTTTCCAACCCAAATGGGCGCACATAATCGATTTCTTCAGCACCTCTACCAAAAACAAAAGGATCACCGCCTTTTAAGCGAACTACATGCCCCTTCTCTTTAGCTTTAACAACAATAAGTTCATTGATTTGCTCTTGTTGATAGGCATAACATCCTTTGCGTTTACCTACAAAAATGCGCTCGGTATTTGGTGAGGCATACTCCAATAATTCCTCGTTAATAAGAGCATCGTATAGAATAACATCAGCAGATTTAATGGCCTTAATGGCTTTTAGAGTAATTAAATCTGCATCACCTGGTCCTGCGCCAATTACTGTTAATTTTGGAATTATCAAACTCATTTTTCAGGTTTTTAAACTGCTTTTCTTGAAAGCGTTTCAGTTTCTCTGTAAGCTCTTACTTTTTGTAAAAATTCGTGAGCGTTTTCTATATACTTGGATGCAAAATCCTCAGATGGTGCCTGTTTATTGATTTGATAAATCAACTCTGAAAAAGAAACTCCTAAAGTTATAAGACCATTTTCAACAAACAACTCATCAAACTGACTGATGATGCCTGCGTGTGTATTGGTTTTTTTATCCTCAGCTAATAATAATGCTTTCGCGGAATTTACCATAGAGCTGTAAGCATGATAAATAGCACTTGAATAAACTTTATTGTTAAATGCTTCTTTGGCATTATCAATTTTTTCTTCACTCTCTAAAAACAAAGTTGAGATTAAATCAATTACGACACCTGCACATTCACCAATACCTATTTCTTTTACATATTCCTCATCATTACCCCAATCAATAAAATCATCTTGTTTTAAATTGGTAACATCTTGCAAATCATTTAACAAATCATAAAAATAACGTTCGCCAGTTACTTTATAATAATCCACAAATGATTTTCCATTGGCATTTGCTTCATAGTCATCTAAAATTCTTCGTAATGCTTCAGGACCTCTTTTACTGGGGACTTTAGCCACTTTATCGGCAAACAACCCATTACCATCACCTAAGTTTCCACCACCCAACAAAACTTGTAGTGCTGGTGCTACTAATTTGTCTGGGGTACGAACAGTCATTCCTTGAAAGCCAATATTTGCCATATTATGTTGTCCACAGGCATTCATACAACCACTAATTTTTATAACTAAATCTTGGTTATTTAAGTACTGTGGATATTCTTCTTTAATAACCCGCTCTAACTCAACTGCAATTCCTGTACTGCTTGCAATCCCTAAATTGCAGGTATCTGTTCCGGGACAAGCTGTAATATCGACCGCCTTATTATAGCCCGCTTCCACAAACCCTAACTTTTCCAATTCTTGGTAAAAATATGATATTAGATCTTCATTTACAAAGGGAATCACGATGTTTTGGCGCAAAGTTAAGCGCAACTCGCCCGCTGCATAATTTTCAACTAAATCAGCCAATAATCTTGCTTTATCAGTATAAAAATCACCCAACAACACTTTAATCCCAATCGCCACATAACCTTGCTGCTTTTGAGGTATGAGATTGGTTGATTTCCAAGTTTCAAAGGCTTTTTGGTCTTTAATTTCAACTTTTGGAATATTTGTAATAGTTATCGGTTTAGAGGCTTTATATGCTTTATTATCAATAATAACTGATTTAAATTCTATAGCATTTTGTTCAGAAGTGACTAATTCTTTAAAAGCCTCTAAACCGATATCTTTTATTAGGAATTTCATACGTGCTTTAGCACGACTTTTACGCTCACCATAGCGATCGAAAATTCTTAAAACCCCTTCCATGACTGGGATTATTTTATCTGTTGGCAAAAAATCATACAACACATCGGCATGACGTGGTTGTGAGCCTAAACCACCACCAATCATCACTTTAAAACCACGAACGCCATCTTTAATTTTAGCAATAAAACCTAAATCGTGCATGTAAGACAAACCAGTATCATCATCGAAAGACGAAAAAGATACTTTAAATTTTCGTCCCATTTCTTGACAAATGGGATTTCTTAAGAAAAAACGAAACATCGCATCGGCATACGGTGACACATCAAACGGTTCATTTACATCAATTCCAGCAAGTTCTGATGCTGTTATGTTACGCACGGTGTTTCCACAAGCTTCACGTAAGGTCACATCATCACGTTCCAATTCCGCCCAAAGTTCTGGGGTTCTGTTTAAATCGACATGATGAATTTGAATATCTTGACGCGTAGTAATGTGCAATCTACCTCTAGAATATTCATCGGAAACCTCAGAAATTCTTCGTAACTGGTTGCTTTTTACTTTTCCATAAGGGAGTTTGATACGAATCATTTGTACCCCTTCTTGACGCTGCCCGTAAACACCACGTGCTAAACGTAAGCTTCTAAATTTTTCCTCATCTATTTTCCCATTATTGAACAGTTCGATTTTATTGGCTAATTCAATAATATCTCTTTCAACAATTGGGTTTTCTATTTCTGTTCTAAAACTTTGCATTCCCATCCTACCCTTCCCAAAGGGAAGGAACTTTTTTTAGTTTGTATTTCTACTGAATAAATCCAGCACCCACCGTATTGTTAGATTGTGTATCTATTAAAATGAACGACCCATTTGTTCTATGATTTTTAAATTGATCATAGAAGATTGGCTTATTTAATTTGAAGGTTACCGAAGCAATATCATTCATACCCAATCCAGAAACATTGATATCTGTACCAGAATAATCCGGATGAATTTTATGATGTATTTTATCAACTTTTGCCAACACTTTATTGATACCGTGTTGCACTACATATTTACCTCCAGGTTTTAATTCATCAGAATCCATCCAACAAACATTTGCGGTAAATTGTTTATCAATGGTTGGTAAATCATTGTCTTTAACAATCATATCACCACGACTTACGTTAATATCATCTTCTAATGTAATAGTAACCGAAGACCGTCTGGAAGCCGTTTCATACTTTTCATTGTAAAAATAAATGTCCTTAATTTTAGATTTTGTTTTTGATGGCAATACCACAATATCATCTCCCACACTTAACTCACCACCATATACTTTTCCTGCATAGCCTCTAAAATCGTGAAACTCCTCAGTTTTTGGGCGAATAACATATTGCACTGGAAAACGAGGTGTGCCAACATTATAGATGTCCTTTTTATCCAATTGCTCAAAATGTTCCAGTAAAGATTCACCAGAATACCAAGGCATATTATTTGACCTATTCACCACATTGTCCCCTTTTAAAGCACTTACAGGAATGAAGGTTATTTTTTGATCTTGGTAATCTCTTTTACGCATCAATTCTGAAAAATCCGCTTTGATTTTGTTATAAGTCTCTTCGGAATAATTAACCAAATCCATTTTATTGATAGCTACCACGATGTCTTTAATTCTCAATAAATTATTGATAAAAAAATGACGATTGGTTTGCTCAATAACCCCTTTTCTGGCATCAATTAAAATAATGGCTGCTTGCGATGTTGAAGCACCCGTAACCATGTTTCTGGTATATTCTACATGCCCAGGTGTATCCGCAATAATGTAACTTTTCTTTTGTGTTGAAAAATAAATATGCGCTACATCAATGGTTATTCCTTGTTCTCTTTCGGCAACCAAACCATCGGTTGCTAATGAGAAATCCAAATAATCGTAACCTCGTTGTTTGCTGGTTTTTTCAATAGCCTCCAACTTATCAGTGGTTAATGATTTTGTATCGTAAAGAATTCTACCTATTAAGGTACTTTTTCCGTCATCTACACTTCCTGCTGTTGCAATTTTTAATACTTCCATTCCTCACCCCAACCCTCTCCTTAGGAAAGGGAGTTCTTTACGGGTAAATTTTAAAAATTAATATTTATTCTTTATATATTTAACAAAGGTTCAAAACCTTACAAGACTATTTTATAGCAAACTTGCTAGTTCGCTTTTGGGGTTAGGGGATTAAAAATACCCTTGTTGTTTACGTTTTTCCATGGCCGCTTCAGAGCGTTTATCGTCTATTCTAGCGCCACGTTCTGAAATAGTGCTTTCCCTAATTTCCTCTACCACTTTGGAAATGGTTGTTGCATCAGACAAAACTGCTGCTGTACAACTCATATCACCAACGGTTCTAAAACGTACTAAACGCTCTTCAACGGCTTCATGTTCGTCTCTATAAACCACTTCATCATCTGCAGACCAAATCAAACCATCACGTAAAAAAGTAGCTCTAGTATGTGCAAAATAAATGGAAGGAATTTCAATGTTTTCTCTTTCTATGTATGACCAGACATCTAACTCTGTCCAGTTTGAAATAGGAAATACACGTACGTTTTGTCCGTGTTCAATTTGTCCGTTTAACATATCGAACAATTCCGGACGTTGGTTTTTTTCATCCCATTGTCCAAAATCATCTCGAACAGAAAAAATACGTTCCTTGGCTCTGGCTTTTTCCTCATCACGACGCGCGCCTCCAATACAAGCATCAAATTTGAATTCTTCAATAGCATCCAAAAGCGTGGTGGTTTGCAATTGGTTTCTACTGGCATATCTACCAGATTCTTCCTTCACTTTGCCTTCATCAATGGAATCTTGAACATGGCGAACAATTAATTCTAAACCTAATTCTTCAACTAAACGGTCTCTAAATTCAATGGTTTCAGGGAAATTGTGCCCTGTATCTATATGCATTAAAGGAAATGGTACTTTTGCTGGATAAAAGGCTTTTACAGCTAATCGCACCAATGTGATGGAGTCTTTTCCTCCAGAAAATAACAACACAGGTTTTTCAAATTGTGCTGCTACTTCCCTCATTATATAAATGGCTTCGTTTTCTAACGAATTGATATGTGATGTATCTTTCTTCATAATCATTTTTTTAAGCGTGCAAACCACACTCTCTGTTTTCTAAGGCTTTTGTTGGATCGAAATATTTGAACTCGTTCGGTAAATTGTGTTCTTTTAAATAAGTATCCAGTTTTTCATCAGACCAATAATAAAACGGACTCACTTTTAAAACACTATCCTTACTCACACTAAAAATCCCAATACTATCTCTAAAAGCCGTTTGACCTTGACGTAAGTTGGTAAACCAAACTTTAGGCTGATGTTCTTCCATGGCTCTTCTAAAAGGCTCCAGTTTTACTTGTTCTGTAAATAAAGCGTGTTCAGGGGCATCAATACTTGGTATGCCCAAAACCACATCACGATGGGCAGCGGTTTGTTTGGGCACATATAAAAAAATATTTAAATTCAAGTCTTTAATCACTTGTTCTGCATGACGATAGGTTTGGGGCGTATTGTAACCCGTATCACACCAAACCACCGGGATGATAGATTCAACTTTACTTACTGCGTGTAAAATAGCTGCTTCGTAAGGCCTGAAATTGGTGGTAACTACCGCTTTGTTGTTTAATTGAAATGCTTTCTGAATAATATCGGCAGGTGAAGCATTTTTATATTCGTTGTTTAACGCATCTAAAATATTAGCATCAATCATTATCTTCCCCATTTTATGTTATTCCAAGCACGTTCGTGAAAGAAATACAGCACCATTTTTGTTACCAATTCTACCAATCCAATTGAAAAAGCCAACGACAGTGTTCCTGTAATTAACCATGAAATTAAAACCGTATCTAAGGTTCCAACCACTCTCCAACTGATTGTTTTTGCTAAACTTCTCTTAACTTTTTCTGTTGATTTATCAGAGGTAGCATCAGTAACTTCTATAATTTTTTCCTCTTTTGTATGTCTGCTTAAAACGCTATCAATAATCATTTTAATTATTTTTATATTAATCCTATCGATTTAATAGGAATTACAAATATAAAACTTATTATTAAACCACAAATAGGATCTACAATTTTTTAGAATAATGAAATATTTTTAAGGTGAAAGGAAAAATATCAACAAGAAATATTGATTATTTTAAGATATTCTCAGTATTATTTGCTCGATAAATCGGCAAGTGTGGTATTTCTAAATACGTTAAGCGTACTATCGCGTACCTGAATCATAAGCCTGTGAACGCTACAAGCATGCTCATCTACACAGTCGTCGCACTTTTCATAAAAGTTTAAACTCACACAAGGTACCATAGCTATTGGACCTTCAAGAATGCGCATCACTTCGGTCATTAAAATATCTTTTGGGTCTTTTCTAAGGTAATAGCCACCGTGTTTCCCTTTTTTTGAACCCAAAAAACCCGCTTTTCTTAAAGTCAATAAAATGCTTTCCAAAAACTTTTGAGGTATTTGTTCGCTTTTGGCAATAGCGCCCACTTGCAAAGGTATATCGCCTTCACTTCTTGCAATATAAGTGAGAGCTTTTAAGCCGTATTTAGTTTTTTTGGATAGCATGTGGCTAATATAGGGATTTTTTATAGCCCAATAGATAAATATAAACTACTTAAAAGTTTTAGAGGTCAGTAGTTAGCTGCATATCATTTCGCTTTGATATATTTTATCACTG
>JBMTVT010000030.1:0-28086 GCA_049451635.1 Tamlana sp. | reverse complement strand
GCTCTTAATGGCTGATTTAAAATTAAATCTAGATACTGATTTACTTTATTTTTAAGTTCTTTTCTTAAAGTTATAAAATCTAAAAATCCGTGTTCCAATAAAAACTCGGAAGTTTGGAATCCTTCTGGTAATTCTTTTCCAGTAGTATCTCTTACAATTCTGGGGCCAGCAAAACCAATTAAAGCACCAGGTTCGCTTATGTTAATATCACCTAACATGGCAAATGATGCTGTTGTTCCTCCAGTTGTTGGGTCTGTACATAACGATATGTATGGTATTTTTGCATCTGCTAGTTGCGCCAGTTTTACGGATGTTTTTGCTAATTGCATTAACGATAATGCAGCTTCCATCATTCTGGCACCTCCAGATTTTGAAATAACCATTAAAGGAATATTATTTTTAAGTGAATAATCGGCAGCACGTGCTATTTTTTCACCTACAACACTCCCCATTGAACCGCCAATAAATGCAAAATCCATACAAGCTATAACCAGATCTTTACCTTTTGATTTGCCTACGGCAACTCTTACAGCATCTTTTAATTTGGTTTTTTCTTGAGCAGCTTTAAGACGATCTGGATATTTTTTTGTGTCAACAAATTTCAAAGGGTCTTTAGATTCTAAATTGGCATCTAATTCTTTGAATTTATTATCATCAAAAAGAATTTCAAAGTATTCTTTACTTCCAATACGCACATGATATCCATCTTCTGGACTTACATAAAAGTTTTTTTCCAACTCTTCTGTATCAACAATTTTACCCGTTGGAGATTTGTACCAAAGACCTTTAGGGGTATCTTTTTTCTCTTCAGTAGTGGTTGTAATTCCTTTTGTTTTTCTTTTAAACCAAGACATATGATTTA
This sequence comes from Tamlana sp., assembly GCA_049451635.1. Classification (GTDB taxonomy): domain Bacteria; phylum Bacteroidota; class Bacteroidia; order Flavobacteriales; family Flavobacteriaceae; genus JBMTVT01. Next base: position 27,224 of record JBMTVT010000030.1, on the reverse strand, counting down.
TAATTTTAGATTAAAGATAAAATGAAATACTTTAATCGTTACTATTAGTTAGTTTTAGTTTGCATTTACAAACGCCATACAAAATTACTATTTTTATTAATGAAACTCAAAAATTGGAATAGCTATCTGCTAAACTCATTTTTTTAAAATAAAAATCCTGTTTAAACTCAAAATGATTATTGGTTTAAACAGGATTTTATTATAGGGATTTTTTATAATGTATTGACGTTATTTAAATCTTCAAAAGCCTTTTTTAAGCGTGCTACAAAAGTTTTTTCACCTTCACGCAACCAAACTCTAGGATCGTAATATTTTTTATTTGGAGAATCTTCGCCATCAGGATTTCCTATTTGCCCTTGTAAGTAATCTTTATTATTACTCATATAGTCACGAATGCCACTCATAAAGGCGTATTGTAAATCGGTATCAATGTTCATTTTAATAACACCATAGCTTATACCTTCACGAATTTCTTCAACCGTAGAACCTGAACCACCATGGAATACAAAATCAATGTGGTTGTGCTCAACTCCATATTTTTTGGAGATGTATTCTTGAGAATTCTTTAAAATTTTTGGTGTTAATTTAACGTTACCTGGTTTGTAAACCCCATGTACGTTTCCAAAGGCTGCTGCAATGGTAAATTGCGAACTTACTTTGCTTAGTTCTTCATAAGCGTAAGCTACTTCTTCAGGTTGGGTGTATAATTTAGAATCATCTACATCACTATTATCAACGCCATCTTCTTCACCTCCTGTAATACCCAATTCAATTTCTAAAGTCATGCCCATTTTAGACATTCTTTCTAAATATGTTTTACAGATTTCGATATTTTCTTCGATTGGTTCCTCGGAAAGATCAATCATGTGTGAGCTAAATAATGATTTACCAGTTTCGGCAAAATGTTTTTCGCTGGCATCCAATAAACCATCAATCCAAGGTAATAATTTTTTTGCGCAATGGTCTGTGTGTAAAATAACTGGGACTCCATAAGCTTCAGCTAATGTGTGAACATGTTTTGCACCAGCAATAGCGCCAGCAATAGCTGCTTTTTGACCGTCGTTGCTCAGGCCTTTACCGGCATTAAATTGAGCGCCACCATTTGAAAATTGAATAATTACAGGCGCATTTAAATCTCTTGCAGTTTCTAAAACACCATTTATGGTATCTGAACCAATAACATTTACAGCTGGTAAGGCATAATTGTTTGCTTTTGCATGGTTAAAAATAGCTTGTACCTCTTTTCCTGTTGCAACTCCTGGTTTTATGTTGTGTCCCATTTTATGAATTAATTTTTGATTTGTAATTAGTAGGTGCCAAAAGTAATCATTTTTTAAATAAGTAGGTGTTGTTTTATAAGCCGAAAACTTGAAAAAGAAACTAAAACGTTGTAGTATAAATGCTTTAGAATGGGTAGTTTATACCAATATTGTAAACAGCGTTGGCGAAGTTATAATCATTAAACCATCTGTTTTGGTCTCTGTAAGAAGGATCGTAGGTTTTAAAGCCAATGTCAAACCTAAATACAAAAAAGCTGAAATCATAACGAAAACCAATACCAGAGCCAATAGCGATATCTTCTAAAGAACTGAAACTATTAAAAGTAGCTCTTTCATCTTCTACATTGTCTAAAACATTCCAAATATTACCGGCATCAACAAAAAAAGCACCGTTTAAGTTTCCAAATATATTAAATCGATGTTCAGCACTTGCGGTAAATTTTAAGTTAGCCTCATTAAATTCGTTGGTGGTTTCAGAGCTTCCGGGTCCTAGGCTATAAGCAGTCCAAGCACGATTATCGTTAGGCCCACCTGCAAAGAAACTTTTTGAGAAAGGTATACTATTTGAGTTTCCGTAAGGAATGGCAATACCTAAAAAACTTCTGAAAGCGAGTACATTTTTATTACTTAAATCCCAATGTTTTATATAATCGAGTTCGGTTTTTATGTATTGTGAATAGGCAACATCAAGTAGTTGGTATCTTCCATCGGTATTTTTATTTAAACCCAAAAGTCTTGAAGTAGTTGATAGTAAATTTCCAGCTAATTCTAGTTTTGCACGAAATATTGAAAAGTCGTTATCAAACAAATTGGTGCGTTCATCATTAGTAAAACTATAACTTGAAGATATAATTAAGTTGTTTTCTGTTAATCGTTGTTTTCGTTCATTGATACTTGAAACGGTTTTATAAGAATCATCATTTGGTGTTAATGATGTATTATTATTTAATACATCGGCTATAAAAGCATCTGTTTGAATGGGAAACAATAAGTCATCACCATTGTTATAGTTTAATGAAGTTGAAATATCATTAAGTGTACGGAATGAGTTTTGATATATGCCAAAATAATTCCCAACATCTAGATTTCTAACGTATTGGATATTAAACACATCCAATCTATTGGATACCTTGCTATTGGGTTGCCAATTATAGCTAAAAATACCACTAAATGTTTGTCTATTCAAACCTATGTTAGTTTGACCAGTGGTTGATAAACTAATTCGGGTACTAGGCGACATATATTTTGGAATAAAACCTTCAGTATAAAAAGGTGAAAATAGTCTGGGAATAGTCAATTTTAAGTCAATTCCATATTCATTAATATCAAAAAACGGGTCGTCAATATTACTTCTATTGCCATCTTTTGAAGCGCCAATCGATGTTATTGCTGAAATTTCAAAAGTTTCGGCGCCCCTAAAAATATTTCTTATAAGTAAACTGGGATTTAAAGAAAACCCTACTGTTTGAATATTGCTCTGCGATACATCGGCACTAAACCCTAAACTAAACTTTTTAAGGGGTGTTAACTTAATAGTGTCTGTCAGGGTATTGTCAGGATTTTCAATTTGGTCAATATTAGGATATTTAAATGTTCGTAATTCATTTAAATAACGATATGTTCTTGTTCTGTCAATATCTCTAAAAATTTCCCCTGGGTTTATAAATATAGCATCAGAAATAGCTTTTGGTCTGTAACGCATTTTATCATAGCTATATATTTTGTAACCATTGTAAGATATTGAATCTTGAAAAGGCTTGCCTCGGTTTTCAAAAGTATAGTCTGTTATAATATGTAAGTCTTTTATGGTGTAAACCTTAAAAGGTTCATGTCTTATAGAGTCTTCAGTTCTTATGGCTCTATCTTGAATATTGATATCAATATTTGTCTTTTTGTTGGTGCCAATGGTGTCTATCTCAAAAGTGATATAATCTGATTTAAAATGAAAAATGCCAGAGTTTCTCAATTTACTTGTTATCCTATCACGTTCTTGATTGAAATTTGAAGTTTTGTATTGTTCATTCGGCTTTATTAAAGCTTCTTTTTTTATGCTTTTATATAAGGTGTCAATTATTGGCGATTTTATATTTGTAGCTATAGAGTCAATAACAAAAGCGGTACCTTTTGAAACATTATATGCAACTTCAGCGCGTTTGTCATCATTTTTTTTTATTTCATATGAAGCGTTAACATCAAACCAACCGTTGTTTATAAAATAGTCTTGAATACGTTTTACAGATTTTTTTGTTTTTTCCTCATCAACAATTACAGGGGCTTCACCAGTTTTTTTAATCCAAGCATTAAAATTTTTTCTTGACTGAATGTACTTGCTTAGTTGTTTTTTAGATAAAAACTGCTCTAAGTTTTGTTTTTTATTTGGGCGTTTGTTTAAATTTTCTTCAATAATAGAATCAATATTTGGGCGGGCTGTATTGTAAATGTGAAGCCTTAGTGGGATATTTAAAAACGGGATTTTACTATTTGGTTGTTGGTACAATAAGCTATTGATGTTTTCGGTATTATTTTTTTCACCATCAACAATTACTGTGTTTTTAGTAAGTAAGTGTTCATTATCAGCAACTCGCTTTACAGTATCACAAGATGTAAAACATTTAAAAAAACATATTAAAAGTAGTATTTTTGAGAGGTGTTTGTTCAAGTGAAAATTGTTGTTTCTTAGTTTAAAGTTAAAATGTTTTTATAAAATTAAAATGATGACATAAATACCTTTTACAACCCAAAAATACATTATTCTGTTATAATAAAATACTTAAATACTTTATCTCAGCATTAATCTTGGTAATATTTTCTTTTCTTTATAAAAAATAATTAAGAAGGTATGCTTTCTAAAAATCAAATAAAATTAATAACGCGCTTAAAGCAAAAAAAATATAGGCAACAAGATGGTTTTTTTGTTGTTGAGGGCATAAAAACCATTACTGAATTATTGCAATCTAATATAGAGCTTCAAGCATTATATACGACACAAACATTCAATATTGATGCCAAAAATGAAGTTTTAATTTCTGAGACCGATTTAAAGCGCATTAGTTTTTTAACCACACCCAATAAAGCACTTGCCATTTTTAAAACTCCAAAACCTAAATCTATAAGAGAAGAGGGATTAATTGTTGCTATTGATGCCATTAGAGACCCTGGGAATTTAGGGACTATTATTAGGCTTTGTGATTGGTTTGGAGTTAAAGATTTAATATGTAGTAACCAAACCGTTGATTGTTACAACCCAAAAGTAATACAGGCTACTATGGGCTCTATCACCCGGGTGAATGTGAGTTATGTTGATTTGGTTCAATTTTTAAATAACACCGAATTGACCATCTATGGAGCGTTTATGGATGGTGAAAATATTTACAAGAAAGATAATATTAAAGATGGTATTTTGGTAATGGGAAATGAAGCAAATGGGATTTCAAAAGAAGTTGAAGCTCTAATCAATGAAAAAATAGCCATACCAAGATTTGGTGATTTGCAAGCTACTGAAAGCTTAAATGTAGCCACAGCAACGGCTATTTTGTTGAGCGAATTTAAACGACGTTAAGTTTATTGAAATGTGAAGTTAACAAAAACCCCTCGGGTTTTCATGTTTGCTATATTGCTTGTCCAAGGGCTATCGGGGTTATTATCATTATCCCTTACCAATTCATCATTAATTCCAAAAAGACCTCTAATTGAAGGTGTAAATTTAAAGTTGTACAAGTATAAATCAATACCAAACCCAAGTTCATAAAAAATAGAGTTTTTAGTAGTTCTAAATTGCCCGTTATAGTTGTCCTCAGGGTTATCTTCATTGCTCGATAAGTTTAAAGCTGTTGAAAATCCGCCAACAATAAAAGGCTTAAAATTATTAATGCGTTTGGTTGATATTTTTAACAATAAAGGTATATGGATGTAGGTAGATTTTACTTCTCTAACCAAATCATTGCTTTTAACGGTAGCAGCATTAAAATAAGTTTGGCTATAATATAGCTCTCTGGTGGTTATTAGTAAACCAGGTTCAAGGCGTAAATCTATAAAACTGTTTATACGTAAGTTGCCTATCAAACCTACATTAAAACCAGGGCTTCTTTTTACATAAATATCATGTTTGTCATTCAAATAATCAAAATTGAAATCGTAATTGCTAATACCCAAGAAATAGCCCCAACGAAGTAACTTATTGTCAGTTATGCCTCTTCCTTGGTTAGCGTCATATGTTACTTTTTCTTTTTTAAAAAATTGAGCATTAGAAGTTTGTATAATAAAAAGGAATGAGAGTAAGGCAAAAAAATGCTTCATATTGTTACTTTGATGATTTATAAATTGTCGCCACACCGAAGGTTTGCGGAAAATCTTCAACATTAATAAACCCAATTTTACGTAAAATATTGTTTAATGCCTCGCCATATGGAAAAACAGAAGCAGATTCGCATAAGTATTTGTAGGCACTTCTATCCTTAGAAAATAGTTTTCCAATAAGTGGTAAAATATATCGAGTATAAAATTTATATCCCTGTTTATAGGGTGTTTTAGTTGGGATAGAAGTTTCTAAAATCACAAAAGTACCATTGGGTTTTAAAACCCTATAAATTTCTTTAAGCCCATTTTCCAGAGTCTCAAAGTTGCGAATACCAAAAGCAACGGTAATGGCATCAAATGCATTATCTTCAAAAGGCATATTTTCGCTATCGCCTAAAATCATATCTATTTTAGAATGTAAACCTTTCTTTTTAATTTTTTCTTTGCCAATTTCCAGCATGCCACCACTAATGTCCAATCCTACAATTTTAGAAGCATTGGTTTCGGCTAAATTTATTGCTAAATCACCGGTTCCGGTAGCAATATCTAAAATAGTATCAGGGTTACTTTCTTTAACTATTTTAACCACTTTTTTTCGCCATTTTATATCAATACCAAAAGAGATAACACGGTTTAAACCATCATAATCTCCAGAAATGGTATCAAACATTTTGGTGACTTGCTCTTTTTTACCTAAAGTGCTGTTTTTATAAGGCTTAACTTTTAACAAACTTGTGAATTTTCAGCAAATATAATCTTTTCAAAAAGCATAACACAATTAGGGTTGTAAATTAATTATATTGAAATGTTTTAATGATGAAATATGTAATTTATACTATATTTGTTCTACTTTTTATGATATACAAATAATGAAAATTATTATTGCCGGCGCTGGTGAAGTTGGATTTCATTTGGCAAAATTATTGTCTTACGAATCTCAAGAGATTACACTTATAGACATTGATAAAGACAGTTTAGCCTATGCTGATACACATTTAGATATTAAAGTTATTAGAGGCGATGCTACTTCCATTGGTATTTTAAAAGATGCCAAAGTAGAGGGGTCCGATTTGTTTATTGCCGTTACAGCAAGTGAAACCACAAATATTACGGGTTGTGTTTTAGCTAAGCAATTGGGCTCAAAAAAAACCATTGCCAGAATTACAAATACCGAGTTTATACACCATAAAGATGAGGTTGGGTTTACCAAATTTGGAATTGATGAATTGATCTCTCCAGAATCTTTAGCAGCCTCAGAGATAGAGTTATCACTAAAACAGTCATCTTTCAATGATACTTACGAGTTTGAGCAAGGGGCCCTTACTATGGTTGGACTAACGTTGTCAAGATCAGCATCATTTGTTGGAAAAACTGTTAAGGAAGCAGCAAAAATTTTCCCAGAAATACATTTTGTGCCTATTGCCATCCAGCGTTTTGGTACACAATATACGCTTATCCCTAGAGGTGATACCGAGTTTAAAAGAGGTGACAACGTAGTGTTTATAACCTCTGAAGGTGGCGGTGAGGAATTGTGCAGGCTTACAGGAAAATCCAACAGAGAAATAAAAGATGTGATGATTTTGGGAGGAAGTCAAATAGGTTTTAAATCGGCAAGGGATTTATGTGAAAAAGGATTTAACATTAAACTTCTGGTAGAAAATAAGGAGCGCGCTTTTGATATCGCCGACGATTTGCCAAATGTACTGGTAATCCATAGTGATGGTAGAAATGTAGATTTGCTAGATGAAGAAAACATTAGCGATATGGATGCTTTTATAGCCGTTGGTGGAAATTCTGAAACCAACATCATGTCATGTTTAGTGGCAAAATCAAAAGGTGTGAAAAAAACGGTAGCATTGGTTGAAAATATGGACTATTTTGAACTATCGCACTCTGTTGGTATTGAAACACTTATTAATAAAAAACTACTTGCTGCTAATAATATTTTTAGATATATAAGAAAAGGCGAGGTAGTTGCCATGACCAAATTAAGCAATATGAATGCTGAACTATTGGAGTTTGAAGTTAAATCTACTTCAGCAGTTTGCAATAAATATATTAAAGATATCGATTTTCCTAGGTCTGCGATTATTGGTGGTGTTGTAAGAAATGGTGTTGGTATGATTGCCTTAGGGAGTTTTAAAATACAGCAAGGTGATAGAGTGGTAGTTTGCAGCTTATTACAATCTATAAAAGGTGTCGAAAAATTATTCCGCTAGATGAAGTTAAATTACAAAATCATTTTTCATTTTTTAGGATTACTATTGTTGTTCAATGGCGGCTTTATGCTATTGTCTGCTATTATTAGTTTAATTTATAAAGATGGTGTAACACTTCAAATTTTTTTAGCAGGTATAACAACCTTATTGGTGGGTTTATTGGCTATGGTCTTTACCAGAAGCCATAATAAAGAAATGAACAAGCGAGAGGGGTATATTGTAGTTGCTTTTGGTTGGATTATCATGTCATTGTCAGGTTCATTGCCTTATATTTTAACAGATAGCATTCCAAGTTTTACAAATGCTTTTTTTGAAACCATGTCTGGGTATACCACTACTGGGGCTTCTATTTTAAATGATATTGAAGCAGTTCCCAAAGGTGTGCTATTTTGGAGAAGCTTAACCCATTGGATTGGAGGTATGGGTATTATTGTATTGGCTATTGCCATTTTACCATTACTAGGGATAGGAGGGATGCAGCTTTTTGCAGCTGAGGCACCAGGGCCCAGTGCCGATAAATTACACCCAAGAATTACAGATACAGCCAAACGCTTATGGCTTATTTATTTTGGTTATACAGCTGCAGAAACTATTTTATTACAGCTTGCAGGTATGTCCTTTTTTGATGCCATAAACCATTCTATGGCTACTTTGTCTACTGGTGGTTTTTCAACAAAAAATGACAGTATCGCCTACTGGAATGGGCAGCCCATTATTCAATACATTATTATTTTATTTATGTTTTTGGCGGGTACCAACTTTGTGTTGAGTTATTTCGCTTTTAAGGGAAAGATACAAAAAGTAATACATGATGAAGAGTTTAAACTCTATTTCAGGTTTATAGTTATTTTCACCTTGATTGCTGCTTTAATTATTTATTTTAGAGCCGATGTATCGCAATCTTCGGTTGCGCATCCTATGGTTTGGGGTGAAGCTGAAAGTGCTTTTAGGCACGCGCTTTTTCAAGTTTTAACGGTGATAACAACAACAGGTTTTATATCGGCAGACTATATTTTGTGGACCCCTTTTTTAACGGTTTTCTTTTTCGGACTTATGTTTTTGGGCGGTTCAGCTGGTAGTACGTCAGGTGGTGTTAAGGTTGTTCGCCATTTAATGTTAATCAAAAATGGTTTTTTAGAGTTTAAACGAACGTTGCACCCAAATGCTATTTTGCCAGTTCGTTACAATAAAAGGGCTGTTTCAGGAGATATTGTTTTTAATATTTTGGGCTTCTTTATATTATACATGTTGTCATTTATTATTGGTTCTTTGGGATTTTCCATGTTTCAAATGGATTTTGAATCGGCCATTGGTTTGGCAGCTTCAACCTTGGGAAATGTTGGTCCTGCTCTAGGTGATTTTGGACCCGTAAACAATTATGCAGCGTTACCACCTTTGGCGCAATGGTGGGCTTCTTTTTTAATGTTAATTGGTCGTTTGGAATTGTTTACGGTACTAATTCTATTAACACCTTTTTTCTGGAGAAATAGATAATTTTTTAATTTTATTAAAGTTTAAATTCTTTAAAAAAATTAAATATTACAAAGGGTTTTACTTTGATTTTTAGTGTTTTGTAAATTATTTTATGTAACAATTTTGTTGCATAAACGTCTTCCTTGTATAACCATTTAAAAATCATCAATCATGGAATTAGTATTAACAAGTGAAGATTTAGAACCATTACTTAAACAAAAGAAGGAATTAATTTGCGAGCCTTTAAGTTTTTTAACTTCGGAGTATAAATCTGCAATAAGTGAAGGTTTAAAGAAGCCATCTTCAAATTCAATTTTTGGTATCCGTCAACGCATAAAAAATAGCACAACATGTTGTGGTATAGGTGTTGCGTTAAAATTATCTTTATTTCTTACAGTTATAATTTTGATCTTTAATTAAAAATAAAAAGCCACTAATTATTAGTGGCTTAACTTTATTATTTGATTATGAAACTTCAGCTTACAGCATCTTTAATACGTTTTATAGCTTCAATAATTTGCTCTTGTGAAGCTGCATAAGAAATTCGTATACAATCTGGGTTTCCAAATGCATCACCATCAACGGTTGCAACTAAAGCCTCTTCAAGCAGGTACATAGAAAAATCGGAGGCATTATTTATAGTTTTACCACGTAATGTTTTTCCAAAGTAATAAGAAATATTAGGGAATACATAAAAGGCGCCTTCAGGTATGTTAGTCTTAAAGCCTTCAATTTCACTTAGTAAACCTAGAATTAAATCACGACGTACTTTAAATTCATCAATCATGTATTGAACTCTAGAAGGTGGTTCATTCAAAGCGGTAATCACAGCTCGTTGTGCTATACAGTTAGCGCCACTTGTAATTTGCCCTTGCATTTTATTACAGGCACGGGCAATTTTTTCAGGGGCACCAATGTAACCAATACGCCAACCCGTCATCGCAAAAGCTTTTGACACCCCATTAACGGTAATGGTATTATTATACATATCATCAAAACCAGCAATACTCGCATGACCATTACCATAGTTAATGTGTTCATAAATTTCATCTGAAACCACGTAGATATTTGGGTGTTTTACCAAAACATCTGCTAGTGCACGTAATTCATCTTTACTGTAAACAGATCCACTAGGGTTACATGGCGAGCTAAACCAAAGCATTTTTGTTTTTGGTGTAATAGCTGCTTTCAATTGCGCAGGTGTCATTTTAAAATCTGTATCAATAGAAGTTTTAACCTCAACAGGAACACCATCATTGAGCTTAACAATATCAGCGTAACTTACCCAATACGGACAAGGTAAAATAACTTCATCACCTTCATTTAACATAACAGCAGCAATATTTGCTAAACATTGCTTAGCACCAGTAGATACTACTATTTGTGTGGGTGTGTAAGTTAGGTTGTTATCACGTCTAAATTTTGTAATGATAGCATCTTTTAACTCCCCATAACCATCAACAGGTGAATAGGAGTTGTAATTGTCATGAATGGCTTGAATTGCTGCTTCTTTAATAAAATCAGGGGTATTAAAATCGGGCTCACCCAAACTTAAACCGATAATATCTTTTCCTTCGCCTCTAAGCTCGCGAGCTTTTGCAGCCATAGCCAACGTAGCAGACGTAGCCATGTTTAAAATTCTGTCTGATAGTAATTGCATTTAAATAAATAAAATGTAGTTAGACTTGTAAAGCTGGTTTCATGCCCATTTCCCTTAAATGTTTAAAATGAGCAATGATGGCTTTACGTGTGGTTTTATATTCGTTATATGGTAAGTTGAATTCTTTTGCAGTTTCCTTTACAATTTTTGAGATTTTAGTGTAATGAACATGACTTATATGTGGAAATATATGATGCTCAACTTGATGGTTTAATCCACCAGTAAACCAATTAACAACTTTGTTTTTGGTTGCAAAATTAATGGTTGTTTTAAGTTGGTGAACAGCCCAAGTATTTTTCATGGTACCATTTTCTTCAGGTAATGGCATTTCAGCATCTTCCATAACGTGAGCTAATTGAAAAACAACACTTAAAATTAAACCTGCAGTATAGTGCATGATAAAAAAGCCTAACAAGATTTTCCACCAAGCAATGTCTAAAAATGCCATAGGAATAACTATCCAAATGCCAACGTATATAATTTTTGAAATGACCAATTTACTCCAGTTCAAAACAGGATTTGGAAATTTACCGTAAGATAATTTACGTTTCATATAGCGTCTCATTTGTTGCCAATCTGTTGTAATGGCCCAATTAATAGTCAATAATCCGTATAGTAATACAGAATAATAATGTTGAAATCTATGGTGCCATTTCCATTCAGAATGCTCAGTAAAACGTAAAATACGACCAGCATCTAAATCTTCATCATGCCCATGTATATTAGTGTAAGTATGGTGTAAAACATTGTGTTGTACTTTCCAATTGTAAACATTTCCTGCAAGTATATAAATACTACTTCCCATTAATCTGTTTACCCATTCTTTATTAGAAAAAGATCCGTGGTTTCCATCGTGCATCACATTCATTCCAACGCCTGCCATACCTATACCCATAACCACTGTTAATAAAAGTTGAGCCCAACTAGGAATATTAAGGGTAAGAATTAAGAAATATGGGGTTAAAAACAATGAAAACATGACGATAGTTTTTACCCAAATTTTCCAATTTCCAGTACGTTTTACATTATTGTCTTTAAAGTAATCATTAACTCGTTTATTAAGCGTTCTAAAGAATTTTGCTGAATCTGTTCTTGAAAATGATAATGTCTGTTTAGTCATGTTGTTAAATTTTATGGGCGTTCAATAAAAATTCGAATTACCACATACGTTGCAAAGATAGGTATAAACGAACTTAAGTAATAACGTTTTTTTGTAAAATAATGTATTTAAAAAGTATATTTTTGTTGAAAATTTAACAAGAATGCAACTCATTTTAAAATATTTTCCTGATCTAACCGAGACGCAAAAAATTCAATTTGAACAATTAGAAATGCTCTATCAAGACTGGAATTTAAAAATTAATGTGGTATCCCGTAAGGATATTGATGAGCTTTATTTGCGTCATGTGCTGCATTCTTTGGGAATAGCTAAAGTAATTAATTTTAAGGGTGGTAGCAATATTTTGGATGTTGGTACAGGTGGTGGTTTTCCTGGAATTCCATTAGCTATTTTATTTCCAGAATGCTCATTTCATTTGGTAGATAGTATAGCGAAAAAAATAAAAGTTGTTGATGAGGTTGTTGAAGGTCTAGGACTCAAAAATGTAAAAACTTCACATAGTAGGGTTGAAGATGTTGCCGGTACGTACGATTTTATTGTAAGTAGGGCGGTTGCTGCAATGCCAACCTTTGTGCATTGGGTAAAAGGCAAAATTACCAAACAGCAAAATAACGACCTTAAAAATGGAATTTTATACTTAAAAGGAGGCGATTTAACTGAAGAGCTTAAAGATTACAAAACTGTTACTATTTATAATTTAAGTGATTATTTTTCGGAAGACTTTTACGAAACCAAAAAAGTGGTTCATTTGCCATTAAAATATAAAGGGTGATTATTTTAATTTTGCCAACTCATTTACATTGTTGTTGAAGTAGAAATATTGGTTTTGATACCAGTAAGTATTGGCATAATTTTCAATGGAGTTTATAGTTTCATCTGGTGAGATAATAGCATTGGCCTTATCAAAATTAGCTTTTGCTTTTTCAACATCGTTAACTCTATTATATGCCATTGCTAAACCAAGATAAGCATCAAAATCCATAGCATCAAATTCTAAGGCTTTTTTAAAATCATCAATAGCATTCAAAAACTTGCCTAAAAATAAATTGGATGCACCTCTGTAAAAGTAACTGTAGGCATTATTCTTATCAGTTCTTAAAACTTTTGTAAAATCACTGTTAGCTTCATTGTAATATTTTATGTCCATAAAAAACACGCCCCTGTTGTAATAGGTTTCTACACTGGGGTCTATTAAAATAGCTATATTGTAATCTTCTAAAGCGCTTTGATATTTTTCCAACACTTTGTAAGCAGCGGCTCTCAAGGTATACGCTTTAGACCAATCTGGAGCAACTTTTATAATATTACTAAAGTCTTTTATGGCATCTTCATACGCCTCCAAATCAAGCTTTACACACGCAAGGCTATAAAGGGCATCAAGAAAATTTTTGTCTAGCATATAAGCTTTAGCATAATCTTCTTTAGCGCCAGTAAAATCCTTTAAACTATATCTGGAATTTCCCCTATTGTAGTATGTGTCAGCATCGGGTTCATAAACAATGATTTTGGAATAATCTACTATGGCACCACTAAAATCCCCTAAATCGTTTTTGGCAAGTGCCCTATAAAAGTAGGCATCTAAATTTTTTGGCTCAAGGTCTATAACTTGATTTAATAAAGATATTTTTTCGTTTAAATCGGTGGTTCTTATGGCTTGTCTTAAAATTTTGTTAGCTTGAGTAAAACCAAATATTGGACAAATAAAAAATAATAGAATAAAGATTTTTTTCATAAAAGTAATGCAACAAATAATATGCCAATTTATTGTTGAATAAATATAAGGGAAGATAATTAAATTTTGTCATAAAAATGAAACCCAACAAATTTGTTGGGTTTCATTTCGATTGAACGGATAAGTTTCTATTGTCCCAAAAACGGATAACGATAATCTGTAGGCGTTACAAAAGTTTCTTTTATCATTCTTGGTGATACCCAACGTAATAGGTTTTGCGCGCTACCGGCTTTATCGTTGGTTCCCGATGCTCTAGCACCACCAAAAGGTTGTTGCCCCACTACAGCACCTGTAGGTTTATCATTAATGTAGAAGTTACCAGCGCTGTTTTGCAACGCTTCAGTAGCTTGAACAATGGCATATCTGTCGGTTGCTAAAATAGCTCCTGTTAATGCATATTCGCTAGTTTCATCAAGCAATTTTAAAGTCTCTGCGTAAGCATCATCTTCATAAACATAAATGGTAATGACAGGTCCAAACAACTCGGTACACATGGTGGTGTATTTTGGATTAGTGGTTAAAATAACAGTAGGCTCAATAAAGTAGCCTTTGCTTTTGTCATAACCACCACCTGCTATAATTTCAGCATCTTTATCTGTTTTAGCTTGATCGATATACTTAGCCAATTTATCAAAAGAACCTTCGTGAATTACAGCAGTTATAAAGTTGCTCATGTCTTCAGGAGAGCCCATTTTAAATGAGTTGATATCTTCCAAAACATATTTTTTAACATCAGGCCATAAACTTTTTGGAATATAAGCTCTGGATGCTGCACTACATTTTTGTCCTTGTAATTCAAAAGCACCACGCGAAATAGCTGTGGAAACTTGTTTGGCATTAGCCGATTTATGGGCTATGATGAAATCTTTACCACCAGTTTCGCCAACAATTCTAGGGTAGGTTTTATAGTTATGGATATTATTTCCTATTTGTTTCCATAGTTCTTTAAAAATGAAAGTGGAACCCGTAAAATGCAAACCTGAAAAATCTGGACTTGATAAAACGGTTTCAGTAATCATAACGGGGTCACCAAAAACCACATTAATAACACCTGCAGGAACGCCAGCTTCCTTAAATACATCCATGATCACTTTTGCAGAATACACTTGACTGTCACTTGGCTTCCAAACCACTACATTACCCATTAGCGCCATACAAGACGGTAAATTTCCTGCTATGGCAGTAAAGTTAAAAGGTGTAACCGCATAGGTGAAACCTTCCAATGGACGATATTCAATGCGGTTCCAAGCATCACTGGTACTTTCAGGTTGTTCCATGTAAATATCGGTCATGTATTGTACATTAAAACGCAAGAAGTCAATCAATTCACAAGCTGCGTCAATTTCTGCTTGGTGAATGGTTTTGGATTGTGCAATCATAGTTGCAGCATTTATTTTGGCTCTGTAAGGTCCAGCAATCAATTCAGCCGCTTTTAAAAATATACCCGCACGTTGTTCCCATGGTATTTGGCTCCATGTTTTTCTGGCTTCCAAAGCTGTAGCAATAGCCTTTTCAATATGTTTTTTATCAGCTAAATGATAGGTGCCTACAACATGTTGATGATCGTGTGGAGGCGACATGGTTTTGGTTTTTCCAGTAATTACATCTTCACCATTTATATATAAAGGCACATCAATTTTACTGTTGAACATGGCTTTGTATGCTTTTAAAACTTCTTCTCTTTCAGGAGTTCCGGGAGCATAGGATTTTACAGGTTCGTTTACAGCAATTGGTACATTAAAAAAGCCTTTTTCCATGATTTTTTGTTTTTTGTTATTGAAAATTCATCAAATATGCTACAAAATTACGAATTTTTAAATCAAAAAGAGGTGTCTGCTTCTACCAAATAAGTGTTAATATTTAGTTTATTTTTGTAAGTTGCACATCACTTTTATGACTATTTAACCTATGTGTACAGTTACCTTGATCCCAAAAGGGGAAAATGATTTTGTTTTAACATCCAACAGAGATGAAGCTCCAAACAGAATCTCTTTGCCCCCAAGTTTTTACAATGTTGAAAATACCGATTTGCTTTACCCGAAAGATGAACTATCTGGAGGTACATGGATTGGGGTAAGTGAAAAAAATAGATTGGTTTGTGTGCTCAATGGTGGATTTGAAATACATGAACGCAAGGCTTCATACAGAAAAAGCAGGGGTATTGTAGCCAATGATTTTATGGTTGCAGAAAATATAAGTGCCCATGTTAAGGCTTATAATTTTAATAGTATTGAACCATTTACATTGGTGATTGCAGATTGGAATAGAACCTTAAAATTTCATGAATTGGTTTGGGATGGTAATCAAAAACATGTTACTGAATTGCCATTGGAGCCTAAAATTTGGTCATCCTCTACATTGTATGACAAAAAAATGAGAGCAGAACGTTTGCAATGGTTTGAGGTTTTTAAAGCTGAAAATGAGTTAAGCTCCGAATCACTTTTAAAATTCCATAAAACAGTCGGTAACGGAAATGGGGATTATGGTGTAATAATGGATAGGGGTTTTGTAAAAACAACTAGTATTACGCAAGTAGAGAAATTACAAGATATAGTTGTAATGCGTTACGAAAATCTTCGAAATAAATTAGTTTCAAATGAAACGTTCAATCTTCCCCAAATAATAAATGAGTAATTCGGGTATTATTTTAACATTGGCTTACCCTGAAACCATAGTTATGGTTGCCGATGAGTGGTACTCACCATTTTTAAGATATCTAGGTGTTGGCAAAAAGAATTATTTACGTGCAGGTCATGCAGCATTGGTTTTAATCAATAAAGAGACAGGGGTTTTAGAATATCATGATTTTGGCAGATACATTACACCCGAACCTACAGGTAGAGTAAGAGGGAGAGATACCGATAACGAATTGAATTTTTCCTTAAAGGCAGATATAAAAAGCGATACCATTAAAAACCTTGATGACATTTTACAATTTTTGGCAACACACCCAAAACTTACCCATGGTGATGGCAAATTAATTGCTTCGGTTTGCAATGCCATAGATTACCAAAAAGCCAGAGCGCATATTACGAACATGCAAAACAAACATTTTATACGGTATGCCGCTTTTATAAAAGATGCCTGTAATTGTGCGCGTTTTGTAACCGATAGTTTGATTGCTTCGGTAACGGATGTAACCATTAAAAAGAAGCTTGAAAAATCTAAATGGTTTACACCCAGTACTGTGGGTAACGTTGTTTTAGCAGGTACCGAAAATTATGTTTATGAAGTCTCCGAAACAGGTAAAATTTCAAAGTTTGAAGGGTCTCAAAAAAGTGAAAATATCCGATGTTTTTTAGATAAATTAAAAGACCATGAACCAAACTTAGTTGGGACTTTAAAACCAAAACCTGTTGATGATTTACATGAAAATGCCCAATGGTTATCGGGTATTGCAGCTGGTGCTTGGTTTGAATTGCATAAAATTGGACCTGATGTGGAATATCATTTTAAGCGTATTTCACCGCACGGAAACATTGATGTGCACGATAGGTTTGTGGTTGATGACGACTCATTTGATTACGATTTAGAGTTTGAATTTATACACTATTCCAATTGCAAGTTTTTTCATGTGAAGCAAAGTCAAAGGGTTTATAGGTTTGAAAGAATGATTTGATGTTTAGCTTGATTTTGTAAAAATTTTCAACTAACTTCGTTTATCGGTCGCTAAACCGAATTAAACACGGGCTAGCTTAAACGATAAACGAATTTTAAAAAAGTACTACAACTTTTGCGTTAGGGATTGAAACGGCATCCTTTTTATTATGGATTCCTGCTGTAGTTTATCTTGAGCGATAGACGAAAGGCAGGAATAGCAGAATGAAAAGATATAGTGTAAAGCCCGACACCCGAGACTTCGGGGGTAACGCCCAAGTAAATAATATAATTTAGGTTTTTTATTAAGAGAGATTGCTTTGTCGCTTCTCTTCTAGCAATGACTTTTTAATTTATAGCAAACGGTGCGCTTAACCTAAATGTGGGGATAGTGACTTTAAAATTTTTGGTAGTGGTAAAATTTACCATACTGTAATGCCCATGCATAGCGCCAAAAGGCGAGGTTAATAAACAGCCTGAAGTGTAAGTGTGCGATTCGCCTGGTTTTAAAACGGGTTTTTTACCAGTAACGCCTTCACCAGAAACAGTTTCAACATTATTTAAGGCATCCATAATTTCCCAATGGCGTGCATTGAGCTGAACGGAATCTTTACTTTGGTTTTCAATAGTTACGGTATAACCAAAGGCATATTGTATTTTATAATTTTTATAAAATGAGCCTTCGTATGTGGTTTCTACCGAAATTTTTATGCCTCTTGTAACCTGTTGAACCATGTTAACTATTAATAAACCATGTGTTTATGGGTGCTAAAATAAGAAATATAAAGTAGTTGCTGTTAAATTTTAACGTGTTTGATGTAAAAATTAGTTAAAAGGTCATTTTAATTCGAGATATTAACCGAAGTGCCTTCTCCAACGCCAATAATTTTGTCGTACCGTGCACCTAAATCTCTATAATAAACCAATACTTTGTAATTATTTTCAGTTTGATAGAAGTTACCTCCTATAAATCCCTCGTCAACAGTATTGTTATTGTTAACCACAACATATTTATAATTATAAAAGCCTTGTTTTAAAAGCATGGTATTACGAAACACCTGGTTTTCTTTATCGTAATACATTTTTGTAGTTTCATTGGTAGTGTAATTATTGAAGTTACCATATACATGAATGTTTTTGCCTTTTAAGGTTTCGTTGGCTTCCAATGAAAAATGTATCCAAACATAATCGGCTTCAATACTTGGGTTATCGGTATCGATATTTAAAACCACATAATTACCATTAATATCGGGGTTGTAGGTGTAAGGCTTGTTTTCCCTAATAATGTTTGTATACAAATAATTATGGTAAAGCTCTTGTAAATCGATATATTGGATACCTGTGTTTGCAGCTCTAACATCCTTGTTTTCAAAATAAAAATATTCGTTGCCACCCCAAAAACTGGTTTCACTATCGTATTTGTAAATAAGCTGATTGCCAACAGTATACTGTGGTTTTATATTGGTGATGGCCGTTTTTAAATTATTATTTTGAATAATGACCGCATTGACCGTTTGAGACGGATTGTTGAGTTGTAAATTGTTTGATGCAATAACAATTTCAACACGCTGCTTTTCATCTATAAATTGTACATCGCGTGCACGTTTTAAGGTGACGCCAACATTTACCTTGTTTTCATAAATCATAAATTTTCTTGAAAAAACAAGTTCATCATCATTATTAAAAATAGAAAGTAGATAATTGCCTGAAATAAGGAGCTCTTTTGTAAATTGATTAGGTATGGTGAGTTTATAATGAGAATATATTTGATAGGTGTTATAGGAGTTCTCGTAAGTTCTTATACGTTGGTTATCAAAGCCATCCATAAATTCGGATTTTATTAAAACAGAAGGTGTCCAATCGTAATTAAAATGCTCTATTTTATAGTAATAATCGTCCTCATTACCATTTAGGGCGTCAAATTCCAGTACCACATATTCGCCCAGTCTTAAAATTGGCAATTGGGTTTCGGGCGTATTACCTTTAAAATTGATGGTTTTTATATAATCGGGTGGGTTAACCTCTTCTATTTGGGAAAAAGCAACGAAAGGTATAAAGGCAAAATATATTAATTGTTTAGGCTTTAGTGGCATATTGCTAGTATTTTGATGGTAAAGATAAACAAAATCTATGCCCAAACTTTTCTTGTTATTTAGAATTGGTATAAATAAAATAATTTATAATTATTTGACCGAATATTAAATGAATAATATAGGTATTAATTTGTACTTTTGCCCCGATTTTTAGACAACTAATTTCAATAAAAATAATATGTCAAACGACATTCGTATTAAAAAAGGTCTGGACATTAAACTTAAGGGTGAAGCTGAAAAAACTGTTGAACAAGCGGTTATTAGCAACTACTGCACCATAAGACCAGAAGATTTTCACGGTGTTATCCCAAAACTTGTCGCAAAAGAAGGTACTGCTGTAAAAGCAGGAAGTGTTTTGTTTTACGACAAGTCTCATGAAGCCGTTAAATTTTTATCGCCTGTTTCAGGAAAAGTAATTGAAGTACTTCGTGGATCAAAAAGGCGTATTGATGCCATTAAAATTGAAGCAGACAAAACGCAATCTTTTGAAGATTTTGGTAAGTTCGATTTTGATAAGGCAACTGCCGAAAGTGTTAAATCACATCTGTTAACATCAGGATGTTGGCCATTTGTAAAGCAACGTCCTTATGATG
Source organism: Tamlana sp. (assembly GCA_049451635.1). Lineage (GTDB taxonomy): Bacteria > Bacteroidota > Bacteroidia > Flavobacteriales > Flavobacteriaceae > JBMTVT01. The sequence goes on along the minus strand of JBMTVT010000030.1, from coordinate 7,161 downwards.
TTATTGCAAATCCTGATAAAACACCAAAGGCTATTTTTGTCTCGGGTTATGCAAGTGCACCGTTAGCTGCCGATCTAGATTTTACACTACAAGGTAAGGAAGCAGAATTGCAAGCTGCCATTAATGCTTTAAGTAAGCTTACTGAAGGTGAAATTCATGTATCTGTTGGTGCAAGTTCCAATTCACCTTTAGCTGGATTATCTGGTATTACCTTACATAAAGTATCAGGGCCACATCCTTCAGGCAATGTTGGTACGCTAATCAATAAAATTGATCCTGTAAACAAAGGTGAGGTTGTATGGACGGTTAATCCACAGGATTTAGTAATTATTGGCGAGTTGTTATTAACTGGCAAGTTTAATGCAGAACGCATTATAGCACTTGTTGGATCTTCAGTAAAAAAACCTAGATATTTTAAAACACGTATTGGTAGTGAAGTTGCCACTATGATTTATGATAATGGTGTTGAAAAAGATGGCAATGACCGTATAATTTCCGGGAATGTTTTAACTGGAAAGCAAGTAAAACCAGATGGAAGTTTAGGTTATTACAGTAATGCAATTACGGTAATCCCTGAGGGTGATGATTATGAGTTTTTTGGATGGAATAAGCCTATATTCAATAAAATTTCTACTTCAAGAGCCTTGACATTTTCTTGGTTAAACCCAAAGAAAAAGTATGATTTAAATACCAATACCAACGGAGAACACCGTGCGTTTGTGGTAACAGGAAATTACGAAGAGGTTTTCCCATTAGATATTTATCCAATGCAAATTTTGAAAGCTTGTATGTATCAAGATTTAGACGAAATGGAAGCATTGGGCATGTATGAAGTTGCTCCAGAGGATTTTGCATTAACTGAATTTATTTGTGTGTCTAAACAGCCACATCAAAAAATCATAAGAGAAGGTTTAGACTTAATGATTAAAGAGATAGGATAATGAGCTTAAAAGATAAATTACACAATTTTAAGGTAAAGAATAAAGACAAGAAATGGTTACCAGCCTTTTCAGCTTTACATACATTTTTATTTCTACCTAATGAAACAACTCATGGCGGTACACATATTAAAGCTGCCGATGATTTAAAACGTACCATGAATACGGTTATTATGGCTCTTGTGCCATGTTTAATCTTTGGGATGTTCAATGCAGGATATCAACATTATCTAGCTTTAGGTGAAATTGAATCTGCTAAAGGATTTTTAGGAGCCTCGTTTTGGACTATAGATAACCTTATGGTTGGAGTTTGGCAAGTATTACCATTGGTTATTGTTTCTTATGGGGTTGGTTTAGGAATTGAATTTTTGTTTGCCATCATCAAAGGGCATGAGGTAGAAGAAGGGTACCTGGTTACCGGTATGCTAGTGCCATTAATTGTTCCTGTTGATATTCCACTTTGGATGTTGGCAGTAGCTGTTGCCTTTGGTGTGGTAATAGGTAAAGAAGTTTTTGGTGGAACTGGAATGAATATTCTAAATCCGGCATTAACCATAAGAGCTTTTTTATTCTTTGCATATCCTACATGGATGTCTGGCGATAAAGTATGGGTTCATGGTGCTGTAGCAAGGGATCAAGCTATTGCAGCAGGAGAAAACTTAGATGCTATATCTGGTGAAACCATTTTAGGTGCATATGCTCAAGGGAACTCAGTAGTTTATGATTATTGGGATATGTTCTGGGGTTTAATACCTGGTTCGGTTGGTGAAACATCTAAGTTCTTGATTATTATTGGAGCCTTATTCTTAATATTCACCAAAGTAGGGAGTTGGAGAATCATCTACTCAACACTAATTGGAGCTTTAACCATGGGATTAATATTCAATTTCATTGTTGATTCTGGTTGGATAGCTGAGACAAGTAAATTCTATGGATTAATGAGTGTTCCTTTTTGGCAACATTTAATAATAGGAAGTATATTATTTGGTGCTGTTTTCATGGCAACTGACCCAGTTACCGCTTCACAAACCAATAAGGGAAAATGGATTTATGGTTTCTTGATAGGTTTTATATCTATTATGATTCGTGTATTCAATCCGGCTTATCCAGAAGGTGTGTTCTTAGCAATTTTACTAATGAATGTATTTGCGCCAACAATCGACCATTATGTGGTTCAAGGAAATGTGAAGAGAAGAATGAAACGTCTTAAAGTTAAAACTGCTTAATTATGAGTAATAGAACAGACAAAAATTCATATACCATAATATTCGCCATAGGGATGGTTTTATTGGTAGGTGCTTTATTGGCATTTGCTGCATCATCCTTAAAGCCTAATATTGATGAAAACAAACGATTAGAAAAGCAACAAAATATTTTATACGCCATGGGCGTAAATGAAAATGATGAAAGTAGTGCCAATTTTGTTTCTACCGAAGCTGCTCCAGAATTGTTTAAAAAATACATTAAAAAACAAATCGTAATTGAAGGTGATAAACTAACTGAAGATGAGAACGCTTATTTGATTGATATTAAAAAACAACAAGCAAGTGCCAAAGCTGGAAATGTTAGAAAGTTACCTTTATTTATTGGTGAGAAAGATGGTAAAACATATTATATAGCACCTATTTATGGCAAAGGACTATGGGATGCTATTTGGGCTTATGTTGCTTTGGATGAAAACATGGTGGTACAAGGTGCTTATTTTGACCATAAAGGTGAAACACCTGGTCTTGGAGCTAACATTACACAACGTTTCTTCATGGATGATTTTATAGGCGAACATTTGAAATCAGAAGGAAAGTTTGTAGGTATCGATGTTGCTAAAGGTAATGCAGATCCAAAGAATGAAAATAAAACAGATAATGAAGTTGACGCTATTGCTGGTGCAACCATTACAGGTAATGGAGTTTCTGCCATGATAAAAAATGATTTGAAGCTTTACGTACCTTATTTTGATAACTTAAAAAACAATTAATTCCATGGGACTTTTATCAAAAAAAGACACAAAGTTAATTACTGATCCATTAGCAGATAACAACCCAATTACCATTCAGGTTCTTGGTATTTGTTCAGCTCTGGCGATTACAGCAGAATTGAAAGCTTCTATTGTAATGGCAGTTTCAGTATTATTTGTTTTGGGTATAGGAAACGTAGTTATTTCGTTAATGCGAAATATTATTCCATCCAAAATAAGAATTATTGTGCAATTGGTTGTTGTTGCAGCTTTAGTAATTATTGTTGACCAAGTATTAAAAGCATTTGCTTACGAGTTAAGTAAAACGCTTTCGGTTTTCGTTGGATTGATTATTACCAACTGCATCATCATGGGGCGTTTTGAAGCCTTTGCTTTAGGTAATGGTCCTTGGCGCTCATTTTTAGATGGTATAGGTAATGCAGCAGGTTATGGACTCATTTTAATTATAGTAGGTTTCTTTAGAGAGCTTTTAGGGTCTGGCACATTGCTAGGTTTTAAAGTTTTAGGAGACCCAATCGAAAAAACAGGTTTGTATGCTATTGGTTATGAGAATAATGGGTTTATGTTATTATCGCCAATGGCACTAATAGTAGTTGGAATCATTATTTGGGTACAACGTAGCAGAAATAAAGCATTAATAGAAGATCATTAATAATTCAGAATTCTGAATTCATAATTAAGATTAAATGGAACATATAGAATTATTTTTCAAATCAATATTTATAGATAACATGGTATTTGCAACCTTCCTTGGAATGTGTTCATACCTAGCAGTATCTAAAAAAGTAAGTACCGCAGTTGGTTTAGGAGCAGCTGTTATTTTTGTACTTGCTATTACTGTACCTTTAAACTGGTTATTAGATCAATATCTTTTACAACCGGGCGCTTTAAAATGGTTAGGAGCAGAATACGCTGACTATGATTTAAGCTTTTTATCTTTTATCATGTTTATAGCAACTATAGCAACCATGGTACAATTAGTTGAAATTGTGGTTGAAAAGTTCTCACCATCATTATACAATTCACTTGGTATTTTCTTGCCACTTATTGCTGTAAACTGTGCTATTCTAGGAGGTTCTTTATTTATGCAATCTCGTGAAATTCCAACCCTAGGCTTGGCAACCGTTTATGGTATAGGCTCCGGAATAGGTTGGTTTTTAGCAATTTTAGCTATTGCTGCCATTCGTGAAAAAATTAGATATTCAAACGTGCCACCAGCATTAAGAGGTTTGGGTATAACATTTATCATCACAGGATTAATGGCTATTGGTTTTATGAGTTTTGGTGGTATGTTAACTGGTGGTAATGATGAAGGTGCTAAAGAAGAAAAAACGGCAAAGGTTGAACAATCTAAAGAAGATTTAGAAAAAGGTAAAGTGGTAGCTAACAACATAAAAGTAAATGAATAATATGATTTTAGCAGCAGGTACATTAGGAACCGTAATTGCAACCGTAACAGCATTTTTAGTTATTACATTGTTGTTAGTAGCATTGTTATTAGTTGTAAAACAAAAATTATCACCATCTGGCCCCGTAAAAATTAAAATCAATGGTGAAAAAGTAATTGAAGTACCTTCAGGAGGTAGTTTACTATCTACCTTGGGGTCTCAAAAAATATTTTTGCCATCAGCTTGTGGAGGTGGTGGAACCTGTATTCAATGTGAGTGCCATGTATTAGAAGGTGGAGGAGAAGCCTTGCCTACTGAAACACCACATTTCACTAGGAAAGAATTACAACACGGAGCACGTTTAGCATGTCAAGTTAAAGTAAAACAAGACATGGATATCACAATTCCTGAAGAGGTTTTTGGTATAAAAAAATGGGAAGCTACCGTTGTAAGAAACTATAATGTAGCCTCCTTTATCAAGGAGTTTGTTGTTGAAATTCCAGAAGATATGGGTTACAAAGCTGGGGGATATATTCAAATTGAAATCCCTAAATGTGAAATTAAATATTCTGACATAGATATTACAGCCCACCCTGAAGAGCATGAAACTCCAGATAAGTTTCAAGCTGAATGGGACAAGTTTGGTCTTTGGCCATTAGTTATGAAAAATGACGATACTGTTGAAAGAGCTTACTCAATGGCTTCTTACCCAGCTGAAGGACGCGAAATTATGCTAAACGTTCGTATTGCAACACCACCTTGGGATCGTACAAAAAATGGTTGGATGGATGTAAATCCAGGTATTGCTTCATCATATATTTTTGCTCAAAAACCTGGAGATAAAGTAACTATATCAGGACCTTATGGAGAATTCTTCATTAATGAGTCTGAAAGTGAAATGCTTTACGTTGGTGGTGGGGCTGGTATGGCTCCTATGCGTTCGCATTTATACCATTTGTTTAAAACCTTAAAAACTAACCGTAAAGTAACCTATTGGTATGGTGGGCGTTCTAAACGTGAGCTATTCTATTTAGATCACTTTAAGCAATTGGAAAAAGATTTTCCTAACTTTAAGTTCTACTTAGCATTATCTGAACCTTTACCAGAGGATAACTGGAAAGTGAAGAAAGATATACATGATGAAGAAGGCGATGGTTTTGTAGGCTTTATACATAACTGTGTTATTGATAACTATCTAAGTCTTCACGAGTCGCCAGAGGATATAGAACTGTATTTCTGTGGTCCACCATTAATGAATAAAGCAGTTCAAAAAATGGGAGAAGATTTTGGTATCCCAGATGAGCATATTAGATTTGACGATTTTGGTGGATAAGCTACCTAATTGAATAAATAAGAAAAACCGATATGAAAGTATAGGTTTTTTTTATATCAATATTTCTGATAAAGTGAATCTTGGTTTGTTATTTTCAAATTCAAAAAGTTTGGTGTAATCCATAACGTTTCTTACGCCGTCTAATTTGCATAACAGCGAAACGACAGCTGTAAGTCCTTCAAATAAAATATCTTTATCTATTGGATTTTTTGGCATTTTTTTTATGATGAATAGGAAGTTTAAAACCACAAGGTTTTAAAAAAGCAGCTTCAATTTGTAATAATTCTTGGGGAGAATAACCATTAAATTTTCTGCCAAATAATTCATTGATTTTTCCAACATAATTTAATTGTATAGAGCCATGGTCATCAGAAAAATATTTCCAACTGTCGGTATTATCTAGAATATTTCCAACGACACATTGTTTACAACACTCAGGATTTAAATTATTGCTATGAAAGGCAATATAAAGTTTTTTGATGGTTAAATCTAAGCGTTTTGTAGTTAGCATGGCACTAGTATATTTGTCTTTAAAATACAAAATTAATTTAAATTATATATGGTATTTTTGCATTATGGGAAAACCACTTACAAAGCAGGAATTGCATAATTTGGCAATGAATCACGTTGGAAAGGATTTAGAGCAACGTGGTTTTGAGTTTATAGCGGTAAATAGCAAGCTTAAAAAGCACCCACAATTTGTTTGTATTGATAAAAACAAACAATACTATTTTGTTATTGTTAGGGCAGTAATTTTACCCGAAAACCCTAATAATTATGATGTGGTTTGGATGGAATCTTTCAAAAGGCATGCTAGTGAGAATAATGCCAAAGTATTGTATGCAGGTGTTGGTCTAGGAAATATCAAAAATAAAAAGGAACCTATTTATCTTAATGAAGCATACTTGCTTGAATATAATGGGATACAAGTTTTAGAAACTAATTTAAATTAAATGAAAAACCTACCTGTAATAGTTATTTGTTTATTTCTTTTTTGTTGTAACAATAAACCTCATAATACTTCGCTAAAAGGCTCGGTTTTTGGCACTAGCTATTCTATTATCTATAATTCTGAAATCAATTATCAAAAACAAATTGATAGCCTATTTTATGTCATTAACAAATCTTTATCAACTTATCAAGCCAATTCAATAATTTCAAAAATTAATAGAAATGAATTAGTTGATACCGATGAACATTTTGAAAATGTATACATAGCTTCAAAAAAGATTTTTTATGAAACCAATGGTGCTTTTGATCCCACCATAGGTGCTGTTGTTAATGCATGGAATTTTGGTCCTGAGGGAAAAATTACTAATCTGGACAGCCTTAAAATAGATAGTTTAATGGTTTCGGTTGGGTTTGATAAAATACTAAGAGTTGGAAAAAGTTTTGCAAAGCCAAAAGACGCTTTTATAGATTTTAATGCCATTGCAAAAGGTTATGGTGTGGATGTTATTGGTATATTTTTGGAGTCTCAAAAGGTTGAAAATTATTTAGTTGAAATTGGTGGTGAAATTAGAGTCA
>JBMTVT010000029.1:0-28187 GCA_049451635.1 Tamlana sp. | reverse complement strand
ATGGAAAAACTCCTTATGAAATATTAAAAAACAAACTAAAATAATTAACTTTGAAGTCTACGAAGCGATGAAATACGACAATTCCAAACTGCTGAAACCGCAAGCATACAAGAATATGGAACTATTGAAGAAACCTTTTCGCCAAAAGCTTTAGAAATAATTAAAGATTGGATTTTAGAACGATTTTAAAATTAATCGTTTAACATTTTCCACAACTTATCTTTTAATTCTGTAAGACCTTGTTGCGCAACTGATGAAATGAATAAATATGGAATAGGGAGCTCATTATCCAATTGTACTTTTAATTCTGCTCTTAATTCTTCATCTAGCATGTCACTTTTTGAAATAGCTATGATACGCTCTTTATCAAGCATCTCAGGATTGTAGCGTCGTAATTCACTTAAAAGAATATCATATTGTTTTTTTATATCATCCACATCGGCTGGAATTAAAAATAATAAAATGGAATTGCGTTCAATATGCCTTAAAAAGTAATGTCCAAGACCTTTACCTTCGGCAGCCCCTTCAATAATACCAGGAATATCGGCCATGACAAAGGTTTTAAAATCGCGATATTTTACAATACCTAAATTAGGCTTCAACGTAGTAAACTCATAATCAGCAATTTTAGGTTTCGCAGAAGTAATAACCGATAAAAGCGTTGATTTTCCAGCATTTGGAAAACCCACTAACCCTACATCGGCAAGCACTTTAAGCTCCATGGTCACGTATTTCTCTTCCATGGGAATTCCTGATTGTGCATAGCGAGGAGTTTGGTTTGTAGCAGTTTTAAAATGCCAGTTTCCTAAACCTCCTTTTCCGCCATAGGCTAATATTTTTTCTTCACCATCTTCAGTAATTTCAAAAAGAATATCGTTTGTTTCGGTATCCCTAACTACAGTTCCTAGCGGTACATCTATATAAACATCTTCGCCATCAGCTCCAAAACTTCTACCGCTACTACCATGTTCACCATGTCCTGCTCTTACGTGTTTTTTGAATTTTAAATGAAGAAGTGTCCAAAGGTTTTCTTTCCCGCGAACAATAACATGACCTCCGCGACCACCATCACCACCATCAGGACCTCCTTTAGCTATATATTTTTCACGATGCAAATGCGCAGATCCTTTTCCCCCGTTACCAGAGCTCACATACATTTTTACATAATCTACAAAATTTCCTTCAGTCATTTTCTCTGTTTATTTGTTTTTTGTGGAGTTGTTTAGTTGAGTTTAGAAAACATAAACAACTAAACGAATAAACTTATCAACTATAGTTTGTCTATTTCACTACTCAAGCGTTTGGTAATATCATCGATACTACCTACACCATCAACACCAAAGTATTTTTTTTGGGCTGAATAGTAATCTTTCAATATAGCTGTTTTGTCGTAGTATTCTTTAATTCTATTTCTAATGATAGATTCATCGGCATCATCTGGCCTTCCGCTGGTTTTTCCTCTTCCTAATAAGCGTTTCACTAAAATCTCATCATCAACTTCTAGAGCTATCATCGCATTTATTTGAGAATCTTTACTTTCCATCAACTTGTCTAGTGCATCAGCTTGCGCATTGGTTCTAGGGAAACCATCAAAAATAAACCCTTTGGCATCGCTATTTTTTTCAACTTCGGCTTCTAACATATCAATAGTTACTTGATCAGGGACCAGTTCACCTTTATCCATGTAGGATTTGGCCAACATCCCCAAAGCGGTTTCGTTTTTAATGTTATATCTAAAAACATCGCCTGTAGAGATATGTACTAAATTGTATTTTTCTTTTAAAAAATTTGCTTGCGTTCCTTTTCCTGCTCCTGGAGGGCCAAATAGCACTAAATTTGTCATGTATTGAGTTTCTTTTATTTGATATACTTCAGGTAAATTTCTTCCTAATCCATCATAATCCAAACCATAACCCACAATGAATTTATTAGGAATTTCAATACCAATGTAGTGAAGTTTATAATCTTTCTTATAAGCTTCTGGTTTGTAAAATAGGGTCGCTATTTTTAACGATTTTACGCTTTCATTTTTAAAAATTCTGTGTACTTCAGATAGAGTGTTTCCTGTATCAATAATATCTTCTAAAACAATAACGGTGCGCCCTGTTAAATCTTGTGTTAGCCCAATTAATCGTTGGATATCCTCGCTTGATTTTACCCCTTCATAGGATGCTAATTTTATAAAGGTTACCTCGCATGGGTTTTTGTACTTTTTAACAAAATCACTCACTACCATAAACGAGCCATTTAAAATCCCCACAAAAACAGGAATTTCATTACCAACATCCTCAGCAATTTCATTGGCTAAACGCTGTAAAGCTTCGTCTATTTGTTGTGTAGAAATGAAAGGTTTAAAATATTTATCGTGTAGCTTTATCACAGGTACTCGTTTTTAAAGATGCAAAGATAATCAATAGATTGCCTTTCCGATAGCTATCGGGACGATTTTTTGATTTATGATTTAAGAAATAATTTAAGATTTAAGTGTATTTTTGCATAACTTAAATACAATAATAGCAAAAAACATGGCAAACTATTTTTCTTCAAGTTTTAAATTGGGTATTCTTGGCGGTGGACAATTAGGAAAAATGTTGCTTTATAATACCCGAAAATTTGATGTTTATACCTGTGTTTTAGAAGCCAGTAACGAAGCTCCTTGTAAAATTGCCTGTAATGAATTTCATCTGGGTAATTTAATGGACTATGATGCGGTTTTTAATTTTGGAAAAATGGTTGATGTCCTTACTATTGAAATTGAAAATGTAAATGTGACTGCTTTGGAAGATCTTGAAAAAGAAGGCGTCAAAGTATATCCATCATCAAAAACATTAAGAACCATACAAAATAAAGCCAAACAGAAACTGTTTTATGTTGACAATGATTTGCCTACAGCGTCATTTTCGCGTTTTGCTTACCTTTCAGAAATCGAAGACGCCATTAATAATGGTGGTTTAAGATTTCCGTTTGTTTGGAAAGCAGCACAATTTGGTTATGATGGTAATGGGGTTAAAATTGTGAGACAACTTTCTGATCTAGAAGGCTTGCCTAACGGTGAATGTATCGCAGAAACTTTAGTGCCTTTTAAAAATGAATTAGCAGTTATTGTGGCCAGAAACCCATCTGGGGAAACGAAAAGCTATCCAGTAGTTGAAATGGAATTTCATCCTGAAGCCAACCAAGTAGAATATGTAATTTGTCCTGCGCGTATTTCAGAAGAAGTAACCAAAAAAGCTAAAGAAGTGGCTTTAAAAACATCAAAAGCTTTCAATCATGTAGGATTGTTAGCAGTTGAAATGTTTCAAACTGAAGATGATCAAATTTTGGTTAATGAAGTTGCTCCAAGGCCTCATAATTCTGGACATCAAACCATTGAAGCAAGCTATACGTCTCAATTTGAACAACACCTTAGAGCTATTTTAGATTTGCCATTGGGCAGAACAGATAGTAAAGTTGGTGGTGTTATGGTAAATTTAGTTGGTGCTGAAGGCTTTAATGGTGATGTGGTTTATGAAAATATTGAAACCATTATGCATATGGAAGGGGTAACACCACATATTTATGGGAAAAAACAAACAAGGCCATTTAGAAAAATGGGACATGTAATCATAGTAAATGAAGATTTGGATGAAGCTAGAAGAGTTGCAGAGGAAGTTAAAAAGACAATCAAAGTAATAAGCAAATAATTATGAGTAAAGTTGGAGTTATCATGGGAAGCAAAAGCGACCTGCCCGTTATGCAAGATGCCATAGAGATTCTTAGAGGATTTGATATTGAAGTTAAAGTTGATATTGTTTCGGCACATCGTACGCCAGAAAAATTATTCGATTATGGCAAAAATGCCCATACTAGAGGTTTCTCAGTAATCATTGCTGGTGCTGGAGGCGCTGCCCATTTGCCAGGTATGATCGCCTCTTTATCGCCGCTTCCAATTATTGGGGTTCCAGTAAAAAGTAGCAACTCTATTGATGGTTGGGACTCTGTACTTTCTATCTTGCAAATGCCTGGAGGTGTACCTGTCGCTACCGTTGCCTTAAACGGAGCTAAAAATGCGGGTATTTTAGCAGCTCAAATTATTGGTGCTCATGACGCATGCGTACTTGATAAAATTCTCGCTTACAAAGAGGGCTTAAAAATAAAAGTAAACGAATCAGCTAAAGATTTATAATAAAAAAAGCCTCGAATAAAATTCAAGGCTTTTTATCTATTAACAATAATTATAATGAGTTAGTCACTCTGAAAATTGTTGGTAACAAACTTAAAAAAAAATTATTATGCACACATAATAATTTTTATTTTTTTAAAACATTACTTCAAAAAATGACAAAAAAGATATTAAATAGTTCATTTAATACTAAGTATAATACGGCACCATTCTCAAAAATTAAAAATGAAGATTTTTTGCCAGCTTTTAAACAAGCTATAAAAGACGCAAAAGCTGAAATTGACGCTATTGTAAATAATATTGAGGCCCCAACTTTTGAAAATACTATTGAAGCATTGGATTTTTCAGGTGAGCAATTGGATAGAATATCCAATATCTTCTTTAATTTAAATGCTGCTGAAACCAATGAAGAAATACAAAAAATTGCTCAAGAAGTATCGCCATTACTATCAGAATACAGTAATGATATTACATTAAATGAAGCACTTTTCAAAAAAGTTAAAGCTGTATACGCCACAAAAAAACCTTTAGAATTAACCACAGAACAGCAAACATTACTAGATAAAAAATATAAAAGCTTTTCCAGAAATGGTGCTAATCTGCCAGAAGACAAAAAACAAAAATTACGCGAAATTGATAAAAAACTTAGTCAGTTAAAACTAAAATTTGGTGAAAATGTATTGGCAGAAACCAATAAGTTTGAAATGCTTATTACCAATGAAAAAGATCTGACTGGACTACCTGATGGTGCAAAGGAATCCGCCAAACAACTTGCTGAAAGTAAAGATAAAAATGGTTGGCTATTTACATTGGACTACCCGAGTTATATTCCTTTTGTAACTTATGCTGATAACCGTGAGCTACGAAAAAAAATGGCCCTTGCCGCTGGTGCTAAATGTTTTAAAAATGACCAACTAGATAACCAAGGTATTGTACTTGAAATTGTAAATTTAAGACATGAGCGGGCACAGCTTTTAGGATATAAAACCCATGCTCATTTTGTTCTTGAGGAACGCATGGCAGAAACTCCAGAAAATGTTCTTAGTTTTTTAAATGAATTGTTGGAAAAAGCAAAACCAGCAGCTTTAAACGAATTTACAAACCTTGAAAGTTTTGCAAAAGATTTAGACAATATCAATCATCTTGAAAAATGGGATGGCGCTTATTATTCTGAAAAGCTTAAACAAAAACTTTACAGTCTCGATGACGAATTGTTGAAACCTTATTTTAAATTACAAAATGTTATTAATGGCGTTTTTACTATAGCCAATAAATTATACGATTTAAACTTTGAAGAAATAAACGATATTGACAAATATCATGAAGAAGTTTTAACCTATAAGGTCACTGATGGTGATGACAATTTAGTAGCTATTTTTTATGCCGATTTTTTTCCAAGACCCGGGAAACGCAATGGTGCGTGGATGACTGTTTACAAACCACAGTACATTAAAAATAATGAAAACAGCAGGCCTCATATTTCCATTGTTTGCAACTTTACTAAACCAACCAAAAGCAAACCATCTCTGTTAACCTTTAATGAAGTGACTACCTTGTTTCATGAATTTGGCCATGCCCTACATGGTATGTTGGCAAACACTACATATCCAAGCTTATCTGGAACAAGTGTTTATTGGGATTTTGTGGAATTACCAAGTCAGGTTTTAGAAAATTGGTGTTACGAAAAAGAAGCCTTGGAATTGTTTGCAAAACATTACGAAACTGGAGAGGTCATCCCAATGGATTTAGTTGAAAAAATAAAGGACTCTGCAACCTTTCTCGAAGGTATGCAAACATTGCGTCAATTAAGTTTTGGGCTTTTAGATATGAGTTGGCATGGTCAAGATCCATCAACGATTACCAATGTAAAAATGCACGAGCTTAAAGCTTTTGAAAATACAAAATTATATCCTGAAGTTGCTGAAAATTGTATGAGCACCTCTTTTTCACATATTTTCCAGGGAGGTTACTCATCGGGCTATTACAGTTACAAATGGGCAGAGGTTTTAGATGCTGATGCCTTTGAATATTTTAAGGAAAAAGGTATTTTTAATAAAACTGTTGCCAGAAAATTTAAAGACTTTGTGCTTTCTCAAGGTGGCACTGATATCCCAATGACGCTCTATAAACGTTTTCGTGGTAAAGAACCTCAACCTGAGGCATTGTTGAGAAGAGCAGGGTTGTTAAAATAAGTAGTTGATGGTTTATGCGTTTAGTTGTTTATTAGGTTTCTTATAGCTATTGGAACATTTATTGCTTCCTTTGTTTTTAAAACTATTGACTACAAGTTGGAGACATCATTTGCTTAATAGCTCACCTAATTTCATTAAAATTAAAAAAAGAAAACGAATATTATTCCCTGTAAGCTATCAAAGGCGTCAACCAAAGCTCAGCGATTTAGAGCTCATCAGTTTGAGCCTAACCATCAATTAAATCCTAATAAGTGGATAGACTTATATTCCGACTACTTATTTAACTATATCATTTAACGCGTTAGCGATAGAGATATGGCGCAGGATTTGGTTCAAGACACTTTTTTAGCGGGCTTAAAATCGATGAAAAACTTTAAAGATGAAGCCACGAGCGTACATGGTTAATATCTATTTTAAAGCGAAAAATTATTGATTATTATCGCAAAATAAATTCCAATAAGAGCAAAGCTGAGATTAGAATTTCTTATAGCGATGATTCTGAAAATGAAGGTGATTGGTTGGAAGAACGTGTTGCCTACCCTTTTGATAAAACAGCCGAAGATAGCATGCAAAATGAGGAACTTGGTGACTCTATTCATAACTGTTTAAGTAAACCGCCCGAAAAACAAGCCGAGGTTTTTAAAATGAAAACTATTTTGGGCTATGAAACCGAAACTATTTGTAATGAATTAAATATTACGGCGTCTAACCTTTGGGTAATTATTCATAGAGCACGTACTGCTATGGCTGATTGTTTAAAAGAAAACTGGTATTAATAATGGGTAAGGTTAAAATTTTTATTCCTTGTGATAAAGCAAATCATACTTGTGATAAATCACAGTACAAAGAAGCCTCATTGCCGGAAAAAATTAAGCTCAACATACATTTAATTTATTGTAAAGCCTGTAGAGAGTATACAAAAACCAATATCAAACTTACAAAAAAAATTAAAGAATCGTAGATTGAGTGTCTCGACAAAAAGGCCAAAGAGATCTTGAAAAATGATTTTGAACATGCTTTAAAAAAGCATTCAAATCAATAAAACGCAATATATAAAATTAGCCATATTATAGGCACGCCTTCAACCCAAAACGAACTGTAATATTTTCCCTGCTCTATTTTAGAAAACACAAGCAGCACTAATGTTAGAGTAGATATTAGCATTAAAATCAATATTGATAAAGCATCCTTTTCATCTCTTAAAAATTCCAGCAAGAAAAAAATAATCAAAAGCAAAACTCCAATTCTTTTTGTTTGCTTCACCCCTATTTTTTGTGGTACGGTAGAAAGCTTTAAACTGTCATAACGCAAATCCCTTATCTCAAAAGGTAGCATTAAAACAATAATAAACATAAAACGTTGGATGGCGCTAATTACAATATCACCATTAACATGGTAGTCACTCTCAATTAATGGGAGAAAAACAGTTACACCACTCCACACCAACGCAATTAAATATATTTTTAGTCCACCAATACTTCTTAAGTTATGTTTACTATCAACAAATAAACGTTTAGGTAAAAACGGAATAGCATACAAAAATGTGACAGCACCAAAACCAGCAATGTAACAAAGCGTTTTAACATGCAATTTAAAAGCATAAAAAAACATGAGTAAAAAACAAAAAAACGAAAATATTTGAATGGCCTTTAACCAATTTGCTAAGCTTCTATGATGAAATTTAGCAACACCAAAATATTTAACGAAATTATAACCAGTAATTGATGAAAACAGCACAAACATTAACATGTCTATATCTATGTTTATGTTGCAATCCATCATGGTAATCCAAGTTAATGAAACTACTGAAAAAGCAACGTGAATGCTGCTATTAACATAAAAATTAAAAAGTTGCTTTAATAACATGATTTAGCAAAAATAGGCAAACTGTTAATAACGTTTTTAAATGGTTAAAAACTTTCCATTATCTATAATAAAACACGCTTTTTATTACTTAATTTTGCGAATTATATAATCAAATTCAAGTTAATGAATAGAAATGCTTTTGCTCTGCGTCACATTGGCCCAAGGGAGGATCAACAAAACCAAATGTTGAAAACCATTGGTGTAGACTCATTAGATCAATTAATTTATGAAACCATCCCAAATGATATTCGCTTAAAAGCTCCTTTAAATTTAGACGAACCCATGAGCGAGCATGAATATTTACTTCATATTCATGAGCTTTCTAAAAAAAATAAAGCTTACAAAACTTATATTGGTTTGGGGTACCACCCAACCATTATGCCTGCAGTTATTCAACGTAATATTCTTGAAAACCCAGGTTGGTATACTGCTTACACCCCTTATCAAGCAGAAATCGCTCAAGGGCGCTTGGAAGCTTTATTAAATTTTCAAACTATGGTTATCGATTTAACAGGTATGGAAATTGCCAATGCATCTTTGCTTGATGAAAGTACAGCAGCTGCCGAAGCCATGAGTTTACTGTTTGCAGTGAGGGAACGAGACCAAAAGAAAGAAAATATAAATAAATTTTTTGTTTCTGAAAACGTATTGCCTCAAACCTTATCATTACTTCAAACTAGAGCAACTCCAATAGGCATAGAACTGGTTGTTGGTAAAGAAAAAACTTTTGATTTTTCTTCGGATTTTTTTGGCGCTATTTTACAGTACCCGGGGAAAAACGGAGAAGTTACCGATATAAAAACGTTTATTGAAAAAGCCAACGGTTCGGGTATTAAAGTAGCTGTTGCCGCCGATATTTTGAGTTTGATAAAATTGGAAGCTCCAGGTAAATTTGGGGCTGATGTGGTAGTAGGCACCACACAGCGTTTCGGTATACCAATGGGCTATGGTGGCCCACATGCTGCTTATTTTGCAACCAAAGAAGCTTACAAACGCGATTTACCTGGACGTATTATTGGCGTTACAAAAGATGCCAATGGCAACCGAGCATTACGAATGGCTTTGCAAACTCGCGAGCAACACATTAAGCGCGATAAAGCCACTTCAAACATTTGTACTGCACAAGTACTACTTGCAGTTATGGCTAGCATGTATACCGTTTACCATGGGCCAAAAGGACTGAAATTTATTGCTGATCAAGTTCACAACAAAACCGTTACGCTTTCAAAAGCATTGGAAAAACTCGGTTATAAACTAGCAAACACCTCTTATTTTGACACCTTACAAATTAAAACAGATGCCAAAAAAATAAAAAAAATAGCTAAAGAGAAAAAAGTTAATTTATTTTATCCTGATAACGAAAACGTTACACTTTCTATTAATGAAACGACCACTGTTAGAGACCTTAATTATTTAATTTCGATTTTTGCAGAAGCTGCCAACAAAGAATCTATTGTAATTTCTTCAATAGCAGAAGAAAACAACATTGATGACAGCATTAAAAGAACATCAGAATTTTTAACCGAGCCTGTTTTTAATACCTACCATTCTGAAACCGAGTTGATGCGCTACATCAAATCTTTGGAACGTAAAGATTTAGCATTAAATCACTCAATGATTTCTCTTGGCTCTTGCACTATGAAGCTAAACGCAGCATCAGAAATGCTACCTTTGAGTATTTATAAATGGGCTAATATTCATCCTTTTTCCCCATTAAAACAAGCCAAAGGATACTTAACGGTATTGAAGGAACTGGAAGATCAACTAACTGAAATTACAGGTTTTGCAGCTACTTCATTACAACCAAATTCTGGAGCTCAAGGTGAATTTGCAGGCTTAATGGTTATTAAAGCTTACCATGAATCCAGAGGAGACCATCATAGAAACATCTGTTTAATTCCTTCATCGGCACATGGTACAAATCCAGCAAGTGCTGTTATGGCTGGTATGAAAGTTGTTGTTACCAAATCTACTCCAGAAGGTAATATTGATGTTGACGATTTACGTGAAAAAGCTGAGTTAAATAAAGATCATTTATCATGTTTAATGGTAACTTATCCATCTACACATGGAGTTTACGAATCTGCCATCAGGGAAATAACAAAAATTATTCATGATAATGGCGGACAAGTATATATGGATGGTGCCAATATGAATGCCCAAGTTGGATTAACAAACCCTGGAAATATTGGCGCAGATGTTTGTCATTTAAATTTACATAAAACCTTTGCAATTCCGCATGGCGGTGGCGGCCCTGGTGTTGGTCCTATTTGTGTTGCCAAACAATTGGTGCCTTTTTTACCCGGAAACCCCATAGTAAAAACTGGTGGAGACAAAGCCATAACCGCAATTTCAGCAGCACCTTTTGGATCTGCTTTAGTATGTTTAATATCGTATGGCTACATAAAAATGTTAGGCGCTGAAGGATTAACCGAATCAACTAAAATAGCCATTTTAAATGCCAATTATATTAAAAAGCGCTTAGAAGGAAGCTTCGACACCCTTTATTCAGGAGAACGTGGAAGAGCAGCGCACGAAATGATAGTGGATTGCAGACCTTTTAAAGCCCATGGTATTGAAGTAACCGATATCGCTAAACGTTTAATGGATTATGGATTTCATGCGCCAACCGTATCATTTCCAGTTGCAGGAACCTTGATGATAGAACCAACTGAAAGTGAAAGTAAATCTGAAATCGATCGTTTTTGCGACGCCATGATTTCAATAAAAAAAGAAATAGATAGCGTAACCAAAGACGACGACAACAATGTTTTAAAGAATGCGCCCCATACACTAGCAATGATAACATCCAATGAATGGCATTTTCCTTATTCAAGAAAAGTTGCTGCATTTCCACTAGACTACATAAAAGAAAATAAATTTTGGCCAAGTGTAAGACGTGTTGATGATGCTTACGGAGATAGGAATTTAATATGTTCTTGCGCCCCTATTGAAGACTTTATTGAGGCTTAAAATGGGCTTTTGAACATCGTAAACTATAAGTTAATAAAATTGCCTTTAGTTAAAAAGCTTATATATTGCTGTAATAAACAAATTAAAGGAAATTTTAAATTTTATGAATATAAAAATTACTGGTACCGGAAGCTACATACCCGATACTATTGAAACTAACGAGAATTTTTATCAACATCAATTTTTAAATACAGATGGGTCTTCTATAAATCACCCCAATGAGGTTATTATAGAAAAATTT
The DNA here is from genome assembly GCA_049451635.1 of Tamlana sp. Taxonomy (GTDB): domain Bacteria; phylum Bacteroidota; class Bacteroidia; order Flavobacteriales; family Flavobacteriaceae; genus JBMTVT01. Next base: position 16,753 of record JBMTVT010000029.1, on the reverse strand, counting down.
GAAGCTATTACAGGTATTGTTGAACGTCGTTATGCTAAACCTCATTTAACCTCATCCGATTTAGGTTTTTTTGCAGCAGAAAAAGCGATTGCCGATTCAAAAATAGATCCTGAAAGCATTGATTATATAATTGTTGCCCATAATTTTGGTGATGTAAAACACAACACCATTCAAAGTGATATGTTGCCTAGTTTAGCATCAAGGATTAAACACAGTTTACGAATTAAAAATCCAAAATGTGTCGCCTATGATATACTTTTTGGATGCCCTGGATGGATTGAAGGTGTTATTCAAGCACAAGCTTTTATTAAAGCAGGTATGGCAAAACGCTGTTTGGTTATTGGCTCTGAAACCCTTTCCAGAGTCGTTGATAAACATGACCGGGATTCCATGATTTACTCCGATGGTGCTGGTGCAACTATAATTGAGGCTACTGATGATGAAGGTGGCATTTTAGCGCACGAAACGGCTAGCTTTACTTATGATGAAGCCTACTATTTATTCTTCGGAAACTCCAATAATCAAGAATTATGTAGGGATACCCGATACATTAAAATGGATGGTCGAAAAATCTATGAATTTGCTTTAACCAATGTACCTCTCGCGATGAAATCTTGTTTAGATAAAAGTGGCCTTGATATTAAAGATGTAAAGAAAATCTTCATCCACCAAGCCAATGAGAAAATGGACGAAGCTATTTTAAAGCGCTTTTACCGACTTTACAAAACAGAAATTCCAGAAGGCATTATGCCCATGAGCATTCATAAACTAGGAAATAGTTCGGTGGCTACTGTTCCTACACTTTTCGATTTGGTTAAAAACAATAAACTGGAAAACCATAGCTTAAACAAAGGCGATGTTATTATATTTGCAAGTGTTGGTGCCGGTATGCACATAAATGCGATTGTTTACAAATATTAATAATGTACGAAAACACATTTCCTAGTAAACGCTTTAAGCTCACCATACAATTCTTAAAAAAACACGTTTCATCATCTGAAACTATTTTAGATTTGGGCGTTATAAATCCGTTCACTACCATTATGCAAGAGCATGGGTTTTCTGTTGAAAATACTAAAGGTGAAGATTTAGATACTGACACCTCAACTATTGAAAATTCTAAAGCAGATGTTGTAACTGCATTTGAAATTTTTGAACATTTACTATCTCCCCTTACAGTTTTGAAATCTATTCAATCTAATAAACTAGTGGCAAGCGTACCATTAAAATTATGGTTTTCAACAGCTTATAGGAGTAAGACAGATATGCTAGATAGACATTACCACGAATTTGAAGATTGGCAATTTGATTGGTTATTAGAGAAAGCTGGCTGGAAAATAATAGATAGACAAAAGTGGACAAATCCAACTAAAAAAATCGGTATTCGTCCAATTTTACGTTGGTTTACTCCGCGATATTACATAGTTTATGCCGAAAGAGTTTAACTTTGAAGCAATAATATTAATCCTTGAATTTTTACATCATCATACCCGCGCACAACGAAGAAACTTCTATAAGCTTAACGCTTGATTCACTGGTGAACCAAACTTTAAAGCCAAAAAGGATTGTTGTAGTTAATGATAATTCTACAGATAGCACACATGATATAGTTGATGGTTTTAAAGCTAAATATTCATGGATTGAATTGATAAATTCCAAATCTTCCAACGAACATTTACCAGGTTCAAAAATCATCAATGCGTTTTATAAAGGCTATGAAATTTTAGATACTAATTATGATGTAATCTGCAAATTTGATGCCGACTTAATTTTTCCTAATAATTATTTGGAACAACTTGCTTTTCATTTTAAAAACAACGAAAAGTTGGGGATGGTTTCTGGCTTTTGTTACATTGAAAAAAATGGTGACTGGATTTTAGAGAACCTTACCCGAAAAGACCATATTCGAGGTGCTTTAAAAGCTTATAGAAAAAGCTGTTTTTTACAAATAGATAAACTAAAACCATCTATGGGTTGGGATACGGTTGATGAGTTACTGGCAAAATACTACGGTTGGCAAATTTTAACCGATGACTCATTGCAAGTGAAACATTTAAAACCAACAGGAATGTCCTATAACAAATCCTCCAAATATTTACAAGGTGAAGCCATGTATAAAATGCGTTATGGTTTTTTAATTACTTTTATTTCGGCATTAAAACTCGCTTATAAAAAGAAAAGTTTTTCACTGTTTAAAGATTACTTAGCTGGTTATTTTAAAGCTAAAAAAGAAAAAGTGGACTTTTTGGTTACAGATGAAGAAGGGAAGTTTATTAGAAATTTACGATGGAAAGGTATGCTGAATAAATTCAGTTAAAACTCCAGTCTTTATAACTGCTTGATGCTTCTAATTTTTTTTCAATAGTATCATCCAATTCTGGAAAAAAATCTATTCCTGTCAGCTTTTCAATAGAATCTGCAGATACCACAAATTCGTATAAAGGCTTATTAGAATTTTTATGAGGCATTAAAAAAGCTATCATTTTAGTTTTGCCTGTATTATTATCAATCAACACTTTAAAAAATTGATTTGGAACAGAGACATGTTCATTGCCAATAGTTTTTAAATTCCCTTTTAAAACACCACCTGTAACTACAAAAACCCCCGTTATATTTGCTTGCCCAATAGCGTACTTTTTGCTCTAAAGTATTCCAAATACCAGAATTGAATTCATGTTCTTGTGGACTAATATTACTGGTTAAAAAAGTTTCGTCATGAGCCGATTTGCTATAATTTCTATCGACAGCAGGACAAAGATGTCCACGGTCGTAACCCGAATTTTTATAATTCCTCCAATCGGCAGCAACTGTTTTTACCGCTTTATCGATTTCAAAATAAGGGCGTTTAAAATTGGTGTTGGATAAGTGTGATTTCTTTAATTCGTAAGCAACCCATTCCGCCTGTTCGTGTAGTTCACTATATTATAATGAGTACCCTTTATGATGTACTATTTGCCCAGTAGTACTATTTGGTAAAAATATTCGTTAGTATTTGGCTTTAACTCTTTTCCTTCTGATATAATTTCGGATGCTTCTTGCTCGACCAAAAAATTCTCGTAGGCATAAACACCTATAACAATTAAAATAGCAATGATTGAATAAAGCGTGCGGTTACCCATTAATTTAAAACAAATTCTAGAGGTTTACCAATCGTAGCATTAGGGAAACTAATCCCTAAAAGAGCAGACATGGTTGGGGCTATATCGGTAATTTCTGTTTTTTGTAACGTTTCACCGTGCAAAATTCCTTTACCAAAAAATAATAAAGGGACGTGAGTATCGTAACTAAAACCTGAATGATGATCGGTTCCAGTTCGGTTCCATTTAGTGTCTTTAAATACAGCTGGATTATACACAAACATTAAATCGCCTGATCGCTTTTGATTATGTCCGTTTTTCAATAAATCCTCAATAAAACCATCAGACCCTTCAAATTGATTGATTTCTGAAGTCATGTATACTTTATCAATAAGCGCATATTTTAACAATTGCATGGATAAAACTTCTTTTACATCTTCTAAATCAAGATCATTATCAGCAATTTTAAGATGGTCGAGATATATTTGATTGTTTATTCGGCTCAAAATAAGATGTGACACTTTAAATTTTTCCTCTAAAAAAGCATTCATTTCATCAAACATTTTGCTTTCATCAAAAAGTCCAGCTGGAATTTTATTGTCTAAAAGGTAATTGATAACATTTGGGGCGCCATGATCTGCTGTTAAAAACACTGTATATTCCCCTTTACCAACTTTTTCGTCTAATGCCAAAAGCAAACGCTCTAAATCTAAATCTAAACGCAAATAAGTATCTTCAACCTCAACAGAATTAGGTCCAAAATCATGACCCACCTTATCAGTACTTGAATAGCTAACCGTTAAAACATCTGTAATATCATCTTTTCCTAAAGCTTCGGCATCAATAGCTTGAATAGTAAAATCTGTTATCAAACTATTACCATAAGGACTTTCGGCGATAATCTTAAAATTACCGTTTTGAGATTTCAAGCTATTCAAATCATACGGAAAAGTTGCTGTTTCTTTCCCTTTAAAAATACGCTCATAATTATTTAAATCACTTCCACTTTCGGTATATGTATTAATATCATAAAGTGTATTCCATACCCTAAAATAAGATTCTGTAATATTGGTGGCATTAAAATCTTTTACCCATTCTGGCAATTCTTTCATATAATAAGAACTTGTAATCCAGTTACCATTACCATCATGGTCATAATCAAACCAAAATGCAGCATTGGCCGTATGGCCTGCTGGTAAAATGGCTCCTCTATGTTTAATTGAAATACCAATGGTTTTTCCACGCATTTGAGTAAATAAACGATTCTCATCAGCAAAGGTAGTAGTCAACATTCTTCTTGGTGACATTTTGCCATCTTTATCATTTTCACTATCAGAACCAATTGAATTCACTAAGGTATCTTCAACACAATTAACATTTCTGCTTAGGATTCTATCATACCAATCATTACCAATTATACCGTGATATTTAGGAGTTGTACCTGCAAAAATAGAAGCATGACCAGGACCTGTTTTTGTTGGTATGTAATTAAAATGATTGTTTTTACAGTTAAAACCTTCATTTATCAAACGTTTAAAACCGCCATCACCAAACCGATTATAAAAACGCGTTAAATAATCGTATCGCATTTGGTCTACCACTATACCCACAACCAATTTAGGCTTACCCCTATCAGTTTCATTTTGTTTGAATGAAGTTGTATTTTGGGCCTTACATGAAAAGTAAAGCAAGCTTATAAAAAAGACTAAAATTATGTTTTTCATCATGGTGTACAAATCTGTACCAAAAATACATATTTTAAAACATCATAATTTAAAATTAAGGTTAAATACCTATAAGTTTTTTTTACTTTAGCAATTACAAATTAGAATAATGAAATACCTAAAAAATATAGGCGCTTATTTTTTAATGATTATTGAAATGTTTCGTAAACCTACCAAATGGAGTGTTATGAGAACATTAATATTAAAGGATATTGATGACTTAATTATTGGCTCACTTGGTATTATCGCTTTTATTTCCTTTTTTGTTGGTGGTGTAATTACCATTCAAACTGCTTTGAATATTGACAATCCGTTAATTCCGAAATACTTGGTAGGTTTCGCAACCCGACAATCTGTGATTTTAGAATTTGCTCCCACTTTTACCTCTATTATTATGGCTGGTAAAGTAGGGTCGTTTATAACCTCAAGTATTGGAACCATGCGTGTAACTGAGCAAATTGATGCCCTAGAAGTTATGGGTATTAACTCCCTAAACTATTTGGTGTTTCCAAAAACCATGGCCTTATTATTATATCCTTTTGCCATTGCAATTGGTATGTTTTTAGGAATTTTAGGCGGTATGGCGGCTTGCGTTTTTGGGGGCTATTCTACCTTAGATGATTATATTCTTGGTATTCAAACCGATTTTGAGACGTTTCATATTATCTATTCATTTATAAAAACATTTGTTTTCGCAATTGTATTGGCAACCGTTCCTTCTTTTTACGGGTATTACATGAAAGGTGGCGCACTAGAAGTTGGTAAAGCCAGCACAACTGCTTTTGTTTGGACTTCGGTTGTGATTATTTTATTGAATTATTTATTAACCGATATGATGCTAGGGTAATGATAGAAGTTAAAGATTTACATAAATCGTTTGGAGATGCACATATTTTAAAAGGGATTAGTACCACTTTTGAAAAAGGAAAAACCAGTTTGATTATTGGGCAAAGTGGTTCCGGTAAAACGGTTTTTTTAAAATGTTTGTTGGGTTTATTTGACTATGAAGAAGGTTGTATTGCTTACGACGGGAAAATATTTTCACAATTGTCTGAGTACAAAAAACGAAATTTGCGTGCGGAAATAGGCATGGTATTTCAAAGTAGTGCTTTGTTTGATTCTATGACGATTGCTGAAAACGTGATGTTCCCTCTAAAGATGTTTACCAAACAAAGCAAAAGCGAAATGGAAGACCGTGTCAATTTTGTTTTAAAACGGGTTAACCTAGATAATGCACATAATAAAATGCCCAGTGAAGCTTCTGGAGGTATGCAAAAAAGGGTTGCCATTGCCAGAGCTATTGTAAACAATCCCAAATACTTGTTTTGTGATGAACCCAACTCTGGTTTAGACCCTAAAACTGCTATTGTAATAGATAATTTAATTCAAGAGATAACAGATGAATACCAGATTATTACCGTAATAAACTCACACGATATGAACTCGGTAATGGAAATTGGTGAAAAAATTGTGTTTTTAAAAGATGGTGTAAAGGCTTGGGAAGGCTCTAAAGACAACATTTTTAAAACAGATAATGAAGCTGTTACCGATTTTGTTTATTCCTCTGAATTATTTAAAAAAGTGCGAAAAATGTACTTGGAGGAGAATCAGTGATTGGGTTTATTAAAATACACCAAACTATATATTTATATTATTTTGTAACCTTTTTAATAACATCTAACAAATAATAGATAAAGTTAAGAGTATCCGTGAAAAAAATTCCTATTCCTAATTCAACCTCTTAACTACCAAAGTATCTAATTTAAGCTTATATTTCAACCACTTTTCAAGTCGCTCTTTATCTTGATCTCTAAATTTTTCATTTGTTAAGGAATCTACCCATTTAACAGAAAATACTCGTAAGGTATCCATTTTTTTAAAGTTTGAGTTAATGACACTGGCGTAGGTAAATTGGTCTATCTTGTCATAACTAATTTTCATTTCATCAAGTAAGGCATTTAAGTCTATATGGTTTTTTTCAAGTTTAGATAACTCTTTAACCTTATTTTCCAAAATCGATACCTTTTGTGTTTGGGTCAATAAATCCAATGAGTCTCTGGTGCGTAATTCTTCCATATACTCCAGATTATTTACTGTACGGTTTTTAACTTGGTTTATATACAATTTTGTATTGTATAGAGCATTATAATTACCAAAACGCTGTTCCAATAAATCTTTTGTAGTTTGTGGTATTTCATCAGTTCCAAAAGGTATTAACTCTATTATAGATTGCCCCTCAGGATTATATGAATACGTAGCATATTTTTTTATATAACTGGAGTTGGGCAGTGTTTCTAATTCGGTATTTATAAAATTTTTGGCATCAATTTCAAACCTGCTTTGCTTTAACACCGAAATAAAGGTCCAAATAGCAGGAATAATTACTATTATTGCCAACAAGGTTGCCATTCTTGAAATAAACGTTCTTCGTTTTGAATTCACATATTTCAACATGGGGAAACGTAAAATCTTCAATACGATAAACGTTGCCATAGCAATAAAAATGGTATTGATGGTAAACAAGTACATGGCTCCTAAAAAGTAGTCCCATTTGCCTTTTGCCAGACCGTAACCAGCGGTACATAAAGGTGGCATTAACGCTGTAGCAATAGCTACACCAAAAATTACCGAGGCTATGGTACCTCGTTTTGTACGCGCTATTATTAATGCCAACCCACCAAAAAAGGCTATTAAAACATCTCTAATATCGGGTTGTACCCTACCTAAAAGTTCAGATGTATCTTCGCTTAATGGAAATAGCCAAAAGAACAAAAATGCTGTTAACAAGCTCAACACAATCATAGTTGCTAAGTTTATTAACGAGCGCTTTAAAGTATCAATATCGTTAATAGCTATAGATAGGCCTACACCCAAAATAGGTCCCATAAGGGGAGAAATTAACATGGCACCAATAACTACTGCTGTAGAGTTGGCGTTTAACCCAATAGAAGCCACAAAAATGGAACAGACCAAAATCCAAGCGGTAGCCCCTTTAAAAGGAATGTCTCCTTTTATAGCTGCAATAGTGGCATCTCTATCGGTATCTTCTCTAAAATCCAATAACTCACTAAAAAAAATTTTAATACTTTTAAATAATCCTTGAGCATCTTTTTTTACTGCCTCTTTTGATTGCTCAACGCCTTTTTTATACATTTCTTCCTCTCCAGAGAAATTGAATTTACTTTCTTCGCTCATAATAATCAACCATATTGTTCACCAAACTTATCTTTAACTTTTTGAAGTGTTTTTTTAATATCTTGTTCTTTTGTCTTAGGAAAGATAAGCAAAACTTCTTCTTCATCAACAATAATATAATCGTTCAAGCTATCAACAACTACAATTTTATCATTTTTGGTTCGAATCATATTACCTGATGCATCTTGGGTTAATGTTCTGGCATTAACCACAGCATTCCCACTATTGTTTTTATCTAATTTATCATATAGACTACCCCAAGTTCCTAAATCGTTCCAATCAAATTCAGCGGCAATTACAAAAACGTTATCAGACTTTTCCATAATAGCATAATCAACCGATATGTTTTCAGCTAAGGGATATTGTTCTTTAATGAAAGCTTCTTCTTTATTAGTATTATATGCTGAAATCCCTTCTTCAAAATGTTTATATAAATCTGGCTGATTATTTTGAAATGCATTAATTACGCTTTTAACGCTCCACATAAAAATACCGGCATTCCATAAAAAATTACCTTGTGCTATAAACTGTTTTGCGGTTTCATAATCTGGTTTTTCTCTAAACTGATTAACCGATTTTATATCATCTGAAGAATTTTTATCAAACTCAATATAGCCATAACCTGTATTAGGAAAGGTGGGGTGGATACCAAGTGTCATTAATGCATCATTTTTTGAACAAAATTCAAAAGCTTGTTTCACGTTTTTTGAGAAGGTCACTTCATCTTCAATCCAATGATCACTTGGCGCCACTATCATAACCGCATCTGGATTCTCTTTTTGTATTTTCAAAGATGCGTATAATATACAAGGTGCAGTATTTCGCATAGCGGGCTCTAAAACCACTTGTTTTTGAGTCACTTCTGGTAATTGTCCCAAAACCAAATCGTTATACCTTTCATTGGTTAATATATATATGTTCTCAGTTGGAATTAAATGTGCCAAACGATGAAACGTTTTTTGGATCAGTGTATCACCTGTTCCCAACATATCATGAAACTGCTTTGGGAATTCTTCCGTACTTACAGGCCAAAACCTAGACCCCACTCCTCCAGCCATTAAAATGGCATAATAATTTTTATTCATAACTTTAATAATCTTTTAATAATTCAACTTCTGCATTTGGATTAAAAAGGTATATTCTTCCTGTTTTAACCTCAAAACACTCATAACGTTTTACACGTTTTTGTCCCATTTTAAAAATTTTACCATTGTATAATTTAAAATGATGCCCCAAAGGTACTTCAAAAACGAAGTTTTTATCGTTGGGTTCGTCAAACTGCTTTAAGGCTAAGGCTAATGGTGCATCTGTGTCGCTGGATGCTTTTGGATTTCTAAAATGATTCGCTAATAAAGGTAATAAATTATTTGGAAAAATTTCAGGACGCAAAAATGGTAACATTAAATGTTGAAAGGTTCTTTTCCATTCCTTTCCATGGGGGCTTATAGTTCTTCCAAAACTATTATAAGCCTCAAAATGTGCTATTTCATGAATTAGAGTAATCAAAAATCGATACGTGTTTAAGTTTGAATTGATGGTTATTTGATGTTTACCATTTGGTAAGCGTATATAATCGCCATGGCGTGTTTTGCGTTCGTTTTTAATTTTCACCAACAAATTATCGTGCTCTAACAGCTTAACAACTTGAGCCATTGCATTGTTTGGAATATAGTTTTGAAGTTTGTTTTGTATCATAATATACTTAAAAGTTTATTCATATGATTAAATGTTTTGGTAGCCATGGATTCTAACTCATTTTCATAATCATGGGATGTAAAACCATACACATCAAAACCTCCGTTTTTTGCTGCACTCACTCCTGATAAACTATCTTCAATTACCAAGCACTCATCAACCCTAAAATCCATAGTTTTTGCTGCCCACAAAAATACTGCAGGATCTGGTTTCCATTTTTGGATGCTGTAACAGCTAAAAATTCTGTTTTCAAAATATGGCAATAAACCCGTAAGCTCTAAATTGAGTTTTATTTTATTTTGCGGTCCACTAGAAGCTACACAAAAGGGCATATTTAAATTATCAAGAACATCTTGAACACCTTCTATAGATTTCATATTCAACTTAAAAGCTTCAAAACTTCGCAGGCGATATTCGTTTTCAAAAGTAGCCGGTATTTGTTTTTCTATTAATGTTGAAATTTTACTCTTACAAGATTCGAAAGAGCCTCCTTTAAAATGTTTCATGGCGTAATTCAAATCAATATTGGCTCCTAATTCATTTGCCATATCTACCATGACTTGATTACTAATGGGCTCACTATCTACCAAAACACCATCGCAGTCGAAAATAATACATTTGTATTTACCCATGACTATGGTGTAGAACTAGAAACCTGTAACAGTTTTCCATTGTAATATTTGTTCCCATTAAGTGAAAAATCCAAAATATATTGCGCCATTTCTATGGCTGTTATTGGTGCTTGGTAACCTGGAAAGGCTTCTTCAAGCATTTCGGTTTGTACGGCCCCTAAGGCTAATACATTAAACGAAATACCGGATTCTTTATATTCTTCGGCAAGTAATTCGGTTAAATTTATAACAGCTGCTTTACTTGAGCTATATGCCGCTAAACCGGGAAACTTCATGCTACCTTGAACGCCGCCCATTGAACTTATGGTTACTACATGGCTTCCTTTGTTCATAAAAGGCAGAACGATTCGTGTTAATTCGGCAACTCCAAATACGTTGGTTTTATAAACACTTTCAAAATCTTCCATAGATAGTACCGAAAATGGCTTATTAATTAGCATACCTGCATTATTAATTAATATATCAACATGCTGCCAATTGGATTTTATAAAATCTTCTACATTTTTGTATGCATTAACATCATTTAAATCAAAAGAAAATGATGTCACATTTTTTAGTTTTAAATCTTTAATTGGTTTTTCATTCCGCGAAAGCGCTAACACTTGATGCCCATTTTTCGCAAATAATTGCACCAGTTCAAACCCAATACCTCTACTTGTTCCTGTAATAATTATGTTTTTACTCATCGGTCATTTTAATCTCTTGCGTTGGCGCATTTATCATACCTTGCAACGCTGGAATCATTTTATTTATGAAATTCGTCATATGTTCAAAATTCATTTTATCGGCTTCATCATCTACATGATGGTAGTAATCAAAATTTGTAAAATCGAATGTTGAAATGGCATGTGCAGGAATTTTAAATTCATTGTAAAATGGGTAATTATCTGAGCGTTTAAACAAATTATATGCTTTAGCTTCGGGTAAAAAGCCAACCACTTCCTCACCCGCAGAACCATTAAGCTTTTCTGCCATATTTGATAAATCAAATCCCGTTATATAAGCCATAGTCTCAGTTTCTACTCTTGGTACACCAATCATTTCAAAATTTATCATGGTGTATAAATTTAAATTGGCTTCTTTAAGTTTTTTGGCTAAATGTTCTGAGCCTTTGAGCCCCATTTCTTCAGCTGAATATAAAGTGAATAAAACACTTCTTTTATTATTTTTCGCTTTCGAAAAATATTTTGCCCATTCTAAAACAGCCACCGTACCAGAAGCATCATCATTTGCGCCATTGGCAATGGAATCGCCTTCAACAGTTTTTCCCTTACCTATATGATCGTAATGTGCACCGAGAATTACAAATTCGTTTTTTAGATTTATATCTTTTCCTTCAACATATCCAATTAGATTATAACCAACAATATCCTTTAAGTTAAAGCTGTCTCTATAAGTTTTAAAATAAGGTTTAATCTTATTTTCTTTGAATACATTTTCGATGTAAATCGCAGCTTTTTCAATACCCTCTGTACCAGTATTTCTACCTTGTAACTCATCGGAAGCTAAATAGGTTAAACTTTCCTGTACTTCGTTAACTTTGGCTAGCTCCACTTCAGAGCTTTTACATCCTAGGGCCAATAACAGAATTAAAAACAGTGATATATTTTTCATGAAGTGTAATTTTTTAAAATTTAAAGATAAAAAAACTAATGTATGGTAGCTTAATTAAAATATTAATTGTTGTCATTATTATTTAATTAGCTGTGTTTATGAAAGCTAAACAGATTTCCCAAGGAACCGTAGTAGATAGAGATTACGATATTTCGTTTCTAAGCGTGTTTTTAAGTAGAAAAATAAAACGACACCTTAAGTTTTAATCTTTCATATTCCAAAAGAATTATAAGGCCAACTTTTAACGATTTAGCCCCTTTTGTTATCTTTTTTGACCCTAATACGTTTTATCAGGAAACGCATCACTTCAACCGGCCATATCTAATGCTTTCAAGTATGATGTTAATTATAAATCATATTTTTTATCGTTTCAATATACCAATGAAGATTTTTCAATAGCTGGCTTTCAAGAACGTATAGACGAGGCGACTGGGATATTAATTTTTGAAGCTGCAAATTTAGAATACACCAAAACATTTGGAGTTACGATTGGCTTACCATTAAATATTACTAATTGGTGGCGCACCCAAAAAAACTTTAATTTTTATAAACAAAAAGTAAGAACATTCTACAATGATGAGGCTATCGAATTAAGTTTAGGAAATTTTTCAGCAAACAATACTGATCCGTTTAAAATATCGGATAGTTTTTCATCCGAATTATCAGGGTTTTATAATGGGTCCAGGCTTTTTTGGATCAGCAAAATATGCTGAAGTTTATGGGATTAATTTAGGTTTACAAAAAAGTTTAGCGACAAATGGGGAACCCTAAAATTTTCGATAAACGATATACTTGATAGCATTGAATTTAATGGTGGCACAGATTTACCGGAACAAAATATTAAAACTAGAAATACATTTGATTTTTTTAACAGATCCTTTATTTTTAATTATTCTCGCAACTTTGGTAATAATAAATTAAAATCTTCCCGTAATAGAGAAACAGGCTCAGAGGAAGAAAGACAACGGGTAAATTAAAAAACCTGCTTCAAAAAAATGAAACAGGTTTTTAGTATTTTAAATTCTGTTATATAGAAATAATTATACTAGCATAGTTACAGGATTTTCAATATATCCTTTTAATGTTTGAAGAAATTGAGCCCCAGTAGCACCATCAATAGTTCTATGATCACAAGCTAACGACAATTTCATAGTATTACCAACTACAATTTGTCCGTTTTTAACCACTGGCTTTTCAACAATATTTCCAACTGAAAGTATAGCTGAATTAGGTTGGTTAATAATAGAAGTAAAGGTATCAACACCAAACATACCTAAATTAGAAACCGTAAAGGTACTTCCTTCCATTTCTGCAGGTGTTAATTTTTTATTTCTAGCTTTTCCAGCTAAATCTTTAACCGCAGCACCTATTTGAGGCAAGGTTTGCTCGTTTGCAAACTTAACAACAGGAACAACCAAACCATCAGGAACCGCTACTGCTACACCAATATGAACATGGTTATTTAAGCGCATTTTATCTGGAAACCATTGTGAATTTACTTGCGGATGTTGTTTTAACGCTAATGCACAAGCTTTAACAACCATATCATTATAAGAAATTTTGGTATCTGGAATGGTATTGAATTGTGCACGGAAAGCTATGGCATTATCCATATCGAACTCTACACTTAAATAATAATGTGGCGCTGTAAACTTAGAATTTGTTAATGCTTTGGCAATAGCCTTACGCATTTGTGAATTTGGAACATCTTCAAAATCTTCTTGTCCTGCAGGTACAAATTTACCAACAGATGCCGCCGCTGAAGGTGAATAGTTTTCTATATCGCGTTTAACAATACGCCCATGTTCACCAGAACCTTGAACTTGTGTTAAGTTAATTCCTTTTTCCTCTGCTAACTTTTTAGCTAACGGTGATACAAAAACACGTCCGTTTGCTGAAACAGGAGTTGGTTTTGGTGCACTAGGTACACTAGATTTTGATTCCGATTTTTCCTCTGTTGGAGAAGCTTTAGGAACTTCTTTTTTAGCTTCCTCTTTTGGGGCTTCTTCTTTTTTTGAAGAAGAGGATGAAGTCTTGAAATTAGCAGCAACGCCAGAAACATCAGTTCCCGCTGGCCCAATGATAGCTAATAATGAATCTATTTTCGCCGATTCGCCTTCTTGCAAACCTATTTCCAATAAAGTACCTGACTGGAATGATTCAAATTCCATGGTGGCTTTATCAGTTTCAATTTCCGCCAAAATATCGCCTTCTTCAACTTTATCACCTACTTTCTTTAACCAAGTTGCTACGGTTCCTTCTTCCATGGTATCACTCAAACGAGGCATCGTTACAACAATAACACCTTCTGGTAAATCTTGAGTTTCACCTGAAATTTCTTCCTTATTTGAATCTTCAGCTTTATTTTGAGTATCGCTTTCTTTCTTTTCTTCTTTTTCCTCTTTAGAAGAAGAGCTATTATTACCGTTTAATAATCCAGAAATATCTTCACCTTCATCACCTATAATGGCTAAAAGCTCATCAACTTTGGTAGTTTCACCTTCTTGCACACCTATATGAAGTAGAGTCCCTTCGTTAAAGGATTCAAATTCCATAGTGGCTTTATCAGTTTCTATTTCTGCTAAAATATCGCCTTCTTCAACCTTATCACCAACTTTTTTTAACCAAGTTGCTACGGTTCCTTCTTCCATGGTGTCGCTTAAACGCGGCATATTTACTACTATAGCCATAGTTTATAATTTATGTTGGATAAATGGATAGTCTTCTTGTTCGTAAACCACATCATACATGACATTCTTTTCTGGGAATGGTGATTCTTCTGCAAATTTTTCACACTCTGACACAAGGTCTTTAACACGTTTGTCAATCTCTTTAATGTCAGCTTCTGAAGCATATTTGTTTTCAAGAAGGATATCTTTGACTTGTGTAATGGGGTCTATTTTTTGATATTCTGCTACTTCTTCTTTTGTTCTGTAATGTTGGGCATCACTCATTGAATGACCTCTGTATCGATAGGTTTTAAGCTCTAGGAAAGTAGGACCATCGCCTCGACGTGCTCTTTGGATAGCTTCATCAAATGCTTCAGCTACTTTCACAGGATTCATACCATCTACTGGTCCACAAGGCATTTCGTAGCCTAAACCTAATTTCCAAATTTCTGTATGGTTCGCCGTTCTTTCTACCGATGTTCCCATGGCATATCCATTATTTTCACAAACAAAAACTACAGGTAATTTCCACAACATTGCTAAGTTAAAGGATTCGTGCAACGACCCTTGTCTTGCCGCACCATCACCAAAACAACATAAGGTTACGGCATCGCTACCATGGTATTTATCGCCAAAAGCAATACCTGCTCCTAATGGAATTTGACCACCAACAATACCATGACCTCCATAAAAACGGTGTTCTTTAGAAAAAATGTGCATAGACCCTCCCAAACCTTGTGAAGTTCCTGTTGCTTTTCCGTATAACTCTGCCATCACTCGCCTAGGGTCTACCCCCATACCGATTGGCTGTACGTGATTACGATAAGCAGTAATCATTTTATCTTTTGTCAAATCCATAGCGTGCAAAGCACCTGCTAATACCGCTTCTTGGCCATTATACAAGTGAAGAAATCCTCTTACTTTTTGTTGGATATATACTGCAGCTAGTTTATCTTCAAACTTTCTCCAGAATAACATGTCTTCATACCATTTAAGGTAAACCTCTTTTGTGATTTTTTGCATTATATACGTTAATTAAATAAACGAATAACAAAAGTAACACTTTACTCATTAATGAGAAAACTGAAAATAGTAAATTTTAACGAAAACGTTATAAAACAGATTTATCAAAAACCAGAGGCAATAAATTTGCTAATGATTTAGATTTTGCAACTTTTCCTATTTCTCCCATAAAAAAAATCTCGATGGGAGTTTCTTGCTTAATTTCATACTCAGCAATCGCTTGCCTACAAGCACCACAAGGCGGGATTGGTTTTTTTGTTTGGTTTTTTTTAGAGCTAGCTGTAATAGCCATTCGGACTATTTTTGCATTTGGAAATTGAGAACCCGCATAATAAATAGCTGTTCTTTCTGCACATAACCCTGAAGGATAGGAGGCGTTTTCTTGATTACTACCTGTAATGATTTCACCATTATCTAAAAGTAAAGCTGCTCCAACATGAAACTTCGAGTATGGTGCATAGGCCTTTTCTCTGGCTTCAATAGCTTTTTGCATCAATGTAAAAACATTTTGAGGAAGCTCATGTACATTATCAAAAACGAATAATGTGGTCTCTATTTTTATTTCCTTCATACTCAAATGTATTCAATAAATTTAATAAACAAAAAAACTATTGTTGATGAACAATAGTTTTTTTTTGAATTTATATAAAATACTTACTTTATTAGTACTCCTGATAAGCTCCAGAACCTATATTGAAAGTTAAAGAAAAACGCAAGGTGTTTTCTAAAGGACTTTGAACTTTTGATGCAGAAAACAAGTAAGACAAGTCGATATTTACCACATTGGCTTTAAAGCCTGCTCCTAGCGCTAAAAACTTTCTAGCCCCTTTGTCTTCGCTTTCATTAAAATATCCAGCTCTAAAAGCAAAGGAATCTTGATACACATATTCGGCACTTAGAGCCCAAGTAAATTCTTTTAGCTCTTCACTAAAACCATCTGGCGCATCACCAAAAGATTGAAAAATACCTGATAAAAAGTTTACATCGGGATCTTTACCCTCAACAATTATTGTAGCTTCGTCATTATCTTGTCTGTCATTTGCATTTGTATCAACAAACCCATAGATAGGAGGTGTTGGCACTAAAAGTTTCGTCACCTCAGCGGTAACAGCAATTTTATTATA
>JBMTVT010000028.1:0-29066 GCA_049451635.1 Tamlana sp. | reverse complement strand
ACCCACGACCTGCTGATTACAAATCAGCTGCTCTAGCCAGCTGAGCTACATCGGCATTTTTCTAGTTTTTACACACAAAAAAAGCCCGTTATTTCTAACGGACTGCAAATGTATAGATTTTTTATTTTATTCAAAACATTTTTTGAGAAATTTTATTATAAATGTGCTCTTAATTTTTCTTTTCGCTTTTTTAACTGTCTTTCTAATGATGCTACTGCCATATCAGTCCCTTCTTCAAAGCTTTTGCATTGTTTTTTTACCACTAAGCTATCACCTGGCACACTTACCCTTGCCTCAAATATTTTATTGACTTTATCACTGGTGTTTTCAACCTTCAAAAAAACATCTGACTTTATCACTTTATCATAAAACAAATCTAATTTATCCATTCTTTTTTGAATGAAACTAATTAATTTTCGATCTGCATTAAAATTTACGGATTGCGTGTTTACTTTCATACTATTGTTTTTAGGTTAGACAATAATTAATACTATTTTTTACTTCTTGGGTGTGCATTTATGTGCACTTTTTTCAGTTCTGCTATACTATTGTGCGTATAAACTTGTGTAGCGGCTAAACTAGAATGACCAAGAAGTTCTTTAACAGCATTTAAATTTGCACCTTGGTTTAACAAATGTGTAGCAAAAGAGTGTCTTAGTATATGCGGACTCTTTTTTACTTTTGAAGATGCCAAACTAAAATAATCATTTATTATTCTGTAAACAAGAGTTTCGTATATTTTTACGCCTTTTTTCGTTAAAAACAACCTATCATGGTTTGAAATGCATGCTAATTCGCCTCTCAATTTTAAGTATATTTTAGCAGTATCTATTACTGATTTTAATAACGGAACTATACGTTCTTTATTTCTCTTGCCTAAAACTTTTAACGTTTTTTTATCTAAATCTAAGTCTCTCAATTTAAGCTGTACAAGTTCAATCCTTCTTATGCCTGTTGAGTAAAATAACTCGATAATAAATTTATTGCGAACATTTTCATAATCATCCCCAAAATTTAAATCATCTAAAACCATTTCAATTTCAATTTCGGAAAAAGGAACTTGAACTTTTTTACTTGTCTTTAAAGCCTTGTGTTTAACCAAAGGGTTAACTTCAATATTCTGGATTTTTAAAAGGAATTTATAATAGGTGTTCAATGCTGATATTTTTCGATTGACACTCCTATTGGTAAGGCCTCCTTCAACCAATGAAACTATCCAGCTCCTTATTTGTGCATAATTAACTTTTTCTATGGAGTTTGTTTCATACTTGGATTTGATAAATTCTGAAAAATCTTCCAAATCATTTTGATATGCCTTTACCGTAAGCGATGAGTAATTTTTTTCTAGGAGTAAATAATCAGTAAATGATTGAAAAGACATTTTAAAAAGTTTAAAGTTTAAAGTTAAAAGTTAAAAGTTAATACTGCAACATTAAATTAGTTTAAACTTAAAAAGTAGTATATAAAAAAATCCCGCTATTTGCGGGATTTGAATTTATTTTTTTGGATTCGCTTAAATTTCTTCTGCATCTCTTAATCCTTGAATGTATTGCGCTTTTTGAATTTGTGCTCTACGCTCTACAGACGGCTTAGTAAACTGCTTTCTATTTTGCAATTGACGCTTAATTCCAGTTTTATCAAACTTACGCTTGAAACGCTTTAAAGCTCTATCTATATTTTCTCCTTCTTTTATTGGTATTATTAACATAGTGTCTTAACCTCCTCTCTTTTTGGGATTTTGTGGGTGCAAATATAAAAACAATTATGAATTTATAATTAAAAATTAAAAATTATTTTATGTTGCGGGCTTGTACTCTTTTTTATCAATAATAATTTTAGCTAGTATCTCTCTTAGTATCTCTGAAGTACCACCACCAATAGGTCCAAGCCTACTATCGCGTAACAGCCTTGCCATAGGATATTCTTCCATGTAACCATAACCTCCTAGAAATTGTAGGCATTGGTAAATAACCTCATCAGCCATTTTTGTTGACTTTAATTTAGACATGGTGGCTTCTTTTACTACATACTCGCCTTTATTTAATCTGTAAGTTACCGAATAGTTGAACTCTTTACAGATTTCCATTTCGGTATATAAATCGGCTATATTATGTCTTAAAGCCTGAAACTTGTCAATCGATTTTCCAAATGCCTGACGCTTACTCATGTATTGCAACGCATACTCTAAAGCGTATTCTGCTCGTGCATGGGCATTAACTCCCATAATTAAACGCTCTAAAGCAAAATGTTGCATGATATATAGAAAGCCATTATTTTCCTCGCCTATTAAATTTTCAACAGGCACTTTTACATTATCAAAAGCTATTTCTCCAGTATCTGAAGCTCTCCACCCCAATTTATCTAATTTGGTTGCCGAAACGCCTTGCATATCTCTATCCAAAACAAAAATGCTAATACCTTTATTTCCTAAATCTGGGTTAGTTTTTGCAGCTACAACCAAATAATCACTTGATACCCCATTTGTGATAAAAGTTTTTGAACCGTTTATAATATAATGGTCATTCTTTTTAACAGCAGTAGTTCGCATACCAGCTACATCACTACCTCCAAAAGGCTCAGTAATACATAAGCATCCTATTTTATCGCCAGAAATGCTATATGTTAGATATTTTTGTTTAATGACTTCACTTCCCTCGGCGTTTAAATGCATCATTGCCAAATACACATGCGCCCAAATGGCTGCAGCAAAACCACCAGAGTTAATTTTTTGAAGTTCTTCAAGCAATATAACGGTATAAAATAAATCTAAATTCAAACCACCATAAGCTTCTGGGTAATTGATACCAAAGAAGCCCATATCTCCAAATTTTTTCCAAATAAAACGGTCTATATTTCCAGTTTTCTCCCAAGTTTCAATGTGTGGAACCACTTCTTTTTGTAAAAAATCTTGAAGGCTTTTTCTAAAAAGGTTGTGCTCTTCAGTGAAGTACATACTATTCATTTATTTCTTTTTCGAGGTGCAAATATAATTTAATTATCTCTATTTTATTTACTGGAAAGTCTTTAACTTTTGTTAATTCACCCAAAGATTTATACCCATCTCTTAAAGTGCGCTGTTCAATTATCTCATTTGCCAAATTGTAATCTATATGCTGTATGGTTACTAATTGATCTACAGTTGCTGTGTTTAAATCAATTTTTTTAATTTTTCTTGGTGTTTTTACTGTAAACTGTTCGGTTATTTTTTCAATCAACTCTGGTGTTAATCCATATACATCCTGCAATTGCACATCGGCAATAAAACCTCCAGGAAATGAATTTCTGAACTTTACAATACGCTCCGAATAATATTCGCCAATACCATATACTTTTTGTAATTGTTGTGTGGTAGCCCTATTTAAATCTTCCTTTTCGGCAAAGGTTTTTGGCTTGATATTATAAGTAAATGTTGAATTTGTTTGTTTGCTTTCAGTAACCCATTCTGGAAATTTAAAGTAGGGAGAGATGGCGTTTAAAAGAGAATCGGATACTTTGGTTACTTGTTGAAATTGCCCTATGGAGTTAATCCACTTATTTTGTTTTCTAAAGGTCAATAATCTATCAATTTCTTCATTGGTCATTCCTAGAGTTGCTCCTTTATAATCTGTGATATAATTTGGATTGAAAGGGAAAATTTTTGGCTTACCTGCTTCCAATTGAACCTGTTTGAGAGAATCAATTTCTTTTTGAAATTTTAATAATTGATTATTGTTTACTTGAACATCTTTTGATTTGAAATCAACAAAAAAATAAACACATTGTAAAACAATGATGATGAGAATTAATAAAAAAATCCCATTTCGTTGTTGTTTAGTAAACGTGAAATGGGATTTCATATATAGTTTGAGTTAGTTATGTTTTAATCCTCAATAGCTTCCTTTTTAAGATTGATAGCGTCAAGGTATCTTTTTAATTGTTTTTTAACAACTGGGAATAACAAGAATAAACCAACCATATTAGGGAAAATCATAGCAAAAATCATGGCATCAGAGAATGACCAAATAGATCCCATACTTGCTGCTGCACCAATTACTACAAATGTTAAGAATAATAATTTATATACTAAATCAGCCGTTTTGCCTCTTCCGAATAAAAATTTCCAAGATTGTAATCCGTAGTATGACCAAGAAATCATTGTTGATACAGCAAACAATACTACAGCCACTGTTAAAAACACATTAGAATACGGAATATATTGAGCGAAAGCTTGAGATGTTATTCCTGCTCCTTCATAAGGTGTACCATCAATAAAAACTACACCTGAACCATCTCCACCATACTCGAAAAATCCACCAAAATTGAAAATGATAATTACTAAAGCTGTCATAGTACAAATTACTACCGTGTCAATAAAAGGCTCTAATAAAGCTACTAAACCTTCAGAAGCTGAGTATTTAGTTCTTACTGCTGAATGCGCAATGGATGCAGAACCAGCACCGGCTTCATTTGAGAATGCTGCACGTTGGAAGCCTACTAATAAAACTCCTATTAAAGAACCAACACCAAAAGCAGTAGGGTTAAAAGCTTCTTTGATAATTAAACCAATAGCATCATCAATTAAACCAAAGTTGCTAAAGATAATATATAAACAAGCTACTATATACATTAACGCCATAAATGGCACTACCCTTTCTGTTACTTGAGCAATACGCTTAATACCACCTATTATAATTATACCAACTAGAACAGCTAATACTAAACCTACAATAGCTCCCGCTGCTGTACTTTCCCAATTAAATAATTCTTTAATTACTATTGTTGCTTGGTTAGATTGTGCTGCATTACCACCACCAAAAGAACCACCAATACAGAATATTGCAAAAATACCTGCTGCAATTTTTCCGAAGGTTTTAAAACCTTTTGCCTTAAGCCCTTTTCTAATGTAAAACATAGGACCTCCATATACGGTTCCATCTTTACCAACATCTCTGTATTGCACACCTAAAGTACACTCAACGAATTTGGTTGACATTCCTAAAAGTCCGCAAATAATCATCCAAAATGTTGCTCCTGGCCCACCAAGTGCTATTGCTAACGCTACACCTGCTATATTACCATTACCAACGGTACCAGATACAGCTGTTGCCAATGCTTGAAAGTGAGATACCTCACCATCGGAACTTTCGTCTCTAATTGTATCTACAATATCGCCATCAATAGCTAATTCGTTTTCAACACTTACTAAATGTTCTTCTATATCAACCTTAGTTAAATCTTGTCCTTGAGCAATACCATCTTCACCATAAAGTTCTTTAGCACCATGCTTTTCTATATCTTCAAATTTACCTCTCACAATGCTTATGGCTGTCCAGAAATATCTAATATTTGGAAATCCAAAATAAATAGTAAAAAACAATGCACTACCAACCAAAAGTGCCAATACAAATGGAATTGTATAGGTATCATCTTGATAAACTGGAAAGAATATAACATCTGTAAAAAACTGAGCAATAGGCGCAAAAGCTTGATCTATTTTTTCATCAAGACCAATTTCTTCTTCTTGAGCAAAAGTTAATACAGGAAATATTATTGTGAATATTGAAAGAAGGTATTTCTTCATAAGAAATTGAATTAGTTAGTTTTTATTAAAGAATTTTTATTAAAGCTAGCAAGATGCTAAAAAAAAATGATTTTTTAAAACATTGATTGTTAAAATAGCAATACTATCAATCTATATTGAACTCCGAGTTTAAGGCTTCAATTTGTTCTGGTCTACCCAAAACTATTATTTTTGAATTTGGTGCCAACTCCAGTTCTGCCTCCGGGTTTACAATATACTCACCATTCTCATCCTTATAACCTATTACGGTACAACCTGTTTTTTTACGCAAATCTAAATCTTTAATTGTTTTTATAGAATTTGTATTATAGAGCTTTTCTACAGCAACTTCCTCTATATTGATATTGGATTTGCCAACTATGGATAGGTTATCAATAAACTCCATTAAACCAGGAACTACCACTAAAGATGCCATGTGGTCTCCACCTATTTTATCAGGTAAAATAACATTGTTGGCGCCTGCAAACTTTAATTTATCGTATGACGACTCTTGAGATGCGCGACTTATAATATTAATTTTATTATTTAATTGTCTTGCAGAAAGCACTACAAACAAATTATCGGCATCGTTGGGTAAGGCCGATATAAAACACGATGCCCTATCTACCCCTGCTCTTATAAGTATTTCATCTTCATTGGCGTTTCCAATTACATATGGTACGCCATCTATTTGAAGGCGTTCTTCTACCTCTTTATTTCTTTCAATAACCACAAATTGCTTTTTGTAAGCCGACAGTTTTCTAGCAGCTTGCTTACCATTTCTCCCATAACCACAAATAACCACATGGTTTTTAAAACTCTCAATCTTTTTTTGCATCTTTTTGTGTTTTAATTCTTCAAAATCGTTTTTACTTAAAATATATTCTGTTATAACAGAAAGTGCATAACCCACTATAACAACACTGGCTAAAATTAGAAAAATAGTGAAAATTTTAGATTGATCGTCAAGTGGAACCACTTCACCAAAACCAACCGTGGTCATGGTAATAACCGTCATGTAAAAAGCGTCAACCAACGAGTACCCAGAAATCATTACATAACCAGCAACACCAATAATCATTATAAAAACCAGTAAAAAAACTGCGGTGTATATTTTGGTTCTGAAAAACTTTATAAGCGGATTCATAAATTATAAATCAAAAACTGATGAGCGTTTAGTGTAAACCAAATCTTTTATTCTAATCCAGAATGCCAAAAACAAATACAATGCAAAACCAAAACCAACAGTTACAAAGGTTAAGTACATAAACGAAGTGCGTACTACTTTGGCACGTATACCCAATCTATCGGCAATACGCTGACAAACATAATACCCATGCTTTTGAAAAAACAATAATGGTTTATAAAAAAAGTTCATGCTGCAATTTAACACTAAGTTTATTTGTTTAAAAGTTTATTTGTTTAAAAATATATTACCTACTGCACATTTTAAACACTTGTTTTTATCGCAGTAATTGTTTTTGAGTTGAATAAGTGCCTGCGAATCTAACGCTGAGTTAGATACTTTTTTTAAATTATTGTAAGCGGTAATAATGCTATTGGTTTCAGAAGGTATAGCAGAACCTAATTTAACAATTAAATCGTCAATGGGTTCACCCTTTTGTTTGGCATAACAGAATTTTATGGGCAGAATAGTATTTATCAATAACAAATCTACAAACGATTTGGTAAGTGTTTTTGATGATGATTTCGATATTTTTTGAAAAGTGTAATGTGTTTTCCAAAACTTGGATGTTGATACCTTAAAAAGCTCGAAAAACTCATCACGTGTATTGGTTTCCAGGATTTTTGAAAATAAATTTTGATGCCCCTGGTACAAGCTTGCCAATTGCGACAACCTAATGGTTGGGAAATTTGGTGGTCGTAACCTAAAAAACTGTATGGGTAGCACTTGATCATTATCTAGCTTAAATTTTTGCTTTAAAAACTGATACTCTTTTACCAAACTCAAATAATAGGCATCCTGAATATCCTCATCCAACAGGCCCGATTGCCCAAAAAATAAAGCTTCCAATGTTTGCTGGTTATTTTGACTTTTTCTGATAATTGAAAAATCCAAAGAATTAGCCAAACTTAAAAACGCTTCACCGTTTACTTTAAGCCCAAAGTTTTTGGCCAACATTTTAAACAATACGGCTTCCCAATCATTTTTGGATTGTTTAAGTAATGCATCAATAGCTATTGCTTTTTGTTCTAAACGCTCGATATACAAACGCTCTAACCAGTTTTTTAAAATAAATTCATCAACTGGAGCAAATTCGTTTTCGCAATTAATCCATTTGTTTTGCTTAGAAAAGAGCTTTTCGTAATTTCTCAGCACATGGTCCTCAACAAAATCTTTAATCTGTAACGTAGTTATGGGTGAGTTATCTTTCCTAAACACTTCGGTATCGTGCTCCCAAACCACATGCAAAATAACGTTATCATAAGCTTTGTCGGTTTCATGATTGTGCAAAAACCAATCGGAAGATTTTACATGAATTTCTACATTACCCGCCCAAAGCTGTTCGTTTATTTTAAGTTGTGCATTAAAAAAATCGGGGCCAGCATTTACATTATGTTGCCCAACATGGTTTACCAAAACGCTTTCATGGTTGGTTGTGGTTAAGTTATGTATTTGGAATTTTTTGTGCTTCCAGATATAATGTAGAAAATCTTCTTGCATGCAACTAATGTAAAATATTTTGCCAAATAATTTATCGTAAAACCTTAAGTTGCTAAATTTGGTAAAAAAATAGTTTATGGAACAACTTACGCTAACCACACCAGCACTTTTATTTTCTGCAATTTCTTTAATTATGCTTGCCTATACCAACAGGTTTTTAGCTTATGCCGCTGTAGTAAGAAGTTTGCATGACAAATATTTAGAAAAGAAAGATACCCTTTTAATAAAGCAAATTAAAAATATAAAACAGCGTTTGTACTTAACCCGCGCCATGCAAATTTTTGGAATTACAAGCCTTTTACTCTGTGTGCTTACCATGTTTTTAATTTATGTACAGCAACATACCATAGCGGTTTGGGTATTTGGCGTAGCCCTTATTTTATTGATACTTTCATTAGCTTTTTTAATTTGGGAAATACAAATTTCTGTAAAGGCTTTGGAACACCATATTAGTGATATTGAGAATAGTTGACTTTGTAAAAATTTTCAACTACCTTCGCTTATCGAACGATATAGTTCATTAAAACGGAACGATATCTTAGACCAATAAGCGAACCCATAAAAATGAACCTTATTTTTTTATTTTTAATCCTACAAAATACCATGACCCTATTTAATTTTAATACCAAAAGTGACATTGCCAATTGGCGCATTGTTGATGATGTGGTTATGGGTGGAAAATCTAACGGGAATTTTAACTTAAGTGAAAACGGACATGGGCTGTTTAAAGGCCGTGTTTCCTTAGAAAATAACGGCGGGTTTTCAATGGTTCAATATAAATTTGATACTAAAAATGTTTCTGGTTTTTCTAAAGTGGTTTTAAAATTAAAAGGTGATGGCAAAACCTATCAATTCAGAATAAAAACTAATAATAACGACGATTATTCTTATGTCTGTTCCTTTGGTACCTCTGGTAACTGGGAAACCATTGAAATACCATTTACCTCCTTATATCCAGCCTTTCGTGGCAGAAAACTCGATATGGAGAACTACCAAGGAAACCAAATACAAATGATAGCCTTTTTAATTGGCAACAAAAAAGCAGAGTCTTTTAAGTTGGAGATAGATGCCATACTTTTAAAGTGATTAAAAAAACTCATTGTATTGCATCACCCTAAAATCAAAGGTATTGAATTTTGGGTTTTTAGCTTTTAGCTGTTGGTATAAGGGCAACCTGCTAATGGAGATATTAGCAGCACCTGAACTAGAAGTTAATGATACGGTTTTGATAATTCGGTCTGATTAGGAAGATTGCTTCGCTGCACTCGCAATGAACTGTGCTTATAAACAAATATTTGGTTGATAATTTTCTATATATTTTTCTTTTTTAGTTGCAACATCAAAAGTTTGTTTACTAATGTCGATTCCTATAATTTTACACATAACTTATATTTAATGAAGTGCTTTTATTTTATCAATCCTAAATACAGGCTTTATTGCCTAATGAACTGTTCAAAATTTAAGCACTAGGAGTCAGCATCTCTTTTACTAAACACTTGGGTAATTAGATAGATAATACATCCAACCACAGGTAAAAACAAAATTAAAAAACCCAATAATAAGGGTTTCTGTATTTAATCATGTGATATATGCAATAGCCTTGAAGTGCTAGTATAAGATAGTAAACCATAATTATCTGATGAAAACCAATTCGCTTTCTTTTGACATTGGCTCACTGAAGTTATAGCCCCCATAATTGAAGCCTTTTAAATCATCAATAGATTCTGCATCGGTATCAATAATATAACGCGCCATTAAGCCACGGGCTTCTTTCGCAAAAAATGAAATGATTTTATATTCGCCATTTTTAAAATCTTTGAATTCTACATTTACCACAGGGACTTTTAGTGCCTTAGTATCTATAGCTTTAAAGTACTCGTTACTTGCCAAATTAACAAATAGTTCATCTTTATCAAGTTCTTCATTTAGGGCTTTTGTAATATCTTTTTTCCAGAATTCGTACAAATTCTTTTTAGTACCAACAGGCATCTTTGTGCCCATTTCCAAACGGTAAGGTTGGATTAAATCGGTTGGTTTTAATAAACCGTACAAACCAGACAAAATACGCACCGTATTTTGAAGTTTATCTATTTTTTCATTTGGAATGGTATACGCATCCAACCCTCTATAAACATCACCATTGAAAGCATATACTGCAGGTCTTGCATTATAGGTATTAAATGGTAAATCCCATAATTGGTTACGCTCATAATTAAGCTGACCTAAAGCATCAGAAATACTCATGAGTTTAGATAAACTTTTAGCCGATTTCTTTTTTAGGATTTTATTTAATTGCTTAGATTGCTTTAAAAATTGAGCTTCGGTATGTTGTTTTATTGGTAATTCAGTTTCAAAATCAAGAGATTTTGCAGGTGATAAAACTAGTTTCATTGAATCTTATTTTTCTTTTCTCAAAATTACAATTACTAATCTAGTTTAAAAATAACAAACAACAATTATTTGTAATGGAATTATAGATATGATTTATTGCCTATTCCTTGTATCCCATTTTTTTCATCCAATCGTCATTGAACATTTTAGCAACATAACGGCTACCATGGTCATGAAACAATACCACCACAACATCATCTTTTGTAAAATGTTCTTTTAATTGCAATACTCCTTTTATGGCTGCCCCAGCAGAATTGCCCAAAAACATACCTTCTTCTTTAGCGAGTCTTTGCGTATAAATAGCGGCATCTTTATCGGTTACTTTAGTGAACCCATCAATAATGCTGAAATCGACATTCTTTGGTAAAATATCCTCACCGATACCTTCAGTAACATAAGGGTAAATTTCGTTTTCATCAAAAATTCCTGTTTCATGGTATTTTTTAAACACACTACCATAGGTATCAATGCCCCAAACTTTAATATTAGGGTTTTGTTCTTTTAAATATTTTCCCACTCCTGAAATGGTGCCACCTGTACCTACACCCACTACAAAATGGGTTACTTTACCGTCGGTTTGTTTCCAAATTTCTGGTCCTGTAGATTCGTAATGTGCTTTGGTATTGCTTAAATTATCATACTGATTTACGTACCAAGAATTAGGCGTTTCTTCACCTAAACGCTTTGATACAGAGTAATATGATCGAGGATCGGTTGGCGCTACGGCTGTGGGACACACAATAACCTCGGCTCCAACAGCACGTAAAATATCCACCTTTTCTTTGGATTGTTTATCGTTTGTAACAAAAATACACTTGTAACCTTTTACTATAGCTGCCAAAGCTAAACCCATACCTGTATTGCCCGAAGTGCCTTCAATAATGGTGCCGCCTGGTTTTAGGCGCCCATCGGCTTCGGCATCCTCAATCATTTTTAGCGCCATTCTATCTTTTGTAGAATTGCCAGGATTGAAAGTTTCATATTTTGCCAATACTAAACATGGTAACTCTTTGGTAAGTTTATTGAGTTTTACCAATGGTGTATTACCAATAGTTTCCAGTATGTTTTTTGCGTAATCCATAGGTGCAAATTTACATTAATTGATAAACTTAAAAGTTAAAAATTGGCTTATTTTGAAATGCGTTAACGATTGAACGGTATGTTTGAAATCCTTTTTGCCTTTAAGCGAAAAGATTGAGCAGTGAAAGCGTGTTAAAACGCCAAAAATATTTAATCGAAACGGATGGCTTTTATCGGTGATATTTTTGTGATGATGTACGACGGGATTAAAAGCATGAGCAAGCACAAAACGAGTGTACCAACATTTAAAGCTAGAACATAACCAAAATTGATGTAAACGGGGGCTTCGGTTACATAATACACAGTTGGGTCTAACGGAAAAAGTTTGAAGTATTTTTGTGCGAACAGCAACCCTAAACCCAATATATTGCCCCAAAATAAGCCTAACAAAATAAGGTAGGAAGCGTTGTATAAAAACAGTTTACGAATGCTCCAATTGTTGCTTCCCAAAGCTTTTAATATGCCTATCATTTGGGTACGCTCCAGGATTAAAACTAACAGAGCGGTTATCATGTTTATACCTGCCACGAGTATCATGATACCTATAATACCATAAGTGTTTTTATCGAAAATTTTTATCCATTCGAAAATTGAATAGTACTTATCTGTAACGGTTTGCGTATTGAATGTTGATGGGGTGTTTTGATAAATCTCCACACCTTTTTTTTGTATTTGGTAATAATCATCCAGAAAAACTTCAAAATTTCCTATTTGGTCATCTTCCCAATTATTGATGCGTTGTATATGCCTGATATTGCCAATTAAATACTGCTTATCTAAATCTTGAAATCCAGAATTGTAAATACCTACAATGATACATTTTACATAATTGGGGAGTTTTTCGGGGTCGTCTTTAGCAAAAACCATTTGAAATTCATCCCCTATTTTAAACCCTAACCTGTTGGATAAATATTGAGAAATTAAAACTTCCTCGCTCCACTTAGCTTCTAAATTTGGTAATCTGCCTTCAACTAAAAACTCATTAAAATACTGCCAATTATAATCGTTGCCAACACCTTTATAAATGGCGCCTTCAAAATCGGTTTCGGTACGAATCACACCAAATTTTGTAGCTACTGCTTGTATATGGCTAATACCATCAACCGATTTGAATTCTGGATAAAACTCTTGATTTTTGGATATAGGAAAAACACTTTCTTGTGAATTGTTACTATCGTAATTTGTAATGGTTACATGCCCATTGAATGCTACAACCTTATCGCGTATTTTTTGCTGAAGTCCTATACCCGTTGCTATGGCAACCATCATAACTATAATACCAATAGCTATCGCAGCAATGCCAATTTTTATTATTGGTGCCGATATACTACTTTTATACGTTTTACTACTTATTATGCGTTTAGCTATAAAATACTCGTAATTCAATTTGTTATATGGGGTTTAATGTTTTCAAAAATACAGTTTTATTATTTGTTTTAGCACTAATTTCTTTTGCTTCTAAAGCTAAAAGCAAAAGCGTTGTTACAGATGATATGCTTCAGCAAGTTAAGCATGATAATAGAGCCATAATTGACAGCACCATTATAGTTGGTGCAAATCAAACTGAAAAATATTTGCCATTACTAAAAGGAAAACGTGTTGGGATTGTAGCGAATCAAACATCAGTTATTTTTAAATTAAATGATGAACAGATTGCCACGACTTCTCCTAAGTCTCGCAATGACGAGTATACGCATTTGGTAGATTCATTGCTTTCTTTAAATATTGATATCAAAAAAGTGTTTTCTCCTGAGCATGGGTTTCGAGGAACTGCCGATGCTGGTGAACATGTGAATGACGGTTTTGACACTAAAACAAATTTGCCAATTATCTCCCTTCATGGAAAAAACAAAAAACCAACCCAAGAGCAACTTGAAGGTTTAGATATTGTTGTATTTGATATTCAAGATGTTGGGGTTCGTTTCTATACCTATATCTCAACCTTACATTACATAATGGAAGCTTGCGCCGAAGCTAGTATTCCTATTTTAATTTTAGACAGACCAAACCCAAATGGCGGTTATGTAGATGGTCCAACTTTAGAACCTGAAAACAAAAGCTTTTTAGGAATGCATCCTATTCCCCTTGTACACGGAATAACCATTGGAGAATATGCACAAATGATTAATGGAGAAAATTGGTTAGCTGATTCTTTAAGATGTGACATTACTATAATTCCTATTAAAAATTATACTCATGAAATGCCTTATAGTTTACCAATTAGACCTTCACCTAATTTACCAAATGATAAGTCTATTGAACTCTACCCTAGTTTAGGGCTTTTTGAAGGCACTAACATCAATGCTGGACGTGGTACAGAATTTCAATTTCAACGTTACGGAGCACCTTTTTTGAATTCAAAAACTATGACTTTCACTTATACACCTCATTCAAATTTTGGTGCTAAATATCCAAAACATAAAGATGAATTATGTTATGGCGAAGATTTGAGTAATGCTACTATTAAAGATGAAATGACTTTGAAATGGATTATTAAAGCCTATAAAAACTCAACTGATAAGTCACTATTTTTCTTAACTGATGGATTTACAAAACACGCTGGTACTACCAAATTACAAAAGCAAATTGAATCTGGAATGACTGAAGAAGAAATTAAAGAAACTTGGAAATTTGGGTTGGAAAATTTTAAAAAAATTAGAGCAAAGTATTTAATTTACGAATAGGTTTTAGAAACAATCATTTAAGGATATTTATTAATCTATTTGGGTAATCGGTGATGATACCATCAACATTTAAGTTTATCATAGCTTGCATGTCTTCAATGGTATTTAGTGTCCATGGAATGACCTGAAAGTTTTCAGTTTGTAAACTACTAACTGTTTTAGCATCCAATAATTTGTAATACGGACTTATAATATCTGGAGCAAAAGTCATTTGGTTCATTTTTTCCCAAATGTCTTCATTTTCATCAACTAATAAAGCAACAGGCATTTTAGGAGATTGCTTCTTTATTGCTTCTAAAATACGAACATCAAAACTCTGCAAATTGGTTTCATCAAAAGCGTTATTTTGATTTATTACATCCAAAACTAATTTTACAAACTCTTTTGGTTTAGGTGTATAGATACCATCATATTCTGGTTCTGCCTTAATTTCTATATTGAATTTTATATTTAGGTTTAGTTGTTTGGCTGCTTTAAAAACAGCATCTAAAGAAGGTTTATGGGTTTTTATTTTTTCTTGTTCAGGAAACCTTGGATAAGGTTTTAAACCACAATCATAGTGCTGAATGCTGTCGAATGACATTTGATAAAGGTTAAGATTTTTCTCATCATCTTTCGAAATTTCAGCTCCATTTGCATCCAAACAAATAACACTGTTCATGTAAGGCTCATGCGATACCACCACGATATTATCTTTTGAAACTGCCACATCCAATTCTAGGGTATTTACTCCTAGTTCAATGGCTTTCTTAAATGCAGGAATCGTGTTTTCGGGCATCAACCCTCTACACCCTCGGTGACCTTGAATATCAATTGTTTTAATAGGTTCACAATTCATAAGAAAAAGGCATAAAATAAGCGCGATAGAAAACTTTAATTTAGTTGTCATCAGGTTAAATAGTAGGTCTTTTATATTTCTGAAAGGGTTGCTTGAGCAAATCTTTAATATTACTATTGGATTTCTCATCTGGAAACACATCAACACCATACACAATTTTATCGGTATCCAATGTAAGGTAAGTTCCAAACAACCTATCCCAAACAGAAAAAATATTTCCGTAGTTAGAATCGGTATATGGCAATCTGTAATGGTGGTGTACTTTGTGCATATCTGGAGATACTATAACGTAACTCAATAGATTATCTACTTTTTTTGGCAACTTAATATTGGCATGGTTAAACTGCGTAGCAACAACCGATAAGGACTGATATAACAAAACAAGCGCGATGGGTGTGCCAACAATAAAAATGCCCAAGAGTGTAAATACATATCGAATGATACTTTCTAATGGGTGATGCCTATTGGCAGTTGTGGTGTCCACTTTATGATCGGAGTGATGCACCAAATGTACCATCCAAAGTGGTTTTACCTTATGCTCAATAAGGTGCGGTAAATAAGCACCTATAAAGTCAATTAAAAGAATACCCGTAATAACATATAACCAAATAGGCATTT
This sequence comes from Tamlana sp., assembly GCA_049451635.1. Taxonomy (GTDB): domain Bacteria; phylum Bacteroidota; class Bacteroidia; order Flavobacteriales; family Flavobacteriaceae; genus JBMTVT01. The sequence continues at coordinate 13,230 of JBMTVT010000028.1, read as the reverse complement.
CGGGTAACCAATTAAGAATTCCGAAGTTGTTTGCCATTACCCAATCGGAGGATTTTAAAAACAGAAAAGCTAACGGCAAATTAACCAATATGGTAGTAATTGTAAAAAATATGTTTGGTATGGCGTGTTTCCATTTTTTGTATTTAAAACCAAATAAAGGCACAATACCTTCAATAATCCAAAATAAAGTCAATCCACCAACAATGATTAAACCTCTGTGTAGTGAAGGAATGGTTTCAAAATAGGTTAATAACGCTTCCAAAAAATAATTTTTATTTTAAATATACTTATTTTATCTGTTGTTTCATCTGTTATTATTTATTTGTTTTTATATATGTCAGATGCAATACCTAAATTATTGATTATTTGGATTTATAATTTTGCAAACGGTATTTCATAGCCTCCACAATATTAAAAGCTGCTGGACAAATAGCCACATTTTTTAAGGTTAAATTTGAAATTTGCTGAAACTTTTTTCTATCGGTATGCGGAAATTCCCTGCAAGCTTTTGGACGAACTTCGTAAATTGAGCAGTAATTATCTGCACCTAAAAAGGTACAAGGCACACTTTGCAACACATAATCATTATCCTCATCAATTTGCAAATATTGGTCTATAAACTGCTGCGTTTTCATTTTAAAATGTTTCGCAATTCTATCAACATCCTTGACTGTAAAAAGTGGTCCTGTAGTTTTACAACAGTTGGCGCATTCTAAACAATCCGTTTTTTTAAACTCTGCTTCATGGAGTTCTTGCATCACATAATCCAAGTTTTTGGGTGGTTTCTTTTTAAGCTTCGCGAAGAATTTTTTATTCTCGTTATGCTTATCTTTGGCGAGCGTTGGAAGATTATTAATGAAGTCTTGCATGGTGTAAAAATAACTAAAGTTCTTGATACTATTTAGATTAATCAAAATCACACGAACAGACATTTAATTTTAATGAAAGATCTTTTTGGAAAAGCTTTATTAGATTACCAAAACGGAAACTATTCTGAAGATATTATTACTTCCACGAATATCTCTGATGAAGATGTGCTACCACTTCCCTACTTATTTCGTGATTACAATGATATGCCCAGGCTGGAGCAAAAAGCACTTCAGTTATCAAAAGGAAAAATTTTAGATGTTGGCTGTGGTGGTGGTAGCCATAGTTTGTGTTTACAGAAAAAAGGATTTAAAGTAAAAGCGATTGATATTTCAAAAGGTGCAATTGAAGTCGCCCAAAAACGAGGTGTTCTACATGTTGAAGTTTTAAATGTTTTAGAGGAAACCGAAAGCTTTGATACTATTTTACTACTCATGAATGGCACAGGAATTTTTCAAGAATTAGTTCAAGTTTCAAAATACTTAACTCACATAAAAAGTCTTTTAAACCCTAACGGACAGATTTTAATAGATTCGTCCGATATTAAATATATGTATGAAGATGACGATGGCGGTTTTTGGATGGATATGAACTCGCAATATTATGGCGAACTTGATTACTTTTTGAGTTATAAAGGCGAAAAAGAAATCCCAATGAAATGGCTATATCTAGATTTTGAAACTTTAAAATTAGCTTGTGAAATGGTTGGACTTAAATGTGAATTGATTTTAGAAGGTAAGCATTTTGATTATTTGGCGAGGTTAACCGTTTAGTTCTTGTCTCTTACAAATGTATGCTGAGATTCTCCTTTTAATTTCCAATCGCCTTCAATGGCTTTTTTAACCGCTTCAGCATCTTTACAACAGGTTTATAGGTATATGGCTCTCGTAATAAAGCACCTCTGGAACCCAAAGCACCATCGGTATAAAACTTAAATGACCGAACATTGAGTTTATGAGTTTTTACAGGACCTTTCTTTAAATAGTAACCTAGATTTTGACTGGTACCAGGCACCATCATCTAGAGTTTGATGGCTAAATCTCCTGCTTGTTGCAAGCTGTCTATGAATTCTATTTTATCAATCTAGGAAGCAGTGTATATATCTGGCCCAGCATCAGATAAGCTAGTTAATCCATAACTTAAACAAATGTTTTGGGCTTTTAACAAGGCATCAATCAATTCTGTTTTGCTAAGTTTTGGCCAATTGTTCATCACTAATTGTTCTGCATTATCAATTAATATCCCTGTGAGTTTTACATTTTTAACCTCAACTTCTCCCCCTTCAATTGTGTCATTAACAGTAACATTTCCTATATCTAAAGCTGCTTGATTACAAAACGACGCGTGCCCGTCTATTCTGGTTAAAGCAATAGGTATATTTGGCAACAATGAATCTAAAATTTCTTTTGCTGGCATATTTTTATCTTCCCAATCATTCTGGTCCCACCCTCTTCCTTTTAAGTATGGCAAATTATTTTTATTTTGAAATTCAATAACCCTATTAATCATATCGTCTAAACTTGTTGTACCTACTAAATTAATTTGCTGTTGCAATTGCCCTAAGGTTAAAAAATGGCAATGGGCATCAATTAAACCCGGAACTATAGTTTTTCCTTTGGCATCAATAATAGTATCAGCTTCATACTTTTTTTGTAGATTTTGATATGTACCAACCTCAACAAATTTGCCATTTTTAATAGCAAAAGCTTCAGCTTTTTCAAAGCCTTCATTTACGGTATAAACATTACCGTTATGTATTATAGAATCTACACTTCCCTTTGTTTGACAAGATAAAAAACCGATGAGCATCGTAAGAAGCAATAAGTTTTTCATATAATATTTTTAATGATTCTTGTAAAAATAGAAAAAGCGTTCCATTAAGAACGCTTTTTATTTAGTTAGATTTTGAAAACTCCTGAAGATTCGGGACAGAATGGCAATGCCTTTTAAAAATCAAATTTATACATGGCACCAGCTAAAAACTGAATACTTTGCACTGGAAAATTTTGCCATTTTTGGTAGGCTTTATTGGCAATGTTGTTGGCTTTAGCAAACACCGACAATTGATCGTTTATATGATATCCTAAATGGGCATTGGCATCAAAATAGCTATCTAAAACTACAGTTGTCACCAAATCTGCTGGTAACAGTGCTTCTTCAAATTCAATTTGGTCCTTACGCTCGCCTATATAAAATAAATTAGCACCTGTAAACCAATGCTCATCTATTTGATAGTCTAAAAATAAAGAGCCTTTTACATCGGGCAAGTTCCACGCTTCTTCTTCATTATCAGTATCGTAAGTAAAATATTCAGCCTTTAAGCCCAATTTAAAGTTTCGGTTTACATCCACATTAATTTCTCCAGCAATTCCAAAAGTATCTACGTTATCATACATAATTCCGAAGGAGTTTCCATAATCGTAATTATTTTCTGGAGATACATTTTTAATAATATTTGTTTTGTAAAGCGCTTTATTTCTATCGGATATATAATACCCGCTTACGTTATAACTCATATTACTGGACATTTTACCTTTTAAACCTATGGAAGCATTATACAATTGGTCTGTTGGCATAATGAATAATGTGGGTGACAAAAATGGGTTTTCGGTAGCCAAATCGCAATAAGAATTTTGAATCAACCCGCCTTTAATACTTCCATAAGCTATCAACACATCATTTACTAAACGATATGTTGCCGATATATTTGGATAGAGATATAATTTATTGTTTCCTGTTTCCTTTTCTCTTAAATAGTAAGCAGAAACACCCAAGTTTACTGTTAAATCGTCTTCTTTTAATTCATAAGTTGGTGACACTTCCATATTAAAATTTCCGTAACTTAGCTCCTCATTTTCAAAATAGCTTCTATCAAAAGTGCCTCCAATGTAATCAAACTTAAAATCGGTTGAAATTTCTATATCATTTATGGGAATATCTATTTTCGTTTTTACAATAAATCGGTTTTCCCCTGAGCCTTGGTTGTCACCAAAATGTCTGAAAAAGAAACTTCCTGAATTTATATAGGTATCCTCAAACGAAATATCGCCACCAAAATGCGCACTATAAAACGAGTGGTCTACGCGAGCATTATTAGCTTTTGCTGTTGTTACTTGAAAATCTGGAACACCATACCAGTTGTAAGTTTGCTGAATAAAACCTCCTTCAACATTCCACGCCAAATCGCGTAACTGACTGGAATAATTTACATTAATTTTAGAATTGGTGAAATTATCGTCAAACTGAACGCCCTCAATACCACCTTCTGATGAATGATAATTTACATAACCTCCAACACTTTCAGTTCTACTCAAGGCATGATTTAAATATACTTCACCTAAAATGGTTGTGTAGGTCCCTACGCCTAAAGAGGCATAATTATCAAATAATTTTGCCGGTTCTCTTTTTTCAACTACAGCCGCTTTTCCTTTTGCGGGTGTAAAGGTAGAAGCCACTGGAAAAGAGAAAATATTATATTTAATTTCCTTCTTTGTCTCGGTAGTCTCATCATCTAAAATAGGGATTTCTTTAACTTTAAATGCATCTGATATAGTTGGCGTATATGGTTTTACAACATCAATAACTCCAGTGTTAATGGTATCGTTTTTTCTGTTTTGAGAGAATGTCATAGTAGTAATTAATACAATTGATACTACTAGCATGTGTTTAATGTGCTTTCGCATGGGTTATGATTTACAGTTTATTATTGATGATTTTTAATTTTCGGTTTGGATGGATGAATTTGTTTTTGCTTCTTCAGCTTTAATTTTTCTTAGCTCATCGCTAGCTTCTGAAACCACATCATCAAACTCAGGGAAATTTTTAATAACACTTTCTAAAATATAAGTAGCCTGAAATGCATCATTTAAAGCATAATAATTCTTTGCCATAAGCACTAAGCCTTTAGCACTGTAATACTTATACCCTGAAAAATCTTTAGCTAACTTTTGCACTGTATTATTTGATGATTGATACTTGCCTTCTTTATTTTTAAAGTATGCATTGTAGTATAGTGCTTCTGCTGCCGTTTCACCTGTGGCTACTTTTTCAACTTGTCCGTAAGCAGATTTTGCTTTAACCTCATCATTGGTTTTTATAGCAGAACGTGCAATGATAACATGTGCATCACTCCTTATTTTGTTATCTATTTTTGAACTTGCCAATACCTTATCTGCATACACAAAAGCTTCATTGTATTTTTCTAACTGGTAATAAGCTTTCATTAAATTTGATTGTGCAAATACCACGTTTTGAGGAAAATTGGCTTCTTCCTCTAATCTCAATAATAACGGTATTGCCTGATTCCAACTTTTCTTTTCTAGATAAAATTGGGATAAACGCGTGAGTGCTTCTTCAGTATATTCACTTAATGATGCTTCAACAATGTATTTGTAGTGGGGCGTAGCATTTTCCAATAAATCTTTTTTGTAATACAACTGCGCAACATAAAAATGTGATTGCAAGGCATACAATCCGTTAGGAAATTGATTTAAGTAACCATTAAATTGTTTGATTGCTCTATCGGTATTCCCATCAAGATATTGCTTTTCAGCGGCTTCGTAAGAGGCATTTTCCAATTCAGAATCAGTAACCTCAACAAAGTTTAGGGTACGAACCCAAGAGGCATATTCATCAACTCTTCCTAAATCTATATAAATCAATTTTGCAGTAGCAACCGATTGAACTGCCTCTGGCGTTCCGGGGTAATCCCTAGCAACAGTTTTAAACTTTGATAAGGCGCTTTCGTTCTCACTGGAATTGTAGTATACCAAACCTTGACGCAACAACGCTTTAGGCACAAATGAGCTCATTTTGTACTCGTTACCCAAGCGGTTGTAAATAGCCATAGCTTTATCGGTTTCATTAGCTTTAACATAAGAATTTCCTAGTTCGTACATAGCATCATCACGCAATTTTGATTTTGGATAATCAGAAATAAATGCTTCCAGTTCTTTAATCTTTTTTGACGATAGCCCAGTGTACCCAATACTTATGGCCTTTTGAAACGCAGGATAATCCGAATCAATCTCGTTTAACTTAATGGCATTTTCGTAAGCGTTGATAGCACTTTGATATTGACTGGAAACAAAATAGGCGTCGCCCAAACGTAAATAGGCATCGTTTAATCTTACCTTATCTTCTATTTTATTTGAAATGAATTGATTAAAATACTGAGTCGCCTGCGCATAGTTTTTTAATTTAAAATAGGTATAAGCTATATTATAATCAATGTTTTCAATTTCAGAAGTTGAAGACACTTGTGGCAATTGCTGAAACTGTTTAAAACCTATTAAGGCTTCATCATAATTGGTAAGGTTATAATCGGCTTCAGCTTTCCAAAAAGTTGCTCTAGCTGTATAATTAGCATCCAACGATTCTTTTAAAGAGGCATCAAATAGGTTTTCGGCTTCTAAATAATCACTATCATTATAAAGCTCTAGACCTCTGTAGAACGCCACTTTCTGATAAGCCACCTTATTTGCATAACTCTTTTTGCCCTCCAATAATTTAATGGCTTCTTTGTAATTTTTAGAAGTGATATAAGAATCAATCAATAGTGTTTCAATTTCTTCCCTATAACTCGTGTCTGGATATTTACCCAAATAACCAGCCAAAACCTGAGGTGCCGATTGATAAGGGTTTCCTATTTCATAGCTAATTTTAGCGTAGTTTAACCAAGCATCTTCCTGAATTTTTAAATCGTAATCCAGCTGTGATGCATTTCTAAAGGCATTTAAAGCCTCTTGCTTTTTACCTAAATGAATATAGCTCTCACCCAAATGGTAATAAGCATTTTGAGCGATGGAATTGTTTCCGCCTACTATTTTATTGAATTCCGAAATGGCATTTTCGTAGTCTTTTTGTTTGTAATAGGCATATCCTAATTGATAGTAATCGGTGTTGTCCCATTTTTCTGTTTTGTCCCTTATTCCTTTTTTCCCTTGGTATGCTTTTAAATATGGAATGGCTTCAGCATATTTTTCAAGGTTAAAATAACTTTCGCCTATGATTTTTGAAAGTTCAGATACTTCGTTTTCATCGCTGGTATCCAATCTGTCTTTGGCTAATTCAATGGCTTTTTCAAAATTTCCTAATTTAAAATTCAAATCCGCTTGGTAGTAAGACAGTTTCTCTTTGTAGCGTTCTTGATCGCTTACCTGATCAAAATACGCATTGGCTTGGTCATAATCATCCCCTTCATAAGCCATAAAACCTATGTAATATTTTGCTTGCGATCCAAATTCTTGGGAGTTTTCTACTTTACCCAAATATTTTTTCGCCTCCTTATATTGCTTTACTGAAAACGCAGAATAACCATTATTGAAATAAAATTTTTCTTTTTCACTTTTACTTAAAGCTTCTTCATTTACTTTATCATACCATTTTCTTGCGTAAGCATATTTATAATTTTCGAAGTAATAATCGGCAACATCAACAAAAGCCGTGTTACGCTTGGTACTTGTTGGATAATCTTTTACAAAATCTTCAACTAACTGATCTGCATTTTGCTGGTTCAATCTTACTGCACAATTAGCAATATAATATGTGCAATCAGACTGTAATATGTCTTCTTTTGCTGTTTTTTTTACACTACTAAAAAGTGCTTGTGCCGCTAAGTATTGCTGATTATTGTAAAGTGTTAGTGCTTTTTGATAATCTACTGAATTACTAGTATAAGTAGCAGATTGTTGGGCTATAATTTGAAAATTAAAACTTATAGCCGCCAATAATGAAATAATATGTTTATTAGCCATTAACGATTCGTTTTTATTTGATGATTCAAAGATAATTTAAAGTAAAACCTATAACGCAACAATCGTGCTATAATTATAAACCGAGTTATTAAATGTTAAAAAGTTGGGAGATTAAAGCTAGAAGACCGAAGTTATAAACAAGTATTTTAAACGTTTTGCGTTTAGGTATTTTAATAATACTTTTACAATACTTAAAAACTTCAACTTAATCTATGGCAAATCCAATTTTACAATTAAAAGATGCTTCCATTTTTCAAGGAGATAGCTTGGTGTTATCAAATGTAAATGTAGAAGTTAACAAAGGGGATTTTGTTTATTTAATTGGTAAAACAGGCACCGGAAAAAGTAGCTTTATGAAAACGCTTTATGGTGATTTACCTTTAACTGAAGGCGAAGGCCATATTGTAGATTTCGACTTAAAGACATTAACTGATAAGGAAATTCCATTTTTACGTAGAAAATTAGGTGTTGTTTTTCAAGATTTTAAACTCTTAACTGATAGAACCGTTAATGACAATTTGCTTTTTGTTTTAAAAGCCACTGGTTGGACAGATAAAGACAAAATGAACGCCCGTGTTGAAGAAGTTTTAGATAAAGTAGATATGAAAACCAAAGGTTTTAAATTTCCACATGAGCTTTCTGGTGGTGAGCAACAACGCATAGCCATTGCAAGAGCTTTACTTAACAACCCAGAGCTTATACTTGCTGATGAACCAACGGGTAATTTAGACCCGCAAACCAGTGTGGAAGTTATGGAGGTTTTACAAGATATTAACAAAAATGGAAACACCATTTTAATGGCTACCCACGATTACGCACTGTTGCTTAAATACCCTAGCAAGACACTTAAATGTGATGAGAATCAAGTTTATGAAGTGGTACAGAGGAAAGCTTAAAATGAACGGGTTAAGTATTTGTATTCCGGTATATAATTATAATTGTATCAATTCGGTAAAGGAACTCTGCCATCAAATTGAAAGCCTATCATTAATTGCCGAACTATTAGTAGTTGATGATGCTTCATCGATAGAGTTGAATGACTTACAGAATTATAAAAATCCAATCTATTCGTATGAAAAATTACGAGGCAATATTGGAAGATCAAAAATCAGAAATTTTTTAGTTAAAAAAGCAAAGTTTGACTGTGTCTTATTTATTGATGGCGATTCTAAAACACCAAAAGACTTTATTAAAAATTATATTACAGCAGCTGAAGCTTACCCTAATACAATAATCTACGGAGGCACTATACATAACACTCCTACTTCTAAAAAGGATAAATTAAGATACAATTATGGAGTTAAGTTTGAATACAAAAACAAAATTTACAGAAACAAAAAACCTTACCATAGTTTTAGAACAAACAATTTTTTTTCTCCGAAATATATTGTTGAGCAAATACCGTTTAATGAAAAGCTAAACTATTATGGGCAAGAAGATACTTTTTTTGGATACGAATTAAAAAATAGCAATATAGATATTTTGCATATTGAGAATCCTGTAATTCATTTAGATTCAGATTCCAATGAAGCTTATTTAGCAAAAACAAAATGCAGCATAGAAAATCTCATTTTTTTAAAGAATGAATATCCAGATTTTACAAATTATCATAAATTGCTATCACTGATTGATAGTTTTAGCTTTCTGAAAACAAGATTTATTAAAAAAATTTCTAAAGTTATATTTAAACCTTTTTGGGCTATTTCAAAAAAAACTAGTAACCCCTATAGTCTCCAGCTATTTAAAATTTTTTATATTCTTTCAATTTACAAATAGATGAGTATCAAAACCGAAATCCCATTTTTTTCAGTAATAATACCTTTATACAATAAAGAAAAGTATATAAAAAACACTATAAATAGCGTATTGAATCAAAATTTTAATGACTTTGAAATTATAATTGTTGATGATGGTAGCACTGATAAAAGCTTAGATAGAATTTCTGAAATCAATCATAAAAATATAATTATACTGAGGCAAAAAAATGCTGGAGTATCAGTTGCTAGAAATCGAGGTATCGAAGAAGCTAAATCTAAGTATATCGCACTTTTAGATGCCGACGACTTTTGGTATAACAATCATCTTTTTGAGATAAAAAAACAAATTAAATTATTTCCTGAAGCAGGTTTATATTGTAATAATTATGAGATTTATCATAATGAAAACTTTAGTAAGAAAGCGCAATTAAACTTTAATTATCAAAACAATTGTTTGATTGTTGAAGACTATTTTAAGGCAAGTATTATAAATTCTGTTGCGTGGACATCAGCAGTTGCTTTTTCAAAAGAAAAATTTAAAACTATTGGGGGGTTTAACCCAAATTTAAATACAGCTCAGGATTTGGACTTATGGATTAGGTTTGCACTTAAGTATAAAGTTAGCTTTAACCCTCAAATCACAATGTCTTACAAGCTATTTATTGGGAAAAGTTTATCGAAAAACGAATTTAATAACACCCGCTATATTTTTAACAATAGTTATTTAAAAGAAGAAAAAAACAACCCGTCATTAAAACTTTATCTTGATAAAAACAGATATGCTCTTGCAATTAGATGTCTTGTTAATAATGAACAAGAACTGTACAAAAAGTTAAAAAAAGAGATAGATTATAAAAACTTAAACTTTAAACAGAAACTATTGATACACACACCAAAATTTTTGATTAAAGTACTGAAACCCGTCCAAAAGTTTTTGATAAAAAACAAAATCTATCTTACTGCATACGATTAACACTTTCATATATTTTTTAGAAGCTTATCCCAATGCTTAGATATATTTTCAATTGAAAATTTATCCACACTACTTTTGGTATTTTCTTTACAGGTATTATACAACTCTTTATTTAAAACTAAAGTATTAAATGCTTTGGCCAATGCATCAGAATTATGATTTTCAACCAGGAGTCCATTGTGTTCATTTACAACTACTTCTTTAGGTCCAGATTTACAATTCACTGAAACAACTGGCGTACCAGACGCTAATGATTCTATCAAAACCATAGGAAACCCTTCGTGGTAGCTGGTTAAAGTAGTAAATATTGCATTTTTTACATAAGGAAATGGGTTTTTATTATAAGGCTTATAAACTACATCTTTTTCAAGTTGAAGTTCTTTTATTTTGTTTTCAAGGAAATTCACATCATCGCCATCTCCAATGATATAAAGTTTAATTTTATTTTTTCTTAACAAAGATGTCCTATATGCATTTAATAGTAAACTAAAATTTTTTACGCTTTCTTCAATACGCCCATAAAACAATATAAAATCACTACCTGTATTATACTTTTCATCGGACATCATGGTTATAGTTTCTAAATCAGCAGGGTTGTATATTTGAATACAATTTTTAAATTGATATTTAGAGATTACTGCACTTTGTATTTCCTTACTTACCGCTAAAATTTTTACGTTTTTTCTATATATCAATCTGGCAAGAAATTTTGATTTAGGTAAGTAATTCTTGAAGTAAAAGCTATGCACAATGGATATAATCTGTTTCGCCTTAAACACATAATTATACAAAATAAACTCTTTCAAAAACCTGCTTCTAGGACGATTGTCAATAATCACATCAAAATTATGCCTTTTAAAATATGATTTTAAGATTTTGATTTTTTTAAGTGCGGAAGAGCTACCATTAATTTCTTTTTCTAGGTTGAATAAAACTCCTTTATAATCATAATCTATATCATCTTTGGTAGTAATTATGTAAATGCTATAATTAAGTTTAAATATTATTTGTGAAAGTAATGAGCAAAATCTCTCAGCACCTCCTTTTGATAATGATGTGGTTATGATACAAATTTTTTTCATTTTCTACACTGACACATATAAATTTAGATAAATGTTTAATTAAAAAATGTATCGTAATTAATAGTGTCCTTTATGATCCTTTTTCTTTCTTTAAAATAGCTATTGAAAATGCTTCTTGTGCTATCAACCTCATCTGCTTTAACAGCCAGTAAATCTGCAATAGAATGAAAAAGATCATCAATCATATATTTTGAATTACAATTTAGAAAAATATCTCCTTCCTTTTTAAATTTATCTGAAACCCATAATAACACCGGAATTTCGTATATGTTTTTTGTTATTATCTGGTCAGCAGAATGACCTTTAAAATAAATATCTTCATAAACTTCTTCTCCATGATCTGAAAAATATAAAACACAACTTTTGACCTTCAATTCTCTGGTAGTTTCTATAACTTCTCTAATTATGTAATCTGAGTATTTTATGGCATTATCATAAGAATTAATTGCATCATATACTTTTTTTTCATTGAATGGGGTTAAAGGCATACTATCAAAATAGTTGAACTCTTCTGGATACCTTTTTTTATAATCAATATGCGCTCCTAACATATGCAAAAATATCACCTTTTTTTTATCCTTTTCCTGAACTACCTTTTTTAATTGTTCTAACAAAACTTCATCAAAAGTAGTTCTCTCATTAGTATGCTTTAAATTTAAAAAAAATGATTTTTGCGCACCTAAACCCATCTTTGTTACTTGAGAATCAAAAAAACCAATTGGTTTTTGATTTGAAATCCAATAAGTCTTGAATTTAGCTTCATTTAGCAATTGAATAATTGTTCCCTTATAATCAGCTTTTGGGTTTTCATAATTACTTAAAGTGAAAGCTTTAGTAAGCGATGCAATAGTATAAGTGTGTGGACTAATAACATCCTTATATATAAGTAATTCATCTTTTATTTCGTTTAATAAAGGTGTGGTTTGCCTGTAATAATTGTAAAGTCCAAAATGCGATTTGGAAGTGGACTCGCCTATAACTACAATATAAACCTCTTCCCCTTCATCCTCCTCATCATTATTTATCAATCTTGAAACATTGTCAAAATCACCCGTTTTATTATTTTTATAATCACCTAATTTTTTAGATTCAATTTTATACTCAATACTTGATTTTATTAATAAATAAGGTAAATTATAAACTATTAAACTTGAAGACTTTAAGAACACTAATATTATAACAAGAGGACTTATAGCCATTAATTTATTAGATAATGTCGCCTTATTCAATACCGTTTTGGTATTCATTAAAACAATTGATGTAATAATAAATGTTAGGATTGCTAAAATTACTATTGGTAAATCTATATAAAACCCTAAGAACTCTTTTGCTTCTTCTGAATTAGAATCTAAGCTTACAAAAATAGCTGATGAACTAAAATTTGTTTTGAACAGGTAATAATATGCTGTTTCTAAAAAAATGGTCAATGAAAAAACCACAAAAGATATTTTGAAATAACACTTTTTAATCCATTGATTGTTAAATAAATAAATTAAAAAAATAAGTATTAAGGCAAACAAAATATTTTCTAATAAATTCAAAAAAACATTCACTGAAATTTCATCAAAAATAAATTCAAATGTAAAAACCAATAATATTAGGTATAAATATTTTATAAGTAATTTACTTAAACTAGTATACATTTTATATACTTTATATGACTCTATTTTTCCCAAAAAAATTATTTCTTAAAATGTAAAAAACCACAACACAATACAAAATATACCTAACAAAATGTGCCATTACAACGCCTTCGGTACCGTAAATATTTATAAAATAAACTGATAATACATAAA
>JBMTVT010000027.1:0-29743 GCA_049451635.1 Tamlana sp. | reverse complement strand
TGATTGAGAAATGGTAATGTTATGATATCTTTCCAAATACCATTTGATTCTCCAGGTACCTAATTTGTGTTCTTTTCTTAGTTCCAGTACTTTCCATTTACGATTTTAAAATTGCAGGAAATACAAATGCAAGTTTAGGGGCTTCGGTTTGGAACGTTCTAGATAGAAAGAATGAGATCAGTAATTTTTTTCGTGTAAATGAGGAAGGTGGTGTTACCAAAAATAAGCAAAGTTCTTTGGGCATAACACCTAATGCTACTTTCAGAATTACCTTTTAAAGCACCACTTTAACATTATGCTTTTTAACATCATCAATGTAATCTTCAATTTTAAATTCTGAAGATTTATAAGTGCTACTTCTGTTTTTGGCTTGTTCTTGTCTTGCTATGCTTCTGGCAAAACGCCTAACAGTATTCTTTGAATTTAAAATCAACCCCGGAACAGGGACATTATTACCCTGATCATCTTTAGCAACCATAGTAAAATATGATGAGTTGCAATGTTTCTTTTTTCCTGTTTGGATATCTTCCGATTCAACCCTAACACCTACCACCATTGATGTACGGCCAGTGTAATTAACGGATGCTTTTAAGGTTACCAATTCACCAACATCAATGGGGTTTAAAAAATCAACTTTATTTACTGAAGCTGTTACACAATAATGCCCCGAATGTTTTGAGGCACATGCAAAAGCAATTTGGTCCATTAAATTTAAAATAAATCCACCATGTATTTTACCACTAAAATTGGAGTGAGAGGGGAGCATTAATTGCGAAATGGTAACTTGCGAATCTTCTATATGTTTAAACATCATTTTAAAATTTTTAATCGTCTTCTTGCGCTCGTTTTATGATAGCTTCCGGTAATGATTTTTTGGCTTTTGCTCCCATTTTTTTGAGTTTTTCAACACTAGTAATGAGATTGCCCTTACCTTCAACCAATTTGTTCATGGCTGCAGAGTAATCAGTTTTAGCAGCATCAATTTTTTTGCCTACACCTGTTAGGTCGCTTACCAAACCTTCAAATTTATCATAAAGTGCTCCTGCTTGTCTTGCTATTTCAATAGCATTTTGTTGTTGTTTTTCGTTATTCCACATGCTATCAATAGTGCGTAAAGTAGCCAAAAGGGTAGAAGGCGTAACAATAACAATATTTTTTTCAAAAGCTTTATTGTATACAGAATTATCTTCGTTTACAACTACAGCAAATGCTGGCTCAATGGGAATAAACATGAGAACAAAATCGGGGGACTCTATATCATATAAATCTTGATAGTTTTTTTCTGAAAGTTGGTCTACGTGCTTTTTTACAGAGTTTACATGTGCTTTTAAAAATTGTGCTTTATCATCTTCATCTGCATTGACCAAACGTTCATAATCGGTTAAAGACACCTTACTATCAATGATCATTTTTTTACCATCTGGAAGATGCAAAACCACATCGGGCATAACTCTCGAATTATCCTCACGGGTAAAACTTTGTTGTACAAAATATTCACGGTCTTTCTCTAAACCCGATTTTTCCAATACACGTTCCAATACCAATTCTCCCCAATTCCCCTGCATTTTACTATCGCCTTTTAAAGCTCGAGTTAGGTTGGTGGCTTCTTTGGTCATTTGCTGGTTGAGATCTTTTAAACCCAACAGTTGTTCCTTTAACGCCGAATGCATACTGATGCTTTCCTTTTGGGTTAAATCTACTTTTTCTTCAAAAATCTTTATTTTTTCTTGAAGCGGGTTTAAAATATTCTTGATGTTTTCTTTGTTCTGTTCTGTAAACTTATTCGATTTTTCTTCGAGAATTTTATTGGCCAATAGTTCAAAATCTTTTCGTAGTTGTTCTTGGCGCTCTTCAAGTTCTTTATCGCGTTTTAGGTTTTGTTCTTGTAAGTTTTCGTATTCGGTATTTCTTCTGGCCAATTCAGAGTTTAACAACTCTTTTTCTTTTCTAATATCCTCACGGTCAATTTCTATTTTGTTTAAGGTTCGCTTAAGCTCTTCAATAGTAAGACCCATTTGGTTTTGGCGTTCTACCAAGGTGCTTTTTTCACTTTTACTTTTAAGTTTTGTGAAAAGTATACCTAAATAGGCTCCAATGGCCCCAGAGATTAGTATGGCAATAATGAGTATGATATTGTCGTTCATTTAGAATAAAAGCTATTTAATGGTGTATAAAATTACACTTTAATAAATAAAAAAAACGCTGTAAAAGCGTTTTTTTGTTTGATATAATATGTTTAATTATGATACTTGTAAATATTTTTTCGAAACAAAATTAAATCCGTAGTATAGTACTCCCGCAAAAAAGAAATCACCAATTAAAGAGTTTCTAAAAAATGGAAGGGCAAGTGTATAACATTCAACCAAACCACTTATAGTTTTAGGATAACCTATTAACCAAACACCAAAATTTGTGATTATAAAAAAACTAAGACTACTTAATAAAATAGTTTTTATGGTCATTTTTTTTGATGCAAAACCAATAAAACTAACCAATATAAATGCCGTATAAACAAATAGTGTAATACCCGAAAAACCAAGAATTGAATCTGATAAAAACATAGCTAACAATGGAACAATAAATGCCAATGCCTTATTTGAAAAGTAAGCTCCCGAAAAAAGAGCCATTGCTGTAATAGGCGTTACATTTGGTAAGTGAGGAAACAACCTGAATATGGAAGCTACCAGCACAAATGCAATTAAGACTAATTGTTTTTTATTGAATAAAGAATTCATAGCTAAGTTTTTAATGATGATTCAAAAATAATATTTATTGTGCTAACAGTAAAATAAAATGGGGGTTAACTAAATTTTATTTTATGTAACACTAGTGGCATTTAATATCTAATGCAAATCATACATTTAAATTAAACTTTTTTCTGATGCGAGATAATTCAAATGTAACTTTGTATATAGTATCTGGGGTAATTATTGCACACTTTCTTGTAGGGTTTATTTATCTAATTTATAAAATGACCAAGAAAAAGTAAAAATTCTAATTATTATCACTTTTAAAAAAGTAATTTTACGACCGAAATTTGGTTCTGTTCATTTTATACTGAATAGATTAAAAGGGAATCTGGTTAAAATCCAGAACTGTTCCCGCAACTGTAAGCTATAAAGCTTCATGTAAAACTTCAATGTCACTGAAGATTTTCTTTGGGAAGGCAAACATGAAGACGCAAGTCAGGAGACCTGCCATTTTCAAAAGAATTAAGTTAAACTTTCGGGATAAAAGTTTGCGTATGATAATCCATGCGATTCTCGAGTAATTATTCATTAAAATGAACAAAAAAACAAAAGTTTTTGGTGTATTGTGTTTTGGTATATCATTATGCGGGTTTGCACAACAGCAAATCGATTCAACAAAGGTAGAGCAACTTGAAGAAGTAGTGATCACAGATTCACGTTTTGAACTAAAGCGTGAAAACTCAGGTAAAATGGTCATTAAAATTTCAAATCAAGAAATTGAAAGAAACCAAGGGCGAACCATTTCCGAATTAATAAATACCAAAAGCGGTATAGAGATTAATGGCAGCCGAAGTGCTGAAGGTAATAATTTAGGCTATTACATTAGAGGTGGAAACAACCGTCAGGTTTTAGTGCTTATTGATGGTATTCAGGTTAACGACCCGTCAGTTGTTGCTAACGATTTTGATTTACGTTTATTGGATTTAAACACCATCGAATCTATTGAAATTATTAAGGGTGCAGCAAGTACGTTGTATGGAAATGCTGCAGCTACAGCTGTTATAAACATCACTACTAAAAGATCATCTAAAGAAACCATTTCCGGTAATTTTTTAACAGTAGTTGGTACTAATCAAACTCAAAATGATTTGAATTATAACGGCGCAAGTTTTACAAATAATGCATCGATAAATGGAACAGTTGATAAGCTTACTTATATAGCTAGTTTTGGTAACCGATTTGTTAATGGGCTATCTGCAGCGAAATCTGAGAATCCAGAAAAGGACCATTTTTCCAGATATAATATCAATACAAAATTGGGTTACGAACTTGATGATACTTTTAGTATTACTACACTTTTTAACCATGATAGATTTAAAACCGATATTGATGGTTTTCCGCCACCAGCATACTCATTTGTAGATACAGATGATATGTATATATCAGAGCAGTCAAGAATAGGAGTTTCACCAAAATATACTTATAATAACGGAAGTTTTCAAATAAATGCAGCCTATTCAAAAGTAAACCGTGAAACCATTTCTGATTTTTCAACAACGCATATTGGAAAAAGTTTGGTTATTGATGTCTTTAATAAGTATGTGTTTAACAAAACATTTTATACCATTTTAGGGGTTAATTATGGTAATTATAAAAGTGAGTTTTCAAAAGAGGAAAGCTTTACAAACGTTGATCCCTATTTGAATGTGGTTTATGTATCGGGTTTTGGCTTTAATTTAAATGCAGGAGGTAGATTGAACAACCATAGTGAATATGGGTCGCATTTTGTTTATAATATAAATCCATCATATAATATTAAGGCCGATAAAGGATATGCTAAGTTATTTGGCTCTTACGCTACCTCATTTATTGCACCTAATTTGTCGCAATTGTTTGGTTTTTTTGGACCTAACCCAGATTTACAACCTGAAGAAAACAAAACTTTAGAAGGAGGTTTAGAGTTTAATTCAAAAAATGGTTTTAGAGTGAATGGGGTGTTTTTTAATAGAAAAGAGGTACGCACTATTATTTACACATCAAATTATGAAAACGCAATTATCAATGCTACAGTTCATGGTTTTGAACTTGAAGCTGAATGCCATCATATTAAAAATTTGAGTTTAAGTTCAAACTATACATTTACGGAAGTAAAAGATGGAGTTCGTTTACGAGTGCCCAAACATAAGGTTAACTCAAGTTTAGGTTATAGTTTTTCTCAAAGAACCTATGCATCACTAAACTATCAATTTGTTGGAACTAGAATGGATACCGATTTTTCAACCTTTGAAAATGTGGAATTGGATTCGTTTTCTTTAGTCGATTTATATTTCAGCCATAAATTGATTGATAAAAAAGTGAAACTTTTTGCGAGCATAAACAATCTGTTTAATGAAGATTACTATGAAATTTTAGATTACACTACCAAGGGTAGAAATGTAAATTTAGGGTTGCATATTAATTTATAGAAAACAAAAAAGCCTCTTTAAAGAGGCTTTTTTGTTTATTTTGATAAAAGTTTTTGTAAGGCAGCCTTAGGAAATTCTTGATCGTTAATTAAAACCCCATCAGCATCTAAAAGTTTAATTTCATCAGTAATAGTTATGTTTCCTTTTAGGTTTCCAAACTTGCCTGTTCCAGTAATTTGTGAGATAGCTTCGGCTAAAAGGGGTTCATTTTCGTTACCTAAAATACCCAAATCACCTCTTGTTTCAGATAGGGTAATGTCAGGTTCCAAACCATATAAAAAATCAGTGTTTCCCTCAATATTCGCATATTTAAATACTAGAGGTTGAAGCGCATATGTGTGGCTTGGATTGGCGCCACTTTTTTGAAAATCTGGAGAATCATAAACAGTAAAAGAACCTTGATATTTTCCTCTTGTATTGGTTCCTATTTGCACAACATCGATGTAAGGATTAAGCGAGTTTATTACCAATTCGCTTGCAGATGCAGTATTAGTACTTGTGATTATGTAAACTTTATTGAGGTTTAAACTGTTAAGCGTCATGCCGTTTTCGTTGTTGATAAATCTATCCAATAAAAATTCTGGGTCTTCGGCTTCATAGTAACTCTGTATTTCATTATTGTAAAATCTTTGACTTAAAACTTCACCATTAAATTGACCAGTAATTAAACTAGACAATAAAATGG
This sequence comes from Tamlana sp., assembly GCA_049451635.1. Taxonomy (GTDB): domain Bacteria; phylum Bacteroidota; class Bacteroidia; order Flavobacteriales; family Flavobacteriaceae; genus JBMTVT01. The sequence continues at coordinate 23,903 of JBMTVT010000027.1, read as the reverse complement.
CTTTACTATTATAGCCTCCAAGGTTATAGCGTAAATCTAGTACCAATTCTTCAATGCCAGCACTTTGAAATGTAGCAAAAGCATTATTTAACTCTAAAGAACTTCCATTAAAGCCATTGTACATTAAATAGCCAATGGTTTTGCCATTCACAGTTAAAGTTTTGCTAACATGTATAGGGGTTTCTGTAAATTCCTCTTTTGTTAAAAAAATGCTTTGGTTTAATGGTATTACAAAGTCATCATCCGTTTCTGGTGTTCCATTAGTATCATAAGTACCCAGATCTATGGAATAAGTTTTTGCATTTAATAAGGCATAGTTGTTATCAATACTAGAGTTATAATATAAGTTGTTCCCATCAACAGCATAAAAAATGTCGCCACGTTTTACACCTTGTAAATCGGCACTACTGTTAGGTAAAACATATAGCACTATGCCATAACGTACAGGGTCGGTTTCAGAGCGCTTAATAAAGGTGAATTGCATACCGTTTGTAAAGTCTTTACCATTAAGTAAATCGTCATTTGCATAGTAGTCTGGGGTTATCCAGCTAAACTTATCGACTGTTTGTCTTTGGTAAATTAAACTTTCAAATAATTCTTCAGGCCTAGAGAAAGTGTTTAGGTAATCGGCATATTGTTGGTTAGATGAAAACCTATCGTTGGCTAGGTTTGGAATTTCGTCTTTGTAGAGATAAAACACGTTCATGCCTTTCCAAACAAAATCGTTTATTTCACTAGTGGTAATTAGGGTGTCATCATTGTCTTCAAAACAACCAACCGTTGTGATAGAAACTAAGAGGATTAACATTAGGGCTTTTAATTTTTTCATCGCAATTAATTTATATAAATGGTCTATAAAACCCTAAATTTACTTACAATAGTGAGTAATAAAAATTTTTTTGTAACAAAAACGATAATGGTTCGTCGTAATATCAAATAGCATAAATAAAGTTATTTTAACTAAACCAAACCAAAAATGACTCAGGCAGAGTTTTTAAATATTGTAATGCCCTTTAAAGATAAAGTATTCCGTTTAGCAAAACGGTTGTTGGTATCTACCGAAGAAGCAGAAGATGCAACACAAGAAATTCTGCTAAAACTGTGGAACAACAAAGCAAAGATAAAGGAATATAATAATGTTGAGGCTTTTTCTATGACAATGACGAAGAATTTTTGTTTCGATAAATTAAAATCGAAACAAGCCCAAAACTTAAAAATTGTACATAGTAATTATGAGGATAATAATACGTCATTACAAAAGCAAGTTGAATTAAATGACAGTGTAAACTGGGCAGCAAAAATTATTGAAGAATTACCCGAACAACAACGCATGATAATCCAACTTAGAGATATAGAAGAGTACGATTATGATGAGATTGCCAAAATGCTGGATATGAATAATACGGCAGTTCGTGTAAACTTATCAAGAGCTAGAAAAACAATAAGAGAAAAATTAACTAATACACATAATTATGGTATTAAATAGTATAGAAAAATTACTTGAAAAGTACGAGAACGGTGAAACATCGCTTAAAGAAGAGCAAGTGTTGAAGAACTATTTTTCTAGCGACACTATTGCATCACATTTAGAAATGTATAAACCCATGTTCGACTATTTTTTGGTAAACCAACAAGAACAATTTACTAAAGACGTTCCATTAAAAACTAAGCGAACTTTTAATTACAAATGGATTTCCGTCGCAGCAGTAGCAGTTCTTATGTTAGGGTTTTATTTTAAAGAACCAATAGAATCTTCTTACAAAGAATACGTTTATGGTACTTATGATAATCCTGAAGATGCTCTAAATGAATTTTCAAAATCAATGGAAATGATTTCTGAGAACTTCAATAAAGGAGTTTCAACCGTTGGATATCTAGAAGAAGTAAATAAAGGTACTTCGGCATTAGGCTATCTCAATGAAATTAAAAACTCAACTAGTATAATTTTTAAAAATTAATCAATTAAAAAATAATGAAGAATTTTAACATATTAAAAACAAGAACAATGAGAAATAAATTAGTAGTATTTGTAATGGCTGTTATGCTATTACCTTTAACAGGAATGGCGCAAAATGATGTATTTGAAAAATACAGCGATAATGCCGATGTAACCTATGTAAACATTAAACCTAAAATGTTTCAAATGATTGCTAAAATAGGTATTGATACTGAAGATGCTGAAGCACAAGCCTATATGGATATGGTAAAAAGTATTACTAGTTTTAAAACTATTGTAACTGATAATAAAGTAATTGCAACCGATATTTCAAAATGGGTAAAATCACGATCAGCTTCTTTAGAAGAGTTAATGGAAGTTAAAGACGATGGCACCAACGTTAACTTCTATGTAAAAGAAGGTAAAGATTCAGATCACGTAAAAGAGCTTTTAATATTTGTAAACGGTATTGATAAAGTTATGAAAGAGAGTGTTGAAATTAATGGTAAGCAACGTAAAATAGAAACCGTAGTTGTATCGTTAACAGGAGACATCGATTTAAACGAAATTTCTAAGCTTACCCAAAAAATGAACATTCCAGGTGGGCAACACTTAGAGAAAAAGCAATAAATAAACATCAATCATGCAACGAACAATCAAATACATCCTTTACATCTTTATAGCCACAGTTTTTTTTACAAACTGTGGTGATGATACAAGTTTACAGCGTTATTATGTAGACAACCAAGAAGCTAAAAATTTTATTACACAAGATTTACCGCTTTCTATGATAGAGATTGATAAATCAAATTTCACAGAAGCGCAAAAAGAAGCTTACAATTCGGTAAATAAATTAAACTTTTTAGGTTATAAGTTTAGCGAAATAGATATAGACACATACAATGCCGAAATAGCAAAAGTAAAAGCTATTTTAAGTGATGGTAAGTATAACGATTTGATGGAGTTTAGCGATAGTGGCAATAAAATAGTTGTAAAGTATGTTGGTGATGATGATCAAGCCGATGAAGTAGTTGTTTTTGGTAACGCTAAGGATATGGGTTTTGGAATTGTTAGAATTTTAGGAAACGATATGAGCCCAGAGAAGATGGTTACTTTAATAAGCGCTTTTCAAAATGCAAATGTTGGTGAGAAGCAAGTACAAGATATTATGAATTTCTTTAAGTAATTTATAGTAATTATGTTAAAAAAAAGCTTCCTAATAAGGAAGCTTTTTTTTATTCAGAGTCGTCTTGTTGTGCTTCAGTAACTTCATTTTTTGAAATTATATAAAACATATTGATGATAATTGTAAAAAATATAAGTGTAAGAATAGTTAAAATCACAAAATTATCTAGAATATCTAATATTCCAAATACAAAAAAGCCGCATACCATCACTCCCGAAAGTATTAAAGATTGCTTGTTGGTTAACATAATTACAAATTAAATTCCAGTATAATTACTAGGTGTAATACGTTTTAATTCTTCTTTTATTGTGTTTGAAACCTCTAGAGTGTCTATAAAATTAGAAATAGAATCTTGATTAATTTTAGTATTCGTTCTTGTTAAGCCTTTTAAAGCCTCATATGGGTTGGGATAACCTTCGCGTCGTAAAATAGTTTGGATAGCCTCAGCAACAACTGCCCAATTATTTTCTAAATCTTCTGCAAATTTAGTTTCATTTAGTAATAATTTGTCTAAGCCTTTTAGGGTAGATTTAAAACCTATTATGGTATGGCCAAACGGTACACCAACATTACGTAAAACAGTGCTATCAGTTAAATCACGCTGTAATCTTGAAACTGGAAGTTTTGCAGAGAGGTGTTCAAAAATAGCATTTGCTATTCCCAAATTCCCTTCGCTATTTTCAAAATCGATAGGATTTACCTTATGTGGCATGGCGCTACTGCCAACTTCACCTGCTTTAATCTTTTGTTTGAAATAGTCCATAGAAACATACGTCCAAATATCTCGGTCTAAATCAATTATAATTGTATTAATGCGTTTTAAAGTATCAAACAATGCCGCCATATGGTCGTAATGTTCAATCTGGGTTGTAGGAAACGAGTGCTGCAAACCTAATTTTTCTTGTACAAAACTGCTTCCAAAGGCTTTCCAGTCAATATTTGGATAAGCCACATGATGTGCATTAAAATTACCAGTTGCCCCGCCAAATTTTGCTGCACTTGGTATATCGTTCAACAAGTTAAACTGCTCTTCCAATCGCACTACAAAAACCTCAATTTCTTTGCCAAGTCTGGTTGGTGATGCTGGTTGCCCATGTGTTCTTGCTAACATGGAAATGGCAGACCAATCTTTGGCTAAACCTTTAAGTTTGTTTAAAACTTCTAAGTATTCTGGCACATAAACATCGTTCATTGCATCTTTAATACTTAAAGGGATGGCGGTGTTGTTAATGTCCTGCGAAGTCAATCCAAAATGAATAAATTCTTTATATCTAGTCAAGTTTAGCTTGTCAAAATTTTCTTTTATAAAATACTCAACCGCCTTTACATCATGGTTTGTAACACTTTCAATCTTTTTTATTGCTAAGGCATCTTCAACAGAAAAATCTTTGTAAATAGCTCTTAAATCATCAAAAATTGAATCATCTACATCTTTTAATTGTGGTAATGGGATTTCGCAAAGCGCAATAAAATACTCTATTTCAATTAAAACACGATATTTTATTAAAGCTTCTTCAGAAAAATAAGGAGCTAATTCGTTTACTTTATTTCTATATCTACCATCAATTGGTGAAATGGCATTTAATTCAGACAATGACATATTTGTTTGGTTTTTTGAAGTTGCAAAGATAGTTTTTTTAGCTGGAAGACCGAGGTTTGAAGTTTCTGTTTTTGCTATTTATTTTTGGCTTTAATCTTTTTTAAAATATGTTTTGCTCTCGCTTTAAAGCCTGCGCTTTGCGAAGCATAATCTTGCTCTAAAATTTGTGCCAATTCATAATGAACCCAAGGATGATTTTTACCAAATAAAAATAATGTTTCCATGGAGTAAGCTTTGGGTGCCACTTTTTGGTCACTTATCATCCAATCAAAAGCAGCCCCAATAATTCTTTGTTGCTGCTGGGGAGACAATAGTTTTTTTATAGGATTTGGATCTTTAGAAAAGTAGGTGTTGGTAATTAATTGGCACACATTTGCAACGGGACGAACGGCAGAATCTAAATGTATTTTGTTGAGGTTTTTAGTAAATATTTCCAAATATGGAACCATGTTGTAAATGTTGTCGTTGCAAACAAACTCAAAAACCCAAGCGGCACGACATGATACCTTATCATCAACCATAAAAAGTATTTCCATAAGCTTGGAAAACAAGCTCATATCGTTTAAAACCATATGGGCATATTTTAATCTACTCTCTATAGAAGCATCAACATAGCTTAATTCTTCATGCAATTCTTGAACCGTCATAAGATATTTTTGACTATTTTTAGGTTTCTAAAATTATTCAAAATGAAACTAATAAAAAAGATATTACTGGTGTTATTGGTAGCTTTTGTAATTGCTCAATTTTTTGGACCAGAAAAAAATGAAGGTAGTTTAACTTCTATTGAACCTTTTTTAGCAGAAACCAATCCACCTGAAGATGTCAAACTTATTTTAAAAGAAACCTGTTACGATTGCCATAGTGATGTTACACGTTATCCATGGTATAACAACATTACCCCTATAAATTACTGGTTGGCAGAACATATTAAAGATGGGAAGAAACATTTTAACGTTTCAAATTGGGAGGGAAGTTCTATAAAGCGAAAAGACCATAAATTTGAAGAACTTATTGAAATGGTTGAAGATAAAGAAATGCCATTAAAGTCTTATACCTATACACACTCTGAAGCCAAACTTACCGATGCACAAATTAAATCTGTAATAGATTGGGCAAAAAATATGCGTATTGTTTACAGTTTGGAAAAAGAGCCTGAGTAAAAACAAGAAGAACCTAGCCTTAAAAATTTATATTATAAAGCATTTTTTAATTAGTGTTAAAAAAACTCCTGATAATTGGTTTCGTATGGCCAGAACCAAAAAGTTCTGCAGCTGGAAGCCGAATGATGCAGCTCATAGAAACTTTTCTTAAAGCTGATTATAACATTACATTTGCAACAACTACTTCAAAAACTAATAATGCTTTTAATCTTGACTTTTTAGGGATTTCAGAAGTCAATATTAAGCTTAATGATTCAAGCTTTGATGTTTTCATAAAATCGCTTAACCCAGATGTGGTGTTGTTTGACCGTTTTATGACAGAAGAACAATTTGGGTGGCGCGTTGTAGAACATTGCCCGAATGCTTTACGCATTTTAGATACCGAAGATTTACATTGCTTAAGAAAAGGTAGGCAGCAAGCCTTCAAAGATAAAAAACCGTTTGATAAATTTTATTTGTTCAACGACACTTCAAAACGTGAAATAGCTAGTATTTATAGGTGCGATTTAAGTTTAATAATTTCTGAAGTTGAAATGGAAGTCCTGAAAAATCAGTTTAAAGTAGATGAAACTTTATTTCATTATTTACCTTTTATGCTGGATACTATTTCTGAAGAAACTCATAAAAACTTACCAAAATTTAACCAAAGAAAACATTTTATCACTATTGGTAATTTTTTGCACGAACCCAATTATAATGCGGTCTTATATTTAAAAGAAACTATTTGGCCACTAATAAAAAATCAACTTCCAGATTCCCAGTTACATATTTATGGGGCTTATGCTTCCCAAAAGGTAAATCAATTAAATAATGAAAATAATGGTTTTTTAATAAAAGGATTTGCAGACAATGTCAATGAAGTGATGCAGCATGCTAGAATATGTTTTGCACCTTTACGTTTTGGAGCTGGTTTAAAGGGTAAACTAGTTGATGCGATGCAAAACGGAACACCTTGCGTAACATCAGCCATAGGTGCTGAAGGGATGTTTGGAAATTTGAAGCCTAACGGTTTTGTTGAAGATAATCCAGTAGATTTTGCAAATAAAGTTATTCAATTATATCAAGATGAAATGCTTTGGAAAGAAAAGCAACAAAATGGGTTTGAAATTATAAATGCACGTTTTAATAAAAAGGAACATCAATCAAAACTTATTTCAATTATTGATCAAACAACTCAACAGCTCATTAAACATCGACTTAATAATTTCACTGGCCAAATGTTGCAACACTATACGCTACAAAGCACAAAATACATGAGTAAGTGGATTGAGGAGAAGAATAAACTGGAATAAATTGAAGACTTGATTTTATAAGAAATTTCAGCCACCTTCGCTTATCGGTTGCTAAGCTAAATTAAAACTTTGCCTAGCTTAAACATTGTGCTTCATTACAACCAACCAATTAACCAATGAAAAACTTTAAAATCCCTCATGTTTTTATATTCCTTTTTTGGATTATAATAATATGTTCTTTACTTTCTTATGTTATACCTAGTGGTAGTTTCGAACGCACAACGAAAGACTATGGCAGCATCACACAGACTGTTATTGTATCTAATAGTTATAGAGATTCCTAAGAACTATTCATTAAAAGCGGCTCTATTTGGTGAAAACGTTGAAGGGAAGTCCTTACCCGTTTCTGTGTTGGGAATACTTAGTGCTATACCAAGAGGACTTGGTGACTCGGCTATATTGGTATTTTATGTTTTTATTATTGGAGGCTGTGCAAACTATTGGATGAGGATTGATAGAAATGAGTGCCTGTTTTATTGGAGTTTTAATAATGGTAGCAAAAATTGCAGGCATGTCAGGTGATCAGTCTATGTCCGCATTTACAAAGGGCTTGCAAATTATGATAGTTCCTGCTCTCGTTGTTGGTGTTACTAGGCAACCCGTTATCCCAATTAGAAGCGGTGCCCCAATTATTTTCCCCGCCAACATTGGTGAAATTTGTCTGCCCGAACATCATTGAGCTAAAAAGTACAAGCGTAAAAATTGTGTAAAGTTTTTTCATGTCATAAAAATTTAGTTAATCGTTATAAGAGCCCAACAACTAGTTAGGAAGCAAAGAGTAGAGATGTAGGAGGGATTATAAAATTAGTAACAAGCCACCAAAACGTGTTGCGCTATTGTAACATTAAATGCCTTGTTTGTAACAAAATTTGGGTGTAAAACCGTTGATTTTCAGTTTTATCGGCATTTTTGTCTTTTTGGCTATAAGCCTACTTTTTAGCTCCTTATTTCATGCTATTTTTAACCAACGGCATTAGTTTTTTGCAGGTATCATTTTTTTCTTTCAAAAATGGAATAACTAAAAGTACACTTGTTAGAGTATTGTAAAAATAATTATACATTAACGCGAGCTCGATATATTGCTCATTGATATTCAGTTTTTTGATAAGAAAAACATTTTATATCTGTCATTCAGAACGTTAATGAAATCAAGATATATTTTGATTGAAAGTACCTTGCGAAGCAACGAGGAGCCTGCCTGCAGCAGGCAGGGAATCTCACTCAAAAGGGATGTCTCGTCGATATCTCCCATCCCGATAGTTATCGGGAGCTATTGGGACAGCTATGTCGATATAACAAACTATTATTTTATAGTATTTTACCAACGATTTATTTGCTAATAATTATATCGAACTCACGTTAAACTATATAGGTTATGCCAAAGATAATTTTATTACAAATTCGTTGCCGAACCTTGAAATTGGGCATTATGGCCATCCATAATGAGCCAAGGATCTGACGTTTTTTCTTGAAAGGTTCTTAATTTTTCCCTTAATTCGGAAAATACGGATTCGTATGCTTTTAAATACGCTAAATTATTGATTTCATCAGGATCGTTCTCTAAATCATACAACTCATATTCTGGATGGTATAAATAAGCCTCAACGCTTCGTTTTCCATAAATGCTTTTTTTGTTTTGATACACTTCCTGCCAAGTGGAAGAATCCCATAAATCGGAAGCAAAGGGGTAGGATTGTTCCCAAGCAATGTTCCAAATGAGTTTATACTTGCGTTGTCTTACAACCCGCATGGGGTAATACATGGTTAACTCATGAAAGTTATGTGCTGCATACGTTTCGTCCCATCCCTTAGGGTGTTCTTCATTTAAAACAGGTTTAAACGATTTGCCATGAACTTTATATGAAGATGCATCTATTCCAGCATAGTCTAAAATGGTAGGTGTTAAATCGGCCCAATTAATAAGCGCATCATTAACCATTCCTTTTTTAGAAGTATTTGGTTCCTTAACGACACAGGGTAATTTTATACCAGGTTCATATACCGTGGTTTTAGCTCCTGCAAAGGCAATTCCATTGTCGGATATATATATGATTAGGGTATTATCATATTTACCAATTTTCTTTAAGTTGTCCATTAAAAGACCAAACCCTTGGTCCATTCTTGATACTGCTTGATAATATTGTGCTAATTCTGCTCTTGTTTCTTTACTATCTGGGAGAAAATCCGGCACTAAAACTTCCCCAGGTGTATAGGTAATGGTTTTTACACCTTCATAGCCTCCGGGCTTGTTGCCAAAAGGATTTGGCAAATGCCAGTCTTCTTGCTTATATGGATAACCCCTGTGTGGGTCGTCCGTACAAAAATAAAGGAAGAAAGGTTCTTCCGATTTTATGAAATCACTGCTGTTTTTAGCCATTTCAACGGTATTGCGCGCATCGCCTTCCATCACTTCATCAAACGCATAGACATGCTCTGGCGCTAAGTGATATTTGCCAATTCGCCCTGTTTTGTAACCCGCCTTTTTTAACATTAATGGCAAAGAAACTACGGTATCGTAAGTACTAAAGTGGTGGTAATCATGAGTGTGCCCATAATGACCCGTAGCATGTCCATATTTCCCCGTTAAAATAACGGAACGACTAGCGCTACAACTCGCCGAAGTACAAAACGCATTAGTAAACCGAACACCATCACCAGCCAATTTATCTAGACTTGGAGTTTTAATTATGGGGTTTCCATAAGCACCAAAGGCATCTGTACCATGATCATCTGCAACTATAAGGACGATATTTGGGCGACTATTGTTATTAGTTCCCTTTTTCCCTTCTAATTTTTCCTTGCAAGTTAAAACTAATAAGAAGAGGGCTCCATAAATAAAGGGGTACCAAAGTTTTTGCATTATTTTCTGTCTTTTTATTCGTGTTTCTATTTTAAAATCCAAGGATCATCCGTACGTTTCTGAAATGCTTTCATTTTTTCTACAAACCCCGAAACCGTCAAATTATATTTATCATCATAGGCTAAGTTATGGATTTCATCGGGATCATTAATAACATCATAGAGTTCGAACTGTGGACGATGTAAATAGGCACCTAATGTTCTCATCCCATATAAAGCACTTGTAAGCTTCCCTTTTTTATGACCATTCAAAAATAGAAATTTTAAGTTAATTATACTCCATTGGAGTTTTATTTTTTAAGGATTTATGAGGTCTATTTAAAATTAATAATAATTCTGACGCGCTCCTTTGGTCGCTTGTCGAAATTCTATTTTTAAATAGCCGAAATTTGGGGAAGCTTACAATAAATGCCAACGCTTAAAGCCATACACATTTGCAATGCGCTACAGCCAAAACACAAGCCAAAATTGCAAAAGAGCATGGCTTTGCCGACGCTACAAACGGAACGTAAAAAAGTACGAAAACACAACAACGTATATAAAAAATAGCGGTTTAAGTACTTATTCTAAAGTGATTTTAATAAATTTAACGTTAGTGTCAAACCTAAAAATTAGTGAGTGAAAACCCGCTACTTTTCATATACCAACACGATAAGCGAACTTTAAAAACTCATTACAAAAGTTCAACAACTTTTTTAACACCAATAGTAGCTTTTTCTGTAATAACAATTAAATGTTGTTTGCTAGAAATATTGGGCTTAGGGTCTATAAAAAAAGTAGGTGTGCTTTGTGGTACATAGTGCATTAAACTCGCCGCTGGATATACTTGCATGGAGGTGCCAATAATCATTAAAATATTTGCAGTTTCACAGATTGTAACTGCTTTTTCTATCATGGGCACATCTTCACCAAACCAAACAATATGAGGTCGTATTTGAAATCCTTTTTTACATACATCACCTAAAACAATGTCTTTTTTCCATTCCATAATATTATTGGCATCAAAAGTACTCCTAGCTTTAAATAATTCACCATGTAAATGAATTACGTTGGTACTTCCAGCGCGTTCATGTAAATCATCTATATTTTGCGTAATTATTGTTACTTTATAGTCGTTTTCAAGTTGGGCTAAATCGTAATGCGCTTCATTGGGCTCAACGGTTAAAAGTTGTCTTCTACGTTGATTGTAAAAATTTAACACCAATTCAGGATTTGCTCTAAAACCTTGAGTAGAGGCTACTTGCATTACATCGAGTCCTTCCCATAAACCATCAGCATCTCTAAAGGTTTTAATACCGCTTTCAGCACTCATGCCTGCGCCAGTAAGTACAACAATATGTTTTTTCATCTGTTTAAATTTTATTGTTTTTTATGGTCAGATGTAATTTGTTAATAAAGATTTTGGTTGGAATGAACTTTTTGTTATGGCTCATTTCATTCTATAAATTTACTAATTTTGAAGCTATGGTAGATTTGAAACTCTTAGAACACCTTGAAACGTATTTAACACCTTCCAGAAAGGAAAAATTCGTAAAGGTTTTGTCACAACGGACTAAACATTTTACCGTAGCAACCGAAGATGTTTACCAATTGCATAACACCAGTGCTGTAATACGTAGTTGTGATGTGTTTGGCATTCAAGAAGTAAATATTATTGAAGAACGAAACACCAAGCGCATTGATAGAGAAATTGCTATGGGTGCCCAAAAATGGGTAGATTTAAATAGATTTAATACCGTAAAAGATTGTATTAAAAATTTAAAACAAAACGGTTATCAAATTGTGGCAACTACACCGCATACCAATGACTGCCTGTTGCATGAGTTTGATGTAACAAAAAAGTCTTGTTTTTTCTTTGGAAGAGAAACCGAGGGGCTTTCTCAAGAGGTGCTTGATGTTGCCGATTGTTATTTAAAAATCCCTATGGTTGGTTTTACCGAAAGTTTAAATATTTCGGTCTCAGCGGCAATAATCCTTCAGCATGTTACCACAAAACTTAAACAGACAGATATTAATTGGCAACTAACAGCCAGTGAAAATTTTGAAAAGCGTTTATATTGGTGTAAAAAAACAATTAAAAGCTATGATACTATTGTCGAGAAATTTTATACTGAATAGTGGCTTAAAGTCTATCGCTTCTGCCTCTGCTTAAAAGCTTGTATTCTTCGTAGCATTCGCTTATGGCATCCAATATTTGCAAATCGTTGGCGGTTTGTATAAACCCTTTAGAGTAGTTACATTGGTTTACAATTTCATCTAAGTCTACGCGGTCTACCTGTAACAAAGCAGTGAGCATTTCCCTATCAAAACGCGATGCCAATAAGTTTCTAATTTCATCATCTTCCTTCATCTTTTTTAGCTTACGCAGCTCGTTTGGTTTTTTGCCAAACATGCGATATAAAAAGTCTGCAGGATTAAATATAGAACCTATAACTTTTGTGAGTCCTGATTTTTTTCCAGCTTCGTAGCCAGTACTTGGTAAACCCGAAATACTATAGCGATAGTTGTCATTGGGAGCGGGTACTTGCTTGATATCTACTTCTAAATAGCCCGTAAGTTTTAATTGGTTTACTACCACTTCTTCAAGCGCCAAGGCAAGTTCGGTTAATTCAATTTTAGAACTTCCAAACTTTAACCAATCGTTAGTTACCCTAACTCTTATGGATTTAAATCCTAAATAAGAAAAATGAAGTGTATCATTAACTTTGGCCGAAATAGTAAACTCTCCTTTGCTGTTTGTAGTGGTTCCTATAACCTGGTTAAGGTTAACAATGTTTACACTTTCTAATGGTGAGTCATCAGATGAATTTATTACAACTCCCAATACTTTACCTGCATCTTGGGCTACAGAAATAGCATAAATACATATAAAAGTAAAAAGTAGTAGGTAATTTTTCATGCAATAGTTTTTAACACTGATTTCGACATAAAAGTACTAAAGAAAACATTAGTAAATCGTTTGTGTCTTTATTTTGACTTAAAATTAACAAAAAAGTTTAGTCTTTAAATAAAAATCCCCGATGAAGGTACCGAGGATTTTAATGTGTTTTAATTATCGTCTAGAGCGTCTTGGTCTTGAAGCTGCAAAATCCCCAGGGTTTGAACGTCTAGGTTTTGATTTACCATCAGATTTTCTTCTGTCACTTCTATTGCCTGAAAACTCTTTTTTACCATCTCTTCTGTCACCACTGCGTTTGCCACTCCTTTTTCTATCATTGTGTTTTTTACCGCCACGATTTTCAGATACTTCAACATTAACAAAACGCCCTTCATGTTTAAAATCGGTAAAATAAGCCAGTACTTTCTCTTTTAATTCATTTTCAGTGTTAAAAAAGGAGAAGCTGTCTTTGGTTTCCACTTTAAAAATATCATCTCTACCAAGATCTAATTGCTCTCTTAAAAAGTCTTTAAGTTTCATCCAATCAAAGCCATCTTTACTACCAACATTTATAAAATAGCGGGTAGAATCATTTCTGTCACCTCTATAATCACTTCCACTTTCCCTATAGTTAGAGCTTTCAGAAACATTTAAATTTTGAGACTTTTGATAATAATTGTAAAAACGGGTAAATTCAACCGAAAAGAACTTTTTAATCAATTCGTCTTTTGTGGTGTCTTCAAATAAACTGTTAATACTGGTTAAATATTTATCAATTTCATGGTTTATTTCTGTATTATGTATTTTATTGGCAAGCGACATTAACTGTACTTCACAAATTTCCATACCATCAGGAATCTCTTTCTTTTCAAATTGTTTTTTAATAATACGTTCAATGCTTTTTATTTTACGCACCTCACTTTTAGAAACAATAACCATGGAAACCCCTGTTTTTCCTGCACGACCAGTACGACCAGAACGGTGCGTATAGGTTTCAATTTCATCGGGTAATTGGTAGTTAATTACGTGTGTAATATCATCAACATCAATACCACGGGCGGCAACATCAGTGGCTACCAACATTTGTATTTGGTTTTTTCTAAAGGCATTCATGACCAAATCTCGTTGGTTTTGGCTTAAGTCGCCATGTAAAGCCCCCGCATTATAGCCATCTTCTATAAGTTGTTCGGCTACTTTTTGGGTATCTCGCTTGGTTCTGCAAAACACCACCGAAAAAATATCTGGATTGGCGTCTGCCAAACGCTTTAACGCTTGATACCTATCTCTGGCATTTACCAAATAATACTCGTGAGATACTTGGCTGGTACTTTCGTTTTTATTGCCAACCGTAATTTCTTGTGGTTTGTGCATGAAATTTTTAGCAATTGATGCAACTTCACTAGGCATTGTAGCAGAAAACAACCAAGTACATTTATCAGCGGGCGTATGCGATAGTATATCAGTTATATCCTCCTTAAAGCCCATATTTAACATCTCGTCTGCTTCATCTAAAACGGAATATTCAATCTTAGAAATATCAACCAAATGTCTGCTAATCATATCTTTCATTCTACCGGGTGTAGCAACTATAATTTGTGCGCCACGTTTAACCTCACGAGCTTGCTCTGTAATACTAGCACCACCGTAAACAGCAACTACATTAAGACCGTTACAATACTTACCATAAAGCTTCATTTCGTTGGTAATTTGCAAACAAAGTTCACGGGTTGGTGATAAAATTAAACCTTGTGTGGTTCGGCTATCGACATTAATTTTTTGAAGCATCGGAAAACCAAATGCCGCTGTTTTTCCGGTACCTGTTTGGGCCAATGCCACTAAATCGGTTTCAGAATTTAATAAAATAGGAATTGCTTTTTCTTGTACTTCGCTAGGTTTAGTAAAACCTAAATTGGTAATAGCTTGTAATAGGTCGTTGTTAAGACCCAGTTCTTGGAATGTGCTCATTTTTTTGTATTATGTATGCGATTTGTTATGTGGTGTTATATAAAGAAGCGAATCGACATACTTAACCTTAAACTTCTAGTAACACATCCTCACCCTGAGGAATTTTAATGAAACCCAAATTTAACGGCCAGTTAAATTTGTTGGTTGAACTAACTCCAAATTCATTTAGGAACCTCAACGTTTTGAGTTTCAAGCGGCAAAGATATAAAAAGTTATAAGTTTAAAAGTGAAAAGTTTAAGTTATTATTTTTTAGGGTTTTTAGGGTGTTTTAACACGCTTTTATTCATTGCCTTTTATTTTCAATTAATGAATTCATGAACATAAATGTTTCGCTATATCTTTTTAAAAACGCTATTGCGAAGAAGGCTCTACTCTAGCAATCTGTTTAAATTTAGTAATAAACCGTGTTTTTTAATAAAGTTTTAAAAAGGATGGGTTTATCCTGAGTGAAATCGAAGGCTGCAATCGTTGGCGCGATTCAAGCGGCCTTAGGCATTGTTGCCAATGTGATGATATGGACTGTTTTAATTGTTTATATCAGCAGTTAAATGAAGGTAGCTGAAATTTTTTACAAAATCAATAAATGTAAAAAATAGCTTTGTTTCTTTATGGTTTCGCGATAAAAAATAATGAGATTGCTTCCCTGCAAGTGTTTGCTTCTCAATAACTAAAAATTCTAATTCCTTAAATTCTCAATACGTTGCAACAATGTTGGGTGCGAATAATGCATAAATACGTAAGCTGGATGTGGTGTTAAATTACTCAAACTGTTTTTGCTTAATTTTTTAAGCGAAGTAATTAAAGGTTCAGCTTTATAGGTGTTTTTGGCATAATCATCGGCTTGGTATTCAAACTTTCTGGAAAACATATTCATAATTAAACCAGTAATTTCAGAAATAGGTGAGTAGAGTAGCCCGAAAGCAATCAACCCAATATGGAAGCTAGGAATTTCTGCACCCAAAGCATTTGATAATTGTGGGTTAGAAATAAACAGCGATAAAATATAAAGCGTAAATCCTGTTAATAGTATAGAAGCAAATAAATTAAAAATGATATGTTTCTTTTTATAATGCCCGATTTCGTGTGCCAAAACCGCAACAATTTCCTCATCATCTAAATCATTTATTAATGTGTCGTAGAGGGTAACTCGTTTTTCACTGCCAAAGCCCGAAAAATAGGCGTTAGCTTTGGTGCTACGTTTGGAGCCATCAATCACAAAAATTTTATCGAGCTTAAACCCAACAGTCTTTGCGTAAGCCGATATTTTATTTCGTAAGTTTCCAGCTTCCAAAGGTTTTTGTTTGTTAAATAGAGGTACGATAAGTTTGGAATAAAACATATTCATAAACAAAGTGAATGCCGCCACCAATGCCCAAGCATACAACCAAAAACTAGTTCCGGTAACTTGGTAAAACCAAATTATTAAAGCCAGAATACCTCCTCCAACAAAAGCCATCATGAGCCAACCTTTAATTTTGTCTAAAAAAAAAGTTTTTACTGTGGTTTTGTTAAATCCGAATTTTTCCTCAATAACAAAGGTGCTGTAATACGAAAAAGGCGTGGTTAAAATATCACTTCCAATCATGATAATTCCAAAGAAAATCAAGGCTACAATCATAGGGTTATCACTGTAACCTCTGGCGATATTGTCAACAAACTCAAAGCCATCAAAAATTAAGAAACCTAAAGTTAGTAACAAAGAAAATGTTGAGGTTAGCAACCCGAATTTATAATTTGTTGCTTTATAATTTTGCGACTTTTTGTATTCGGTATCATCATAAACATCAGCAATTTGTTTTGGAAGTTTATCATTAAAATGTTTGGCATTTAAGGCGTCTAAAACTTTTTCGACTATAAAATTGATAATTATAATGGCTATTATTATATAGAATAACGTTGTTGCTGTCATGTTTTATTTAAAATTTCGCTGTCTTTTGGCTTCAAAAATAAGAATTCCCGCAGCAACCGACACATTCATGGAGTCTATTTCTCCTTGCATGGGTATAATAATATTTTGGGTTGAATTGTCAAGCCATTCATTACTTAACCCTATAGCTTCCGTTCCTACAACAATGGCAGTTGGTTTTGAAAAATCCTGGGTATGATATGCTATAGATGCTTGTAATGCGGCACAATAAATATGAATGTTTTTGTCTATTAAAAAGGTAATGATTTCTGAAGTTGTCCCAGTTGCTATTTGATTGGTGAACAGACAGCCTACGCTGGAGCGTATAATATTTGGGTTATATAAATCGGTTTTAGGGTTGGCTATAATTACTGCATCAACATTGGCTGCATCAGCAGTTCTAAGGATAGCCCCAATATTCCCTGGTTTTTCGGGTGCCTCAGCTACTAAAACAAGCGGATTTTTGGTGTTAAAAGCAATATCTTTTAAATTAAGGGGTTTACTTTTGGCAATGGCTATTATACCTTCGGTAGTATCTCTATACGCTAGTTTTTCGTAAACTTCTTTTGATATTTCAATGGTATTTATAGGGTTGGTTATTAAGTCGTTTAGTTGTTCAACCGAAAATAGTTCAGGGTAAAATAAAATAGACTCAATTTCATATTGTCCTTTAATGGCCAGAGTAACTTCTCTAATACCTTCAATTAAAAATAGCCCCGATTTTTTACGATCTCGAGATTTGTCTTTTAATTGAACTAGTTGTCGAATAAACGGGTTTTGTATGCTGGAAATTTGTTTTACCATATTCTTGAATGCCAAAAGTACTTTAAATCATTTTATAATTTATTATTCTCAAAATAATTAGCTATTAAAGCCACCACATAACTGTAACTTTCCATGCCTTTACTCTGTTTATTGGCTTTTAAGAAGTTGTTGTAGAATATTTTAAAATAAGGTTCAACTGGATTTTGATGTGCATCCCAAAATAATCTAACTTCTTCATAGTTTTTTAAAATACCAGTATTTACGTCAGCAACCATATCTTCAAAAAGGCATTCATCACGATTATAAATTTCATTTAAACAAAAACGAAGTGCAAATGTGTAACCTGAATAATTAAAATAAATATCATCATGCTTTATGGCTGCCAAACAACCTATAAAATTGGCTTCATTTTCGGCAGCATAACCCAATTGGTGAGCGATTTCATGGGAAGCCGTTGTAGGGAATTTATAGGAAGGAATTAATCCATCAACCTGTGCTTCATTAGTTAACGGGTTTAGATACCCGCTAAATCCCATATAGGTAAGCGGATAACTAAACAATGATTTTTTAATACTTTTTGGATGGTATTCCAAATACGGAAAAACAGCTTTTAAATTTTGATACCCCAAAGGCGCAAGGTTTAAAATATCACGTTTATTAAAAGGTGTTTCAACTTTTAAAGTATCATTTCCGGTTATTTGTAAATGAATACTATTTGATTTTTCAATGAGTTTTTGTGTAACCAAAATAAGTTGTTCTGTAGTATAATCGGCATTTAAATTTAGGTTTTTGTGTAAAGGTTGGCGGTAGTAGTTTAATCCCCAAAACACATGAAATGCAAAATAGATAACAGAAACGGCACTCAAAATATCTACCACCCAGTTTTTTGTATCCTTTCGCAGTCGCCTACGGTTTTTGTAAAGCCATCTAACTATATAAATAATGGCTATGGTATAAACAATGTCACCAAACGAAAAAGGTAACCAGCCTAAGATGTACCTAAAAATTTTAGACATAAATTGGTAAAAACCATTACTATAATACTGCTCTATAAATTCTGGAAAACGAGCTACCAGTTTAACAAGTAGATATTGTGGAATTATTAAAAGCGCCAATAAGGTTTTTTTGTTTTTCAGCATAAATCAAAAATAAGGAAATGTTTATAATTCCTATTCATAATAACTACCTTTGTAAAACACTGTTTTTAATATTATGAATTCTGAAATAAGACAACTTCAACCACTATTGCTTTGGAATAAATTTGCTGATTTAAACGCAGTACCTCGTCCATCAAAAAAAGAAGCACGTGTGATTGCCTTTATTAAAGATTTTGGTGAAAATCTTGGTTTAGAAACCATTGAAGATGAAGTTGGAAATGTCATTATTAAAAAACCTGCAACAGCAGGAATGGAAAGCAAAATGACCATTGTGATGCAATCGCATTTAGATATGGTACATCAAAAAAATAACGATACTGTTTTTGATTTCGATATGCAAGGTATCGATATGTTTATTGATGGCGATTGGGTAAAAGCAAAAGGAACAACTTTAGGGGCCGATAATGGTTTGGGTGTTGCTACCATTATGGCAATTTTAGAAAGTAAAAACATTCCACACCCGTCAATTGAAGCTTTATTTACTATTGACGAAGAAACAGGTATGACAGGTGCGATGGGTTTAAAAGGCGGTTTGTTAACAGGTGGCATTTTATTGAATTTAGATACAGAGGAAGATGATGAAATTGGTGTAGGATGTGCCGGTGGTATAGATGTAACTGCTACCAGAAGCTACATTGAAGAAGAAACACCTGAGTTTAAAATTGGCTATAAAATTTCAGTAAAAGGGTTACAAGGTGGGCATTCGGGAATGCAAATACACGAAGGTTTAGGTAATGCCAACAAAATAATGACCCGTTTGCTATTTGATGGTTTTGAGAATTTCGGATTGCGAATTTCTGAAATTGATGGTGGTGGCTTGCGAAATGCCATCCCTCGTGAAAGTAATGCTATAGTTGCTATTGATGCTATTCATGAAGAGGCTTTTTTATTAGAAATGAAATTGCTTGTGGATATTATCAAAACAGAACTAAAAACTATGGAACCCGCTTTAAAGATAGAAGTTTCAAAAATAGATAGCCCAAAAAAAATAATGGATTTGGGTGTGCAGGAGGGATTGACTCGTGCTATTTATGCAGCTCAAAATGGGGTGTATAGAATGAGCGCCGATATTCCGGATTTGGTAGAAACCTCAAATAATATTGCCAAGGTTTTGGTTAAACATGGACAAATTAAAATAGCTTGTTTAACACGCTCGTCAGTAGAGAGTTCTAAAATGGATTTAGCTAATACGTTGCGAGCAACTTTTGAATTAACAGGTTGTGAAGTGGAATTTAGTGGTGATTATCCCGGTTGGACACCTAATATGGACTCACCAATTTTAAAGGTGATGACAAAGCTCTATAAAGATTTAAATGGTGAAAAACCGCATGTTGCAGCTTGTCATGCAGGATTAGAATGTGGCATTTTAGGGCAAAACTACCCCGATATGGATATGATTAGTTTTGGACCCAATATTAAAGGGGCACACTCCCCCGATGAACGTGCTCAAATCTCATCAGTGCAAAAATATTGGAGGTTTGTTTTGGAGATTTTGAAAAATATTCCTGAGAAGTGATTTTTTAAATTTCGTTTAACTGAAGAGTTAAACTTAGTTCTGGTTTGAAAATGAAAAGATAATAAATTCTTCAATAATAATTAGAGAATCGGTCTTCCTTATGCTCTCTAATTATTGATTGTCAATTAGCTTCGCGTAAGGGAAGTGTAAATTGTGGAATTTATTAGATTGGGAATTCGAGAAGCAGGACCAAATTACTTTTAACCGACGATGTCGTACGTTTAGGCTCGAAGCCCGTAGAAGGCGATATTTATAGGGTATGCAATAGTTGTAATTTGGTTTAACCCTTCAGATGATAGCATATTTACTTTAAGAAAGTGATTGCGTCTAGTTCAACGAGCCTTAGCGAGGTTGAAAGCACGAAGTAATTAAACTTCGCCTTTGGCGAATGCGCTATCATCGATAGTTAAACGAAGTTATTGTTTTTTTTATGACAAGTCAAATACAGATAGTATGTGAAAATTAACAGATTGCATCACTGAGTTTGCAATGACCTCAAGGCACAGGATCATACCCAGAACTGCCCCAAGGATGGCAACTAAAAATACGTTTTAAAGCTAACCAACCACCTTTAAACAAACCATGTTTCTGTAGTGCCTCTTTGGAGTAATGTGAGCAAGTGGGTTGGTATCTGCAGGTTGCAGGAGTTATTGGCGATATAAGCGTTTGATAAACTTTTATTAAGAACAAAAACGGTGCAATGAGGAGTTTCTTCATGTTTTTTTATTCTTGCCTTTCAACTATCTCAAGATAAACTTCGGCAAGAATCAATTTTTAGTTTCACAGTGAATTCCGTATCAAGTGCAGAATGATATGAACTTTTAATTTACAGAAAACGTCGTGCCTTCTTTACCATCTTTAAGTTGAATACCAACTTCAGCCAATTCATCACGAATTTTATCTGATAAAGCAAAGTCTTTATTAGCTCTTGCTTCTTGACGTAATTTAATCAATAAATCAACAGCACCAGTTAATTTGTCGGTTCCTGTTTCTTTTTTAGAAACATTTTCCAACCCTAAAATATCAAAAGCAAAAGCGTTTATCGTTTCTTTTAATGTGCTTAAATCTTCAGCATTTAAAGTTTCAGTGCCTTCTTTTAACTGATTGATGTATTTAACGGCTTCAAATAAATGTGCTATTAAAATAGGCGAGTTGAAATCATCGTTCATGGCATCATAACATGATTTTTTCCAAGTGTTAACATCAATCGTTGAGGTATCAGAAGTTTTTATACTATCTAAAAGATTGATGGCATCCATCAATCTGTAAAACCCTTTTTCACTTGCTAATAAGCCTTCATTTGTAAAATCCAGAATGCTTCTATAATGGGCTTGTAGCATAAAAAAACGAGCTACACTAGGCTCAAAAGATTTGCTGATATTTGGATTGTCTCCCGTAAAAATTTCACCAGGTAAAATATAATTTCCAGTAGATTTTGCCATTTTCTTACCATTCATTATCAACATATTGGCATGCATCCAATAGTTTACGGGTGTTTCGCCTTTGGCAGCTTCATTTTGAGCAATTTCACACTCGTGGTGCGGGAATTTTAAATCCATACCTCCTCCGTGTATATCAAAATGTTCACCTAAATACTTGGTGCTCATAGCAGTGCATTCTAAGTGCCAACCAGGGAAACCATCACTCCAAGGGGAAGGCCATCGCATAATATGTTGGGGTTCGGCACGTTTCCAAAGGGCAAAATCCTGTGGATTTTTTTTATCGCTTTGTCCGTCCAATTCACGAGTGTTGTGGATTAAATCTTCTAGTTTTCTTTTGCTCAGCTTTCCATAATCATGGGTTTCGTTAAACTTGTGTACATCAAAATATACCGAGCCATTTACTTCATAAGCAAATCCGTTATCAATAATGGTCTTTATAAGTTCAATTTGCTCAATAATATGACCTGTAGCTGTTGGTTCTATGCTAGGTGGTAAAAAATTAAAAGTATTGAGAATATTATGAAAATCAACCGTGTAGCGTTGCACCACTTCCATAGGTTCAATTTCTTCTAAACGGGCTTTTTTTGCAATGCGATCTTCACCCACATCGGCATCATTTTCCAGATGACCTGCATCGGTAATATTGCGTACATAACGAACTTTATAGCCTAAATGTTTTAGATATCTAAAAATAACATCAAAAGACATAAACGTTCTTACATTACCCAAATGAACATAGCTGTAAACGGTTGGACCACAAACATACATACCCACATGGCCATCGTTTATGGGTTTAAAAGTTTCTTTATTGCCGCTTAGTGAGTTATATATTTGAATTTGTTGGTTCTGGTAAAGTTGCATTATTATGGTTGATTATGAAATGATTGACTTAAAATTTAGTGTCCAATTTAATATAATCTAAAAACTCCCTTCTTACGGTTTTATCCTTAAATTTTCCTCCAAATTCTGAAGTAACTGTGCTACTTTCAATATCTCTAATGCCTCTAGAATTAACACATAAATGTTTTGCGTCAATAACACAAGCTACATCCTGGGTATTTAAAACATCTTGAAGTTCTTTTACTATTTGTATAGTTAAACGCTCTTGAACTTGTGGACGCTTTGCAAAATAATCAACAATACGATTCATTTTGGATAAACCTACCACAGTGCCGTTTGAAATATAAGCTACATGAGCCTTACCAACAATAGGCAATAAATGGTGCTCGCATGTTGAATAAACAGTGATATTTTTTTCAACCAACATTTCACCATACTTATATTTATTTTCAAAAGTAGAAGCACTTGGTTTTTTATTAGGGTCCAATCCGCCAAAAATTTCTTTTACAAACATTTTTGCAACACGGTTTGGTGTACCATTTAAACTATCATCGGTTAAATCAAGACCTAGGGTCTCCATAATATGGCGAACATCATCCTTGATGATATCTATTTTCTCTTCATTCGAAAGTTTAAACGCATCCAAACGAAGCGGCGTATTTGATGAAGTTCCAACGTGGTCGTCTCCTAACGAGTCATAGTCTTCTATGTTATTGTCAATTTTCATCTAGTAAAAAGTCATGTTTTAAGTTTGCAAAGATAAACAATTCCAATTTGTTATAATTTATCTTAACAAACAATTATACAGTTGTTTAATTAGGGCATTACCCCGAAATAAATTCGGGGTCGGGCTTTGCGCGCTACATGGTAGCTTGCTTCAATCCCTAATGCGAAATGCAAAAAAACAAAAAGCTTGAACTTTAAAGTTTAAGCTTTTTGTTGTGAAAAATGAATATTTTAAATATTAAAACTTAATGAAAGCGTGATATTTGAATTTTTTCTGTTGATAGATGCGGTTTCAATTAAGCCAATATTATACAATGGTGTAGCAAAAGAACGTTCAGATTCATCGTAGGTAAGATCTAATTTGGTATTCCCAAAATTATATCCCAACCCTAAAGAAAACCCATTTAAATCGCCAACTGTTAGGCCATCGGCATAAGGGCTTTCCTCAAAACGATAGCCACCTCTAAAGCTAAATTGTTTGTGTTTATATTCACCACCCAATCTGTAAGTTGCGGCACTAGTAAAAACATTGCTCATTAGCGCATTTTGGTCAGCAAAAAAGGCATCAGATTCAGGCTTAAATTGTGTTTTGCTATAGTCTTTTTTAGAATAATCAAAACTAATTAAGCCTTGTTTAGCAAACACATAAGCTAAACTACCTGATATTTTTG
>JBMTVT010000026.1:0-31145 GCA_049451635.1 Tamlana sp. | reverse complement strand
CCTATTTTTTATATACCTTGTTAGTACAAGTACATCTTTATTTGTCAATTATAAAGTCTGCACCAAAAGAAACTATATGTGCATTTAGTCCAGTACTCCGATTGTAATAATTATAGTCTAGTGTTAAGTTTTTCAATCCGAACTTCCAAATATGTGATTTGGTAAAAATGTCAGTATATTTTAATCCTAAACCTATTTGACTAGCACTAAATCTAGATAGGTCAAAATCCGAAGTGTAAAACTCTTCAGTAGACTGATGCTGCTCAAAAGGTGCAAAATAATCTGCTGCTGTTTGAGTATAAAAACGATAATTAGGATAAACCGTGAATTTTTGCCCCAGTTTTACAGCTAATTCTGCGTTAATGGTATGCCCAGTAATACCCCAATCATCAAAATAATATCTATAATAAGAACGTAGTACTAAATTTTCTGTAATATACTGATTGAACCTTATACCTATCGGAATTTTTAATCTATTATTGGGTAGTCTCTCTATATCGTCAGCTAATTGAAAAACGTCTTTATTTCGTTCTTCGGTATAAAACGGAATACTGGTAGCAGTCCCTATGTAAAAATTGGCTTTATCTGCAAAATAAACACGTTGCATTGGGTTAGCCAACCAACCTGTTTGATAGACAACATCTGAAAAAATAGAAATCTGGATTGTTTTACTTACTATCTGAGAGAGGCTAATGGATGCAGAATATGTGTTTCTTTTAGTATCATTTATTAAGCTATTTCTTGTAGGTCTCCAAGCATTTGCGGACAGCTTATCTATTATGTTCCCGTTTTGGTCTAAAATGTCAGTTCCTTCAAAAAAATCCCTATTTAAATCGCCACCATTTTCAATGTAGGTTTTTATTTCAGTGGCATATTCAGGCCTCCAATTGTCTAGATAGACATTTGCTTTTAGTCCTAATTCGGTGTTTTTTTTATTAAAAAGTTTTACCAAACCAGCTCCAGCACCAATAGAAAAGTAATCGTATTCGTTAGAAACACTCATATTTCCACTATATATGGTATTTCTATCTTCTGAGTAATGGCTGTAGCCAACGGTTAAATTTGTCCAAACATCTCGGCGAGAAGCTCCTGAAGATGCTGCCCAAGGCGTACCAGTATTAGTTCCTGTACCATAATTGTCATCGTCATCATCGTCATCATCATCGCCTTCTCCATTTGATGCTCCAGACCAAGGATTTAAATTACTAGAAGATGCAGAAGTGTAAGCCGATATGGTGCCATCGATACTTAAAATACCATCTTGCTTTATAGGAATAGACACACTTATGGTTGTAGCATAGTCATTGAGTTGCTCTGAACCAATACCACCTGTTACAGCAGCATTCTTCCCATCTTGAGTGTAAAAGCTAGTTAAAATACTCAGCTCTGTAGTTTCTAAAGCTCTTTTTTTAAATGAAGTACTATCTGCACTTTGTTGGGCAAAAACACAAAAAGGAAGTAGTATAAATAAACATATAGTTATGTTTCTCATATTATATTCTTTTTAATTACAACCACAACCACCTCCAGATTTTTCGCCATTACCACCGGAAGCTCCTTCTCTATAGACTTGAAAAGCGGTATGGAACTTTTTAGATTTTCTGTCTGCCAACTCCATATCTGGGTCGTTGATATTTACCATTTCATAAGGTTTTACAGTTACACAAGAGCTAAAGCTTACAAGTGATAAAACTGTAATGACAATAAGGTTAATTCGTTTTTTCATTTATTTTTATGTTTTGAGATTGATGTATATTTCCTTCTGTATCAATAATAATACATTCTACATTTGGTATTTGATTGATACGGTCTAAGCCAACATCCTTACCCATTACAAATATAGAAGTAGCTAAGGCATCGGCAAGTTCTGCAGTTGGTGCAAAAACAGTAACACTGATAATACCTTTGGACGGGTAGCCTGTTTTGGGGTTGATAATGTGCGCATAGCGCACTCCGTCAAACATTACAAATTTTTCATAATCGCCACTAGTCACTACAGCACCTTGTTTTAGCGGAAGCAAGGCAAAGGCTTTGTTTTTATTCATTGGGTTGGTTATGGCCACAGTCCAATCTTCTCCATTGGGTTGTTTTCCCCAAGTGTTCATATCTCCTGAGGCATTAATGATTCCTGAATTTACACCTTTTGAAATAAGTAGCTGTTTTGCTTTATCTGCGGCATAGCCTTTTCCAATAGCACCAAATCCAATCTTCATCCCTTTTAATTTAAGAAATACGGTATAATTTTCTTTATCTAAAACAATTTTTTGATAGCCCACTTTTTCAACAGATGCTGTAATTTCCTCTTTAGATGGCATTTTAGTCATACTGCCATCAAACTTCCAAATTCTATCCATTGAAGCATAACTAATATCAAAAGCTCCATCTGTTAATTTTGAAATAGCTATTGCTCTTTCTATTAAATCGAACAATTCTTTGTCAACATTAACAGGTTTAATACCTGCATTACGATTAATTTCTGATGTTTGAGAGTTAGTGTCCCATGATGAAATTAGTTTTTCTATTCTTGTTATTTCTTCAATAGCAGTTTCAATGTATTTCTTTCCATCTGTTGAGTCTTTGGCTACAACTGTTAGGTCAAATCTACTACCCATTAGTTTGGTAGTTTTATGAAAAACTTCTTGTGCATTTGAGCATGCAAACTGAAGAAAAAAAATAAACAAAAGAATTCTTGTCATATTTATTTAATAAAACTGTTTAAATGCTCAATATATTTTTGAGGTGATAATTTTATGTATCCTGTTTGCCCCAATACTTTTTTGTTTTTGTCAATAATTACAACTGATGGGAAATAACCATTAGGATTGTACATTTCTGCAAGATGAGCATTTTTTCCCTCCTGTTCCTTTGATAATTTATTGGCTTTCTTTCTCGGAAAATCCGCTCTAACCATTACATAATGATCATTAGCATATTTCTGAAATGTATCGGTTTCCCAAATTTCTCTTTCTAATTTCATACACGGTGCGCACCAGTCCGAACCCGAAAAAACAAGTATGATGGTTTTATTAGAATCTTGGGCTGTTTTTAGAGATGAATCAAAATCCAATACCCAATTTTGAGCGTAGGTTAGTGATAATTGTCCTACTAAGAATAGTAATGTTAAAATAGATTTCATTTTGCTATTATTTTAATTTAAAAACGGTTTTTGTTTTGTTTTAGTATTTGTGCTAAAACGTATAAGCTAGGCAGAGTTTTAATTCGGCTTAGCGACCGATAAGCGAAGTTAGATTTTAAATATCAGAAAATCAATACGATAATTGTGGTTTATTTTGAATGTTTTCAACAATTATAAGTCTTCAAGCAGCACATTGTAATCGTATTGCAAATCTTCGTGTAAACCGCTAATAATTTTTTTGGCAAGCAACAGTTGCCTATGGTACATGTTTTGTAACTGGGTACTGCGGTTTATGCTGGGTTTAAAAGCTTTTAATTTTTGGCAAAAGTAGAGTAGGAGCTCTACTTCGGTTTCTTTGTTTTGTGAGTAACGCACAAATTTTTTTAAGTTTCTAAGAATTTTTCGGGTGCTTTTTCTAATATAGAAATAGCTGTCGGTGTTAATAAGGTCAAACTCGTCGTCCAAATAGTGTTTAATACTTTCTACATAGCCTGCTTCGTTATGCGACTCGAACAATAAATAGGTAAGCAGTTCCTTGTTTTCTTTTTTAAACCGCGATAACCGTAAACAAAGTTCTTGAATGTCTTTTTTTGAAAGCGTTTGGAGTTCTTTTTTAATTTGTGGAAGTGATACGGCTTTCATTAAACTTTATAGTGTTTTTTAATGGTGCGTTTCACTGAAAATAAACGTATTAAACCAATGATGAGTATTAAAGGGGAAACAGCTAATAAAATAATGCCAAACGATTCCATTTCAGAAAAAAACTCTAGTTTTAGTATGGTGATGCCAGTTCCAAAAAAAACAATAAACGTTCTAAAATATGCTAAAAACGTGCGTTCGTTGGCAAGTTTGGTACGCTCTATGGCCAACCAATCTCGGGTTATTAATGGCGATTCTTTATCCATGATGTTGATTTGTTTATAAAGATAAGAAAACCATTGCAGTGGCAATGGTTATGTAAGTTGAAATTACAAATTATCTCAATTTTGGAAAAGCTGATGGGTTTACTTCATGCATCACCGCATAAATAGTTTCAAAAATATCTTCAGCAGATGGTTTTGAGAAGTAATCTCCGTCATTTCCATAGGCAGGTCTATGGGCTTTGGCAGTGAGTGTTTTTGGTGCGCTATCTAAAAATTGATAAGCGTTTTGGGTATTAATTATTTCGTTTAAAATATAGGCTGAGGCACCACCAGGAACATCTTCATCAATAACCATAACACGATTGGTTTTTTGGATGCTTTTTACAATGTCGTGATTTAAATCAAATGGGAGTAAAGACTGCACATCAATAATTTCAATATCAATACCAACTGCAAGCAAATCTTTGGCAACTTGTTCAACAATTCGTAGTGTGGAGCCATAGGATACAATTGTTATGTGGGTTCCTTCTTTTACAGTTTCCACAACCCCAATAGGGGTTTTAATAGCCCCTAAATTATTGGGCATTTTTTCTTTTAGTCTATAACCATTTAAACATTCTACAATAATTGCAGGATCATCTCCTTGCAAAATGGTATTGTAAAACCCTGCAGCCTTGGTCATGTTTCTGGGCACCAGTAAATGTACGCCTCTTACCAAGTTTAAAATACCGCCCATTTGCGACCCCGAATGCCAAATACCTTCCAGTCTATGCCCGCGAGTTCTTATGATTAATGGTGCTTTTTGTTTTCCTTTGGTTCTATAGTGTGTGGTTGCTAAATCGTCACTAATAATTTGTAATGCATACATTACATAATCTAAATATTGAATTTCGGCAATAGGTCTTAAACCACGTAGTGCCATGCCAATACCTTGACCAATAATAGTGGCTTCCCTAATACCTGTATCGGCAACCCTTAGTTCACCATACTTTTCTTGCAAACCTTCTAAACCTTGATTAACATCACCAATATTTCCGGTGTCTTCACCAAAAACCAAAGCTTCTGGATTATTTTTGAAAATGGCATCAAAGTTTTCTCTAAGAATGATACGTCCATCAACTAGTTCTGTATCATCATTATAGGCTGGTTTCACCTCTTTTATAAGCGTATTTGAGCGTTCAGTTTCAGAATATAAATGCGAGCTGAATTTTGGCTGTATTTTTTCAAAAGCCTCATTTATCCAGTTTGCAAACAGCTGTTTTTCAGCGAAATTCTCTCCAATTGTATATCTCAAGGCTTTTCTGGCATTAGAGAGTACATCTTTTCTGGTTGGCTCGTCTATTGCTCTTACCGTTTGATTTATTTTAGAGATAAAAACACCATTAACACTGTTGGCTTCTAATTGCTTTAAATGCGATAAAAGTTCTTGTTGCTGTTTTCTGATTGGCTTAAAAAAAGTACTCCAAGCGTTATTTTTTGCCTCTCTAACTTCGCGTTTTGCAGCTCTTTCAATTTCTGTAAGGGCTTCATTAGTAGCAATACCACTTTCAATAATCCATTGCCGCATCTTTATATTGCAATCGTGCTGCGTTTCCCAATCTAAGCGCTCTTGACTTTTGTAACGCTCATGGGACCCTGATGTAGAGTGTCCTTGAGGTTGTGTAAGTTCGGTAACATGAATTAAAACAGGAACGTGTTCTTCTCTAGCAATGGCTCCAGCTTCTTGATAGGTTTCTACCAAGTTCGCATAATCCCAACCTTTAACACGTAAAATTTCGTAGCCTTTATTGTCTTTGTCGCGTTGAAACCCTTTTAATATTTCAGAGATATTTTCTTTGGTGGTTTGGTGTTTTGCATGAACCGAAATACCATACTCATCATCCCAAACACTAATAACCATAGGAACTTGTAAAACACCTGCGGCATTGATGGTTTCGAAAAATAAACCTTCACTGGTACTGGCATTACCAATGGTGCCCCAAGCTACTTCATTTCCATTTTCCGAGAAATTGGTCGTGTTGATACCTTTAACTTCCCTAAATATTTTTGATGCTTGAGCTAAACCCAGCAAACGAGGCATTTGTGCAGCAGTAGGTGAGATGTCGGCACTGGAGTTGTATTGTTTTGTTAAATCCTTCCAACTACCATTGTCGTTTAAACTGTGGGTTACAAAATGACCACCCATTTGGCGTCCTGCGGACATGGGTTCCAATTCAATGTCGGTATTGGCGTACAATCCAGCAAAAAACTGCTCTTTGTTGAGCTCTCCAATGGCCATCATAAAGGTTTGGTCTCTGTAATATCCCGATCTCCAATCACCCTTTGAAAAAGCCTTGGCCATAGCTAATTGAGGTACTTCTTTACCATCACCAAAAATCCCAAACTTAGCTTTTCCTGTTAAAACTTCTCTACGACCAAGTAAACTACATTCTCGGCTTTCTACAGCTATTTTATAGTCCGCTATAACTTCAGCTTTAAAATCTTCGAATGATAAATTGTTTTTCAAATTGGTAATGGTTTGCATAAATCTATGCTTTTTTTTTGCAAAAGTAGCTAAAGTTGATCTTTTTTACAATTAATTTAATGTGATATTTTTTGTAAATAATTCAAAATTATCATCCGAATAAAAAAAATATTGATTTAAATTCAATAAAAACGTGTTATACTGAAAATAATTCAATCACTAATTAATACCAACGTCTTCTAAACAAACCTAAAAGCGCTTGTGGATCTACCGTGAATTTGAATCGGATCTTCTGGTCGTAATTGGGTTGACCAATTTCCCAACCTAAGTTAGAGTAAATAGGGAAGTAGACCTCAAAATAATCTGTTACCAGATTAATTCTTACCCCAGAATCATAGACAAATTTTGGCGTTTCAAATTTGTTTTTAACCAACCCTATATCGCCATAAACTAAAATGTATTTCCACAGCGTTGTACTTGTGTTAAGAGTTGTAATCCATTGGTTTGCAAATGGCGTTTCTAATTTTGATTTAAAACCTCCTTCGGCATCAATGTACTGCTGACTAAATATACCAGTAGATTCTGATCGTCCCAAATATGAATAATCAAATAGATAATCAGTAGGTTTGTCTAAAGCGAAGCTAAAATAATTAGAGTTTGGATCTGTGCTATTGCTTAAAAAGGAGCCTGCAAAAGCTCTAATATTTAATTGCCGGTTATTTTGAAATAGTTTTCGGTATTCATATTCAAAGGAAAATTTGCTAAACTGTTTACCTATTTGTAAATCGGTGTACCACTTGCTAAAGTTAATGAGGTTGTCGTTGGAATTGATGTAACGCGCATTAAACACACTATAATTTGGTTTGTTGCTGGTAAATATATTGTTAATGTCTTTATCTCTGTTTATATCTATATATCTTAGGGTAAGCGATTGTCGCTTGTTAGAACGAAAATCATCATCTTCCCTGAAGTAAAATTTTAATGAAGGCGTTATTTTTCTAACAAATAAGTTTTCCGCGTAAGATGAATACCCAATACCAATGCCATAATTTATGCTATATAAGTTGTTGTTTGCTAAATAATGAGTTTTGGATATTGATGCAGAACCCGTTAACGATTTTGATTTAAAGCCGTATTGTGGCTCAATTTTATAGTTAAACAATTTCCTTAAAACTGCTTTGTTGTATGCTTTAAAACCTAACGTGAATCCATCATAAATGTTATTGAACTCTGCTATAGGTATTAAGAAAACTTGATTGTAATACGGGTTTTCAATATCTTTAAAAAGCTTGATTTGCAAAGGTTTGTTATTGAAAAAGAAACCCTTTAACGATTTCCAGTTATCTCTGGCATTAATCTCTGGTATTACATTGTCGTAATTTAAAACCAGTTTATTAGCGTCGTTTCTGGGTATGGTTATGGTTTTACTCTTATTAATATCCTCTACCCATATTTTTGATACAATACTGTCGTTATTAAGGCTATATAATGAAACAGGCATGTTGTTATCCGGTTTGTTTTTTATAGTAACTGTAATAGAGTCTTCGGTTTTTATAACTTTTTTTATTTTAAAATCTATTTTATTAGTCTTTGTTAAATAGTCTTCAAAAAACCAATCAATATCTTTGTTAGTGTTAGATTTGATGTAAGCTTCAAAGTTTTTTGGGGTTGTAGATTTTAGCTTGTTTTCCTTTACGAAAGCCTCAATACTGTTTTCAACAATGTCACTGTTTACAAAGTCATCTAAATATTTTAAACCAATACCTGCCTTATATTTATTGGAAATACTTGTATTAAATTTCAATAGAGAATCTTTTTGCATGGTCAAAGGTTGGTCTCTATTGGTTCTGGCCATTAACATAAAAGCTAATGCGTATTTATCATTAAACTTCATGTTTGCAGCATGAAACGATCGCACGCCCCAAAAATCGGCAATACTACCCAGAAATTTCATGTTTGGATAATATTGGTCAACATAATTCATCAAATAATATATTTGAATCCCATCAATTAACCATTGTTCTTTTCTGGGGTTTATTAAAAGGGTGTTTTCTAAATAATTCTTTAAGGCAATTTTTAAAATCTTTAATTCATATTGAAAATGATTTGGGTAAGGCTTTACAAAATTTGGTAAAAAGTTTAAGCCATAAATAGGGTCTTTGTCATAATCAATTTGAGTTAACAAAAGTTTTTTGTGTGGATAGTCTCCAAAGTTTTCAAA
The DNA here is from genome assembly GCA_049451635.1 of Tamlana sp. Classification (GTDB taxonomy): domain Bacteria; phylum Bacteroidota; class Bacteroidia; order Flavobacteriales; family Flavobacteriaceae; genus JBMTVT01. The sequence goes on along the minus strand of JBMTVT010000026.1, from coordinate 22,461 downwards.
AATAAATTTAATTACTTTTTCAGTGATTAATACTTTATCAATTACCTCAAGGCCTTCATCATTTATATTGGAAACCATGGAGAAATCTTCAGATTGAATTGTTTTAAAGTTCGAGTTTTTACTCAAAAATAATTTAGTGTTTAATCTATTTTTTCCTTCTAATTTAATTATCTGTTTATTAGGTGATTGTGAGAGGTTATTTACATCTAATTCTGAAGTTAAATTGTACTCGTTTGGGTATTCAATTTCCAGAGAAATATCAGATTTAGGAATAAACAAATCATCCAAATTTTTATTGCTGTAATATTGCCATTCACCATTGTAAACAGCAGGCGTTATATACCAATATCTTAAATTAAAATCACCTGTTTCTGTAATGCCATAACTCGTAAATTTTGCATTAGGCACCTGAACAATATACTCTAAATGAATATTGTAAGTGCCATTGGGCATTAAAGGCACTTTCAATTCAACTTCTATAACATCTGTTTGGTTTTTAAGCTCATGGTATACCAAATCCAGTTCGTCTTGCTTAATGGAAGTAATTACTGAAAACCCACGATCCTCGTTTTTTGCCAAATGAAAATCATTTATATATTCATCGGCAAATCTAATGGCCAGCTGTGTTTTTTTTGTTGAATAGCTATTGGCCCAATCGTTTAGGTAAATTGATTGTAAAGTATCTTGGGTAGTGTTTTGGTATTGTATGTTTTGCGAAATTTTAATTTGCTTGTTTTCTATGTCAAAAACAGCCTTTAAATCAATTTTATTTTGACTAAAGCTTGTAAAATATATTGAAGAAAAAAGGATACAAATTAAAAATCGTAACTTCAATTTAATGTGCATTATAAGGTTAATAATTCATGTAAGGCGACGCAATATAGTAAAATATAGTATGAGCTATATGGAATAACGGTATTGTTGTTTAAATATTAGGAAGCTTAATTTAGAAATTTGGACTTAATCCGGAATCTTTGTAAAAAGCATCTAATATATTAATAACTTCTTCTTCAGTATCAACCAAATGAATAAGGTCTAAATCTTTAGGGCTGATATTTGAAAACGATTCTAAAAGTGTCTTTTTAACCCATTCCATTAAGCCTTCCCAAAAATCTGTACCAACCAAAATAATTGGAAATTTGCCAATTTTGTGTGTTTGTATTAGTGTGATAGCCTCAAAAAGCTCGTCTAGTGTACCAAAGCCTCCAGGCATAACTACAAATCCTTGAGAATATTTTACAAACATTACTTTTCTAACAAAAAAATAATCAAAATCCAAGCTTTTATCATGATCAATGTAAGGGTTATCATGTTGTTCAAAAGGCAATTCAATATTTAAGCCTACCGAGGTTCCGCCACCTAAATGCGCACCTTTGTTTCCGGCTTCCATAATACCGGGGCCACCACCAGTAATCACGCCATAACCAGCTTCAACAATTCTTTTTGCAATGCCCTCTGCAAGTTTATAGTATTTATTATCTGGCTTTGTTCTTGCTGAACCAAAAATTGATACACAAGGGCCTATTTTGCTCATTTTTTCAAAACCATTAACAAACTCACCCATGATTTTAAAAATAGCCCAGGAATCATTTGTTTTTATCTCGTTCCAACCTTTGTGATGTTGCTCTTTTCTCATATGCTTTTTTTTATTTATTTGCCTATAGGCAAGTTTGCTAATTTAATTCTTTTCTTAGAAATTTAGCAGTATAGCTTTTTTTATGTTTTGAGACCTCTTCAGGCGTACCCTCTACAATTATTTGTCCACCCCCTTTACCACCTTCATAGCCAATATCAATAATATGGTCTACAGTTTTTATAACGTCCAAATTGTGTTCTATTATGAGCAATGTATTTCCTTTATTTGCCAGTTTGTTAAGAACTATCATAAGCACCCTTATGTCTTCAAAATGAAGGCCAGTAGTAGGTTCGTCTAAAATATAAAAGGTATTGCCCGTATCTCTTTTTGAAAGCTCTGTAGCAAGTTTTATACGTTGCGCTTCACCGCCAGAAAGCGTTGTGCTTTGTTGCCCTAAAGTGATATAACCTAAACCAACATCTTTTATGGTTTTAAGTTTTTTATGAATTTTTGGAATGTGCTCAAAAAATTCAACAGCTTCATTAATGGTCATGTTTAGTACATCACTGATGTTTTTACCTTTATAACGAATTTCTAAGGTTTCCCTGTTAAATCGTTTCCCTTGGCAAGTTTCACACTCAACATATACATCGGGTAAAAAATTCATTTCAATAACCCGTAAACCACCTCCTTGACAGGTTTCACAACGCCCTCCTTTAACATTAAAGCTAAAACGCCCTGCTTTGTAACCGCGAATCATGGCTTCAGGAATTTTTGCAAAAAGCGCTCTAATTACCCCAAACGTTCCCGTGTAGGTTACGGGGTTGCTTCTGGGGGTTCTGCCAATGGGCGATTGGTTAATATCGATAACTTTGTCAATATGTTCTAAGCCCTTAATGCTTTTATAGGGCATCGGTTTTTTTAAACCATTGAAATAATGCGCATTTAAAATTGGGTAAAGAGTTTCGTTTATCAAGGTAGATTTACCGCTGCCTGAAACGCCCGTAACCCCAATCATTTTACCTAAAGGAAATTTTACCGATACATTTTTTAAATTATTTCCTGTGCAGCCAGTGAGTTCTATAAACTTACCATTACCCGAACGTCGTTTTTTAGGGACTTCAATTTGTTTATTTCTGTTTAAATAATCAGCTGTTAATGTGTTGTGTGTTTTAAGTTCTTTTGGGGTACCAACACTAATAATTTCACCTCCGTGTTTTCCTGCTTTTGGGCCAATATCAATTACATAATCGGCACGCTCTATCATATCTTTATCATGTTCAACAACTATAACCGAATTCCCAATATCACGAAGCGAAACCAAAGAGTTTATCAACTTTTCATTGTCACGTTGGTGCAACCCAATACTGGGTTCATCTAAAATATAAAGCACACCAACCAATTGTGAGCCTATTTGGGTTGCCAGACGAATACGTTGCGCCTCGCCACCAGAAAGCGATTTTGAACTTCGGTTTAACGTTAAGTAATCTAAACCAACATCCAACAAAAATTGAAGTCTAGATTTAATTTCTTTTACTACCTCTTCAGCAATTTTTGTTTGTTTTTCTGAAAGTTGGTTTTTAAGGTCATTAAACCATTCAGCTAGTTCAACAATATCAGTATTACTCAGTTCTGCAATATTCTTGTTGTTTATCTTAAAATAAAGAGATTCTTTTTTTAAACGCGAGCCCTCACATACGGGACACGTAATTTTGTCCATATAGTCTTTTGCCCAACGTTTTAGGGATGTAGAATCAGCTGTTTTGTATTGATTTTCAATGAAGTTAGCCACACCCTCAAAATCTATTTTGTAATCACGAGTTACCCCTAAAGTTTTACTTTCTATAGAAAACTTTTCATTGCCACCATACAAAATAATTTGTTTAGCTTCCTCGGGAATATCCTTGTAAGGATCGCTTAATTTAAAATTGAAACGTTGTGCTATGGTTTCAAACTGTTTAAAAATCCAACTGTTTTTTTCTGGTCCATGTGGTGCCAATGCGCCTGCTTTAATTGATAGGTTTTTATCAGGAACAATTTTGTTTTCATTTACCTGATACAAAGCACCGATGCCATTGCAATGGTTGCAAGCTCCTTTTGGTGAGTTGAATGAAAAGTTATTGGGTTCTGGGTTTGGGTATGAAATCCCAGAGGTAGGGCACATTAAGCTGCTACTAAAATACCGAGTTTCTTGGGTGTCTTGGTCAATTACCAAAAGCACATCCTCACCATGGTACATCGCTGTATTGATGGTTTCTGTTAATCGGTTATCGTTATCAACCGAATCATTAATTTTGAGTCTGTCAATAACGATTTCGATGTCGTGGGTTTTGTAACGATCCAGTTTCATGCCTTTGGTGATATCGCGTATTTCTCCATTAGTCCTCACTTTTACAAAACCTTGTTTGGCAATTTGTTCGAACAATTCACGATAATGCCCTTTTCGGGAACGCACAACAGGAGCCAGTATATTAATCCGCTTTCCTTTAAAATCACTAATTATAAGCTCTTTTATTTGCTCATAGCTGTAACTTATCATTTTTTCGCCTGTATTGTAGCTATAAGCGTCACTAGCACGAGCAAAAAGTAATCTTAAAAAATCATAAATTTCAGTAATGGTGCCCACTGTAGAACGCGGCGATTTACTGGTTGTTTTTTGCTCAATGGCAATTACAGGTGAAAGGCCATCGATTTTATCAACGTCGGGGCGTTCCAACCCTCCTAAAAACTGACGTGCATAAGCCGAAAATGTTTCAATGTATCGGCGTTGTCCTTCTGCATAAATGGTATCAAAGGCCAATGACGATTTTCCGCTACCTGAGAGCCCTGTAATTACCACAAGCTGCTCACGCGGAATAGATACATCAATGTTTTTAAGATTGTGTACACGTGCTCCTTTTACCTCAATAAATTCGTCAAATTGGCTCATAAAATCGCAAAGTTGCGAAGTTACGTTTTTTGCTTTTAAAAATGAAGTGAAGTTTGTTATAGATTTACTAAAACTTAGGCTTAATTTGTTCCTTTTACTCCATCAATTTCCAAGCCTAAAACCAAGAGATTATGAAAGATTGGTAATTGTGCTCCTGTTTGTGTTGTTGTCCAATCACTCCAAGAAGCTTCCAGACCATCAATGGGTAAAATATCAGCCCAAATTTTAAAGGCATAAGGTTTTCCATTATCATCAAGTAACCATAAATAAGAGTCGCCGGGAGTTGTGCCACCGTTAGTATAGGTAACAAGTAAAGCATCTTTGTTGTTTTTGGTTTTTACAAGCCTACGCTCTGTGCCTTCATCAAAAACCTTGTAAGGTGCTACAAGCCAAAAGGAATCGTTATTAAAATAGTTGGTTGCCTTTTTAATTAAACAATCAGCAATTTCACTTTCAGTTTTAAAGCTGTGTATGTAGGCTTTACTTTCCGATAAGTTATTTAGGTTTAAGGTTACTTTATACTCTTTCCAATACACATCGCAAGTATTGTTTTTTTTATCCCATTTATAATGATGTCGTTTTTTAAATGACCACTCTATGTAATGGGTGTTTTTGTAAGCCTCATAGTCTAGGGCTTCCAGCATTCTATATGCTAAGGCATCTGCTTCTTTACCTTGAATTCCTGTAGGTAGATCTTCGTTATATTTTAAAAATAAAAAACCAAAAAACAACAAACTAGGAAGCGAAAGGAAGATGATAACTCCTGTTACTATTTTAAATATTTTACTCGATTTTTTGGTCATAAAATAGCATCTAAATTATGCGTAAAAGTGTCTAAATTATTAAATACTATTGTTTTAAGGAAAGAATATCTTTAAAAACCGACAGCTGTATCATCCCCTCGATAATCTGCACCACCTTCATACGATTGGTCATCTAAAACAAGTATTCCATCGACTTTGCCAATAACAAGCGAATCTTCTTCATTGATTTTGTAACCCAATTTTTCTAATTGGTTAATAACGGATTTATCAAACAAATTAGGTTCCATTTTAATATCATCAGGTAACCATTGATGGTGGAACCTAGGCGAATTTACGGCGTCTTGCATGGTCATTTTAAATTCGTGGACATTTAAAATAGTTTGCAAAACCGAGGTAATGATTGTAGAACCACCAGGTGTGCCTACTACCATGTAAAGGTTGCCATTTTTCTCTACAATGGTTGGTGTCATAGAGCTTAACATTCGTTTTTCTGGAGCTATGCTGTTGGCTTCTGCACCAATAAGGCCAAACATATTGGGCTCACCGGGTTTACTACTAAAATCATCCATTTCATTGTTTAAAAAGAAGCCTAATTCTGAGCAATATAACTTTGAACCATAGGCCCCATTTAATGTTGTGGTAACAGAAACGGTATTACCATTTGGATCTACAATAGAGAAATGCGTTGTTTCGTCACTCTCAATTACTTGTATATTGCCATGGGAAATAGCACTTGATAATGTGGCTTTTTTAAATGAAAAATCACTCATGCGTTGATTTAAGTATTTTGTGTCAACTAATGTTTCCAAAGGCATTGAAACAAAATCAGGGTCGCCTAAATAATAACTCCTATCGGCATAAGCACGTCTTTCGGCTTCTGTAATTACTTGAATGGCTTTTACAGAATTATGGCCGTATTCATGAAGCTTGTATGGTTCAATCATTTTCATGATTTGTGCTAAACAAACACCACCGCTTGATGGTGGCGACATAGAAATAATTTTTAAGTCATCATACATAAACGTAATGGGTGTGCGCCATTTTGCTTCATAGTTTGCTAAATCTTCTTCAGTAACAATACCACCATTATCTTGAATAAATTTAGCGAGTATTTTAGCAGTTTCACCTCTATAAAATTCATCCTCACCATATTTTAAGATACGCTCTAAGGTTCTCGCCAATGCTGGATATTTAATGGTGTCATTTTCTTTCCATTGTTTATCAAATATTATGGAATCTTTGTTGGCTTTTGGGAAAAGAGGTTGGTATTTTTTAATTCGTTTTTCTTGCTTTTCGGTAACAACAATACCTTTATGTGCCAATTCTATAACTGGAGAAATAATATCTTCTATGGGTAAAACCCCAAGTTTTTTATGAACTTCAAAAACACCAGCAATAGTACCTGGAACACCAACTGCCATAGCGCCAAGTGTGCTTTTATCTGGAATTACATCACCATGTTCATTCAAATACATGTTTTTTGTAGCAGCAGCAGGGGCTTTTTCTCTAAAATCTAAACAACCTATTTCACCATCAGCCATCCTGTAAACCATAAAGCCACCACCACCCAAGTTGCCTGCATATGGATAGGCAATTGCCAAAGCTAGTTGGGTTGCTGCCATGGCATCAAAGGCATTGCCTCCTTTTTTCATGATATCGCTGCCAATTTTAGAGGCCTCCGCACGGGCAGAAACAATCATAGCGCTTTTAGTTATGAGGCCAGTAGTTGGTTTTTTTTCTGTTTTTTCACAGGATGAAACTAGAAGGACAAAAATTATGAGGTAGATGATTTTTTTCATAAATCATATAATGTCTTTAATTTTTTTTTTGGAAGAAGCGATAAGCTCATCAAAAAAATTAGTGAATTCATTTTCAAACTCTTTATAAAATATTTCTAGTTCGTTCACTGCTTCATTCATACTAGAACGGTTTTTAGTGCGTTTGTTCATACCATCTAAAACTCTCGAAATGCCATCAATTGATTTATAGCTATGTAGCCAATTATCAGTAATCATATAGGGCATCATTTTTTGTATACGAGGCGGTAAAATACTATAGTGTTCTTCAAGTGAATCGTAAAAATTATCTACATAAATTTCTAACGGGACTTCAGAATAAGTATTCCAATTTTTGGCTAAAAAATGGTCGTATAAAATATCAACAATAATTCCTGAATAGTGCCCATATTTTTTATGGAGTCTTTTGGTGCTTAGTCTAACTGTTTCATGGGCATCAGTAAATGTATCAATATGTCTGTGTAACAAAATACCTATTTGGATGTTTTTTGGGTATTTTTTATAACTTTTTCCTTTAATACCATCGGCAATAAAATTGCCTATGGTAACTAAATCATTTTCACCTGATAAATAAATATGAGCTAGATAATTCATTTGTGAAATTTACGAATTCTGTTTTTAGAAAACCGATTTTGAAATACTATATTTGCTTATTAATTTTCAAAAACGATTATGACACTTATAAAATCAATTTCAGGAATTAGAGGGACCATTGGAGGACAAGTAGGCGAGAATTTAACACCTATTGATGCCGTAAAGTTTGCATCTGCCTATGGGGTGTGGTTGAAGCAACAACGTGAAAAAGAACACTACAAGGTAGTAGTGGGAAGGGATGCCCGTATTTCTGGTAAGATGATTCAAAGTTTGGTAATGAACACCTTAGTTGGCATGGGCATACATGTGGTTGATTTAGGTTTGTCTACTACTCCAACGGTTGAAGTTGCTGTACCTATGGAACATGCTGATGGCGGTATTATTTTAACCGCAAGCCACAATCCAAAACAATGGAATGCCTTAAAGCTCTTAAATGCAAAAGGGGAGTTTTTGGATGCTGTTGAAGGTGCTAAAATTTTAGAAATTGCTGAGAGTGATAACATAATTTTTGCCGATGTTGATAGCCTTGGTAAAATCACTAAGAGCCAAGATTATATAGATTTACATATTATTGAAGTGCTAGATTTACCATTAGTAAAAGTAAAACCTATTGAAGAAGCCCGATTTAGGGTGGTAGTAGATGGTGTTAACTCAACTGGAGGTATTGCTATTCCATTGCTTTTGGAGCGTTTGGGGGTTGATGTAATTAAAATCCACTGTGAACCTAACGGGCATTTTCCACATAACCCGGAGCCTTTAAAGGAACATTTAACCGATTTATCTGAAGCGGTTAAAAAACATAAAGCAGATTTTGGTATCGTTGTAGACCCCGATGTAGACCGTTTAGCTTTTATAGATGAAAATGGTGAGATGTTTGGTGAAGAATACACCTTGGTAGCTTGTGCTGATTATGTATTGAGTAGAACACCAGGAAACATAGTTAGCAACATGAGTTCTACTAGAGCGTTACGGGATATCACAGAAAAGCATGGTGGTACTTATGAAGCTAGTGCTGTAGGTGAGGTAAATGTTGTGAAATTGATGAAAAAGAATAAGGTTGTTATTGGTGGCGAAGGGAACGGAGGTATTATTTATCCAGAGGCGCATTATGGTCGTGATGCCTTGGTTGGTGTTGCCTTATTTTTAAGTTTATTGGTAGATAAAAATATAAGTGTGAGCCAGCTTAGAAAAACATACCCCAATTACTTTATGAGTAAAAAGAAGATTGAATTAACACCAGATTTAGATGTTGATGGTATTTTAAAGGAAATTGAAAACAGATACCAAAATGATAAATTAACAACTATTGATGGCGTAAAAATTGATTTCCCTGAAAATTGGGTACACTTGCGTAAAAGTAACACTGAACCTATTATTAGAATTTACACCGAGGCCAAATCGCAAGAAGAAGCTGATATATTGGCGGGTAAATTTATTGCAGAATTGAGTGAGATAGCCGATATTTAGTTTGTTATAAGTTTATTTGGCAAATTAAGCAGTTCTAATTAAGGGAAGCTTAAAGATTTAATTTTCGATTTTTCAGTTTCTAATGAATAGTAAGAGACTTAAATAACGTTTTTATCTCTATGCTTCCAGCGTTTATGGGTCCATAAGTAATATTCTGGGGCTTCATAAATTTGCTCTTCAACAAGTTTTAAAAACATATTGGTAATCTCGTAATCTTTGTAAGTTTTAGGCTCGAGTGTAATGGTTTTAAACGTAGTTTCGTAGTATCCACGTTTTATCTTTTTTACCTTAAAAAATACTACAGCCATATCCAATTTTTTGGCTAACATTTCAGCCCCTGTATGCACGGGGACTTTAATACCCATAAACTCTTGCCAGTGAAATGCTCTGTCCAGTTTTGGGGACTGGTCTGATGCAAACCCACTAATAGACAAAACACCTTGTTTTTTAGCTTCAATTAAAGTAGGTATGGTTTCCTTGGTTGTAATCAAATAAGTATTATATTTTGCTCTAATGCGTTTAACAAGTTTGTCAAAATATCGATTTGCCAATTGCTTGTATATACCATAACCTCTAGATTTTATATAGGTTTGAATAATAAAAATCCATTCCCAACTTGCGTAGTGGGCACACATTAAAATGATACTTCTATTTTGGTTTTCTATATTTTGTATCAGCTCAATATTGGTGAATGTGAAGCGCTTTTTCATTTCAGCTTCTGAGATGGTCATGGATTTTATGGATTCTACAATCATATCACACAAATGATGATAAAATACTTTGGTAATACGCTTAATTTCCGCTTCAGACTTTTCAGGAAAAACCAAATTCAGATTATCAATAACCACTTTTTTTCTATATCCAAAAATGCGGTAAGTGAATATGTAAAGTACATCAGAAAACAGGTATAATAATCTAAAAGGCAATATAGAAACAATCCACAAAAACGGATAAACCAAAATATAAACTAGAAATTGCATGAATTAATTTTAGATTTGCAAATATATGTTAATTTAGATTTTTAACGTTTAAACAATATGGGTAAAATAGACTTAATAACCATTATATTGATTGCAGCTAATGTTATTATTTCCTTTAAAGGCTTCAATGATTTTGGTTTTTTTGATAAATACAAACTACACGTTGGTGGTGTACAACGTGGTGAGCAAATACGAATTGTAAGTTCAGGTTTTTTGCATGCCGATACTCAACATTTACTGTTTAATATGCTATCGCTTTACTTTTTTGCTGATGTAGTAATACGCTTTTTGAGCCCTATGCAATTTTTGCTCATTTACTTTGGTAGTTTGGTTTTAGGGAGTTTGTTATCGGTTTATTTTCATAAAAATGAATACCATTACAGTGCTGTTGGAGCAAGTGGTGCAGTAATGGGGGTTATTTATTCAGCAATTTTATTGCAACCAGGTATGAGTTTGTATATGTTTTTTATTCCTATTCCTATACCAGCATATGTTTTTGGTATTGGCTACTTGCTATACTCCATTTACGGGATGAAAAACCGCATAGGTAATATTGGCCATGACGCCCATTTTGGAGGCGCTATAGGAGGCTATTTAATTACTTTAGTGTTATCACCTTGGTTGTTTGAAACCAATTTATTGATGATTGGTTTATTAGCAATCCCAATTGTGATTTTATTTGCTTTGAAGAAAGCTGGGAAAATGTAAAATTGAAGCAACATCTTTTTTATAATTGGCATAAGTATTGACTTTGTATAGTGATTGATAAAACTTTATTCATTATAAATATCTGTTTTTCAATTGTTTAAAAATAATTAATACATTTTTAGAATAAAGCAAAGTCTGTTTTTAATGACAGATTGACCTAAATATACCTATGAAGAAATCTAATTTTATAAGTCTTGACAGTTTGTCATTACAGGATTTTGATGAAAACTCAGAATTAATCCCGTTAATGACACCTGAAGATGAAGAAGCCATAAATAACGAAGAATTGCCCGAAACACTACCTATTCTATCGCTAAGAAATACCGTATTGTTTCCTGGTGTTGTCATTCCTATAACTGCTGGTAGAGATAAATCTATTAAACTTATTAATGATGCCAACAAAGGCGGTAAAGTTATTGGTGTGGTTGCCCAAAAGGATGAAACTGTTGAGAATCCAACAGCTAAGGAAATCCACGAAACTGGTACAGTTGCCAGAATACTGCGTGTTTTAAAGATGCCAGATGGTAACGTAACGGTAATCATTCAAGGTAAAAAACGCTTTAAAGTTGCTGAGGTTATTACCGAAGAACCTTATATGAATGCTACCATTAGAGATTTGCCCGAGGCTAAGCCCGCTACAAGAAGCAAAGAATTTTCAGCGATAATTGATTCTATTAAGGATTTGGCTTTAGAGATTATAAAAGAAAGCCCGAACATTCCCAGTGAAGCATCTTTCGCCATTAAAAATATTGAGAGCAATTCGTTCTTGGTGAATTTTGTATCATCAAACATGAATCTTTCAGTAGCCGAAAAGCAAGAGCTTTTAGAGATAAACGATCTTAAAAAGCGTGCCTTGGCTACACTTAAGTACATGAATGTTGAGTTTCAAAAACTTGAACTTAAAAACGATATCCAGTCTAAGGTTCAAATGGATATGAGCCAGCAACAGCGAGAATATTTCCTGCATCAGCAAATGAAAACCATTCAGGAAGAATTGGGTGGTGTGAGTCACGATGAGGAAATTGATGAGATGAAAGCCCAAGCTAAAGAGAAACTTTGGGATGAAAAAGTGGCAAAACATTTTGAAAAGGAAATAGCCAAACTGCAACGTATGAACCCCCAAGTTGCAGAATATTCTATACAGCGTAACTATTTAGAGTTATTTTTGGACTTACCATGGAATGAGTTTAGTAAGGATATATTTGATTTAAAGCGTGCCAAAAGAATTTTGGACAGAGATCATTTTGGTCTTGAAGATGTAAAACGACGTATTATAGAATACTTGGCAGTTTTAAAATTGCGAAACGATATGAAATCACCCATTCTATGTCTGTATGGTCCTCCAGGGGTTGGTAAAACATCCTTGGGAAAATCTATTGCCGAGGCATTGGGAAGGGAATACGTACGTATCTCCTTGGGAGGTTTGCGTGATGAAGCTGAAATTCGCGGACATAGAAAAACCTATATTGGTGCTATGCCAGGGCGTATCATTCAAAGCTTGAAAAAAGTAGGAACTTCCAACCCGGTTTTTGTTTTAGATGAAATAGATAAGCTATCAAATTCACATCAAGGCGATCCATCTTCTGCTATGTTGGAAGTGCTGGACCCAGAACAAAACAGTGAGTTTTATGATAACTTCTTAGAGATGGGTTACGATTTGTCTAAAGTCATGTTTATTGCAACCTCAAACAGTTTGTCTACCATTCAACCGGCCTTAAAAGACCGAATGGAGATTATTAATGTAACCGGTTATACTATTGAAGAAAAGGTAGAAATAGCAAAACGCCATTTGCTTCCCAAACAATTAAAAGAGCATGGTTTATCTGATAAAGATTTAAAAATTGGTAAGGCTCAATTAGAGAAAATAGTTGAAGGTTACACAAGAGAGTCAGGAGTTCGCGGTTTAGAAAAGCAAATAGCTAAAATGGTACGTTATGCAGCCAAAAACATTGCTATGGAAGAAGCTTATAACATAAAAGTCACTAATGAAGATATTATCGAAGTTTTAGGTGGCCCTAAGCTAGAACGCGATAAATATGAGAATAATAATGTAGCGGGTGTTGTAACAGGGTTAGCTTGGACGCGTGTGGGTGGTGATATTCTTTTTATTGAGTCTATTTTATCAAAAGGAAAAGGTAGTCTAACCATCACTGGTAACTTAGGTAAAGTGATGAAAGAATCGGCTACTATTGCCATGGAATATATAAAATCACATGCTGATGAATTTGGTTTAGATGCTTCGGTTTTTGATAACTACAATGTGCATATTCACGTACCCGAAGGTGCCACTCCAAAAGATGGGCCAAGTGCAGGTGTGACTATGTTAACATCATTAGTGTCATTATTTACGCAACGAAAAGTAAAGAAGAGTATCGCTATGACAGGAGAAATTACCCTTCGGGGAAAAGTACTTCCTGTTGGCGGTATTAAAGAAAAGATACTGGCAGCAAAACGTGCTAGAATCAAAGAGATTTTGTTGTGTGAGGAAAACCGTCGTGATATTGAAGAAATAAAACCCGAATACCTAAAAGGATTGACGTTTCACTATGTTACGGATATGAGCGATGTTATTAAATTAGCCCTCACAAATCAAAAAGTAAAAAATCCAAAAAAGATATAAAAAGTTATAATCTTTTAACCTCGAAAGCTTCGAGGTTTTTTATTTATAAATCATATTTAAAATAAATGGTTAATGATATCGTTTTAAGATAGATTTATTTACTTTGTGATGTAAATATGCTAAGAAAAACCTTCCTAATTTTTTATCTCTTTATTTCTGCTATGTCCTTTGCGCAGCTAGGAGGCGAGACAACCTATCAATTTTTAAACTTGATATCGTCGCCACGTCAAGCAGCATTAGGAGGTAAGGTTTTAACCAATGTAGATTATGATGTTACGCAGGCGTTGTTTAATCCTGCTACCATAAATGTTGATATGGATAATCAATTGGCAATAAATTATACCAGCTATTTAGGAGGCATTGGATATGGTACAGCATCATATGCTTATACTTTAGATAGGCATACACAAACCTTTCATGCGGGGGTTACTTATATCAATTATGGCTCATTTGATGGGTATGATGAGCAAGGTAATTCAACAGGTTCATTTACAGGTAATGAAGCAGCACTATCATTTGGATGTGCCATACAAATAGGATATTCCGATTTTTATTTTGGTGGAAATGTAAAGGTTATCACCTCAAAATTAGAACAATACAACTCATTGGGAGCCGCTGTAGATTTGGGTTTGATATATATTGATAATTACTTAAACTTTAATGCAGCTTTGGTAGTTAGAAATTTAGGAACCCAAATAACCACTTATGCAGGGTTAAAAGAGAGTTTACCATTTGAAGTCGATTTTGGTATGTCGCAACGCTTAGAAAATGTGCCCATTCGCTGGCATGTTACTCTTGAGAACTTGCAGAAATGGCCAATAGCCACTTCAAACCCTGCAAGAACAACAAGTGATTTGGCAGGGAATCAAAGCGATGAGAAAGTAGGGTTTCTAGGGCAGGTAATAAGGCATACAATTTTAGGAGCTGAGATTTTCCCTGAAGGTGGGTTTAACATTCGTTTGGGATATAATTTTAGAAGGGGGGAAGAACTTAGAATTTTAGACCAGCGTAATTTTTCAGGAGTATCAGCAGGTATTTCAATCAAAATGAATAAAATGCGTTTTAGTTATACCCATGCAAAATATACCAGTGCCGCCAATTCAAACTTCTTCGGTTTACAGATAGATTTACAGTAAAAATACTTTAAGTATTTAAAGCCCTTTAACTTTAATTATTTTAAGTAATTTAGCGCACTCAAGGCACAATAACATGAACAAAATAACCATAGCCATAGACGGGTTTTCTTCGACAGGTAAAAGTACCGTTGCCAAACAGCTAGCGAAACATTTGGGTTATGTGTATGTAGACTCAGGAGCCATGTACAGAGCCATTACTTATTATGCCATGCAAAAGGGATTGATTGATGATACCGATTTTAATCTTGAAGCCCTTATTTATCAATTACCAAACATTGAAATAAGTTTTAAATTCAATGAGGAAAAGGGTTTTGCAGAAGTGTATTTAAATGATGTTAATGTTGAAAAGGAAATTAGAACGCTAGAAGTTTCAGGTTTTGTGAGTAAAGTCGCTGCGGTTTTAGAGGTTCGTAAAAAATTAGTGGAAAAACAGAAAAAACTGGGAAAAGATAAAGGCGTTGTAATGGATGGCAGAGACATTGGCACAGTTGTATTTCCTGATGCCGAATTAAAAATATTCATGACTGCTTCAGCTGAAATAAGAGCAAAAAGACGCTATAAAGAACTTCTTGAGAAAGGAGATAAAATTGATTATGATGATGTTTTAAACAATGTGAAAGAGCGCGATTATTTAGATTCAAATAGAAAGGACTCTCCATTGGTTAAAGCTAAAGATGCTATTGAAATCGACAATTCCAATTTATCATTAAAAGATCAGTTTAATAAGATACTTCAATTGGTTACCATGGCTCTAGAAGATGCCGAATAAAAAAAAGCGAACTTAAATTTAAATTCGCTTTTTTTAAATGTTGTTCAACTACAAATTAGGAATAATCAATTCTTGATCTGGATAAATCAAATCTGGATTTTTTAAAATATCAGAGTTTGCCTTAAAAATATCGTGATATTTTGATGGGTTTCCATAATAATGCTTAGCGATCTTCCCTAAAGTTTCACCGCTTTTTGCTATATGTCTTGCATAAACGCTATCGTCTGCAACTGTAATGTTCGCTTTAATATCGCTAGGGTGTTCACCGCCAGTTTCTTTTAACTTATCCCAAAGAATGTTTTTTTCGTAAGGTGTTTTGGCAGTTCCTTTAATTTTTAAGACCCCATATTCAACTTTAACATCGCCGTTTTGGATGTTTAATGCTTTCCCTAAATCTAGTACAGGTTGATACTTTTCTTTAACTATAATGTGTTTATTTAAAATAATGTTTTCACCTTATTACATAGTGAATTAATTTATTGTTTTAGAAGAAAAATACTATAGGAATTTCAGTTTTTTATAAAATGGCATAAGCGCTAATTTATTTTTTTCATTTTTAGGTAATTACATCAAAAATATGTATTTTTGCACTCCTTTTAGCGAATCGTCGGAATGATAAAAGGAAACGAGCTATAAAAAAACAATAACACTTCTGTGTGTTAATCGCTTAAAACTTCCGAAACATACAGAATACAAATCGCAATGTAGTGGCGTTTTCACAGAGATGAAAATTTAAATGGCATTGTTTTAATTTTATTAAATGGCTGAAAAAGCAAAACAAGCTGATATCGAAGCATCGGTAGAAGCAACTGAAACAAAAACTGCTGAAGCTCCAGTAGTATCTGAAGCAAAAGCAAACCCTGAAAAATTCCTAAAAGAGTTTAATTGGCACAACTACCAAGAAGGTATTGATGAAGTTGATGACAAACAACTTAAGGAATTTGAAAAATTAGTAGCTGAAAATTTTGTTGATACACTTAATGACGAAGTAGTAACAGGAGAAGTAGTTCATATTACTGACCGTGATGCTATTATAGACATTAACGCTAAATCTGAAGGTGTTATCTCATTAAACGAATTTCGTTACAACCCAGATTTAAAAGTAGGTGATAAAGTAGAAGTATTAATTGATGTGCGTGAAGATGCAACAGGGCAATTAGTATTATCTCACAGAAAAGCCAGAGTAATCAAAGCATGGGATCGTGTTAATAAAGCACACGAAACAGGTGAAATCGTTAATGGTTTTGTAAAATGTAGAACCAAAGGTGGTATGATTGTAGATGTTTTTGGCATCGAAGCATTCTTGCCAGGGTCTCAAATTGACGTTAAACCAATTAGAGATTACGATCAGTTTGTAAACAAAACTATGGAATTTAAAGTTGTTAAAATTAACCACGAATTTAAAAACGTAGTAGTTTCCCATAAAGCACTTATTGAGGCTGATATTGAAGAACAAAAGAAAGAAATCATTGGTCAATTAGAAAAAGGTCAAGTACTGGAAGGTGTTGTTAAAAACATCACGTCTTACGGTGTGTTTATTGATCTTGGTGGTGTTGACGGATTAATTCACATTACAGATTTATCATGGTCTAGAATCAACCATCCTAATGAGATTGTTGAATTAGATCAAAAATTAAATGTGGTAATCCTTGATTTTGATGAAGATAAATCAAGAATCCAATTAGGATTAAAACAATTAAGCAAACATCCTTGGGAAGCTTTAGCCGATACTGTAAAAGTAGGTGATAAAGTTAAAGGAAAAGTTGTAGTTATCGCAGATTACGGTGCGTTTATTGAAGTAGCTGATGGTGTTGAAGGTTTAATTCACGTATCTGAAATGTCTTGGTCTACACATTTACGTTCAGCTCAAGATTTCGTTTCTGTTGGAGATGAAGTTGAAGCTGTTATCTTGACTCTTGATAGAGAAGAGCGTAAAATGTCACTTGGCATTAAGCAATTAACGGCTGATCCATGGACAGATATCACTGGCAAATATCCATTAGGATCTAAGCATGTTGGTGTCGTGCGTAACTTTACAAACTTTGGTGTTTTTGTTGAATTAGAAGAAGGTATTGACGGATTGATTTATATCTCTGATTTGTCTTGGACTAAGAAAATTAAGCATCCAAGTGAGTTTTGTGCAGTAGGAGATAAATTAGATGTTATTGTATTAGAGTTGGATGTTGAAGGACGTAAACTAAGTTTAGGTCACAAACAAACTACTGAAAACCCTTGGGACAAATACGAAACAGAGTTTGCTTTAGATACTGTACATACAGCTGAAATCTCTGAAATGGTAGACAAAGGTGCTACTGTTGAGTTTAATGAAGATATATTAGCGTTTGTTCCTGCTCGTCACCTTGAAAAAGAAGACGGTAGCAAGCTTAAAAAAGGAGAAACTGCAGAATTTAAAATTATCGAATTCAATAAAGAGTTTAAACGTGTAGTAGCATCGCATACAGCGGTATTTAGAGCTGAAGAGGCTAAAATAGTGAAGCAAGCAGTTAAAAAAGCAGAAGCAGCAGTAGCTGAGGCTAAACCAACTTTAGGTGATGCTAACGATGCTTTACAAGCTCTTAAAGATAAAATGGACGGAAAAACTACTAAAACAAAAGCTAAAACAACAGCTAAGAAAAAGTAATTTTCCTAACAAGTTTATAATTTTAAGCCTCACAGAAATGTGGGGCTTTTTTATAAGTATCATTTTATATTTTTACTTCTCAATTTTTACATTACCTTTGTAACCCAAATACGTTTGGACAAAATATGAGTCAAAAAGTTTTACTTAACGCAAAAGAGGTAAACATCATTCTACACCGATTGGCTTGTCAACTTATTGAAAAACACAACGATTTTTCTAACACTGTTTTAATTGGCTTACAACCCAGAGGCATTTTCCTTGCTGAAAGATTGGCAAAAATATTGAAAGAGGATTACAAGGTTAAAAATATTCAATTAGGGTATTTAGATATTACTTTTTTTAGAGACGATTTTCGTAGAAGTGAAAAGCCACTCGAAGCCAACAAAACAAAAATCAACTTTTTGGTGGAAGATAAAAACATTGTGTTTGTTGACGATGTGCTATATACGGGAAGAAGTATCAGGGCTGCATTAACAGCCATCCAATCGTTTGGTAGGCCCAATCAAATTGAGTTGCTGACTTTAATTGACAGACGATTTAGCAGGCATTTACCCATTCAGCCAGATTATAGAGGCAGACAAGTTGATGTTATTAATAATGAAAAAGTAAAAGTAAACTGGATGGAATACGATAAAGAAGATTCGGTTTATTTAATTGAAAAATAAAGAAAAATGAGCGAACTAAGTGTCAATCACTTATTGGGTATAAAATATCTCAACAAACAAGATATTCAACTTATTTTTGAAACTGCCGATCATTTTAAAGAAGTCATTAATCGCCCGATTAAAAAAGTGCCTTCGCTCAGAGATATCACTATAGCGAATTTGTTTTTCGAGAATTCCACAAGAACAAAATTGTCTTTTGAATTGGCCGAAAAACGTTTGTCTGCCGATGTTATCAATTTTTCATCAGCACAATCATCAGTTAAAAAAGGAGAAACTTTAATCGATACGGTAAACAATATCTTATCAATGAAAGTTGATATGGTTGTAATGCGCCACCCAAATCCTGGAGCTGGTGTGTTTTTATCAAAACATGTTAATGCCAGTATTATAAACGCAGGTGATGGCGCCCATGAGCATCCAACCCAAGCTTTGTTGGACTCGTATTCCATACGAGAAAAATTGGGAGATGTTAAAGGCAAAAAAATAGTTATTGTTGGCGATATTTTACACAGTAGAGTAGCCCTTTCAAATATCTTTGCACTTCAGTTACAAGGAGCCCAAGTGATGGTTTGCGGACCTAAAACCTTAATTCCTAAGTATATCGATAAGCTTGGAGTAATAGTTGAAACAGATTTACGTAAAGCATTGAAATGGTGCGATGTAGCGAATATGCTTCGTGTGCAGAATGAACGTATGGATATCAGTTATTTTCCATCTACAAGAGAATATACCCAGCAGTTTGGTGTAAACAAAGAGTTATTAGATTCTTTAGATAAAGAGATAACCATTATGCACCCAGGCCCCATTAATAGAGGGGTTGAAATTACCAGTGATGTTGCCGATTCAAAACAATCTATAATTTTGAATCAGGTCCAAAATGGTGTAGCCATTCGTATGGCTGTTATTTATTTATTGGCATCAAAAATTAAACAGTAAATTATGATTTTAGATCAAAATGGAAACATATCTATAATCACGCAAGAAAAAGCTACGATTGTAGAATTAGTAAAAAAAATACAAGCGCTATATCCAAAATTTAAAAACGACAATGTTATTGTGTCTTTAACATCGTTAAAAGCGTTGAATTTGGATGATATTATTGAGTTTTTAGAAATTTCCAATACGCACAGAGGTGCTAAACATTCCTTTGTTATCGTAACCGATAAGATAGATTTAAATATCGTTCCAGACGAAATTATTGTAGTTCCCACTATGCAAGAGGCCCATGATATTATCGAAATGGAAGAAATGGAACGGGATTTAGGATTTTAATATGAGTAAATTTCATCTGGCACAAGTAAACATAGCAAAACGATTAGCGCCAATGGAGGATCCCATTATGAGGGATTTTGTAGATAATGTTGAAAGAATAAATGCCATTGCCGATAAAAGTGAAGGCTTTATTTGGCGGTTACAAGATGAAGATAAGGATGAAGTCACTAGGTTTTTCAATGATGATGGATTGCTTATCAACATATCGGTTTGGAGCAATTTTGATGCGCTTTTCAGCTATACTTACAATTCTGACCATGTTGAAATTTTTAAGCGCAAAAAAGAATGGTTCAACAAAATTAATATGGTACATATGGCTTTTTGGTATGTTCCAGTAGGCTACGAACCAACTTTTCAGGATGCAAAACAGCGTTTAGATTACTTAAACAATCATGGGGAAACGCCCTACGCCTTCACATTTAAGAGTAAATTCTCTGTTTTGGATGCCTTACATTATAAATTGCAAAAACAATGAAACTCTCCATATTAGGTTGTTACAGTGCTACACCACGTACCTTAAATAATACAACTTCGCAGGTTTTAGAGATTAATAATCATATGTTTTTAATTGATTGTGGTGAAGGTACACAAGTAGAGTTGCGAAAGCATAAAATAAAGTTTAGCCGAATTAAGCACATTTTCATTTCGCACTTGCATGGTGACCACTTTTTTGGTTTGGTAGGTTTAATTTCAACATTTAGACTGCTTACCCGTGAAACCGATTTGCATATTCACGGACCAAAAGGTATCAAGGAAATTATAACGCTTCAAATGAAATTATGCGATTCATGGACCAATTATAACCTCATATTTCATGAACTTACCTCAAAAAAATCTGAACTTATTTTTGAGGACGAAAAAGTAGAAGTGCATACCATTCCTCTAGACCATCGTGTGTACACCAACGGGTTTTTGTTTAAGGAAAAAGAAGGTGACAGAACACTAAACGTAAAAGCAGCTGAAAAAGCCCATATTGATGTGTCCTACTACCGAAAACTCAAACAAGGTTTTGATGTGGTAAATGAAAATGGGGAAGCCATAAAAAACGAAACCGTTACCATACCCGGTAAAAAACCAAAAAGCTATGCCTTTTGTAGCGATACGGTGTTTAAGGAAGATATTATACCCATTATAAAAAACGCCGATGTGCTGTACCACGAATCTACTTTTTTAGATAAGCATGCACATTTGGCAACAAAAACCAAGCACAGTACCGCAAAACAAGCTGCTACCATAGCCAAACAAGCCAATGTAGGCACTTTATTGCTTGGACATTACTCGACGAGATACGACGACTTGAACATGTTTAAAAACGAAGCTGAAGAAGTATTTAAATCTGTGGAATTATGTAATGACGGTAGGGTATTCGAGTTTAATTAAACTCTTTTAAATGCAAAACCCAATCGATAGCCTCTGTAATGCTTGCACAACGTTTAATGCTTCTATCGGTAAACTTTTTTTCAATAGTAGCATTCATTAAAGTAGCGTTGTTATAAACTATAATGGCACTGGCTATAATAAAATCGAATTCGGTTTTCCATTTAGCCCAGTTTTGTGGGTCGATGGAGTAGTGGTTAATTCTATTTGAAACAAAAGCAATTTTAGGTTTTTCACCATAATAATTCAGTAATTCCTTAATAAGTATTTCTGTTTTGTTCCAATCAAAATGAACACCTTCGTGCATTTCAGCAACAACAAATTTTTCATATAGGTAGAAATTCCCAAACGGCAGTAATAGCTTATCAGGTTTTAAATTTTTATAAAATTTAGAATTTTCAAATTTCATATTAGTAACTTAGGGGTTTTTAAAATTAAGAAGTTTATTATATAAATATTCAAAAAAGTAATAATTTATTTTGCTACACGATTTAATACATGGAAAAGGATTTAAGTAATTACAGAAAGTCATACGAAAAGGGGTCATTGCTTTTAAACGAAGTACCAGAAAACCCCTTAGAGCTTTTTAAAAAATGGTTTCATGAGGTAGATGCCTTTTTTGAAGCAGATGAAACCAATGCCATGACTATTGCCACCATAGGGTTAGACGGTTACCCAAGAAGTAGGGTAGTACTGCTTAAACGCTTTACGTTTGAAGGTTTTATATTTTTCACCAATTACAACAGCGAAAAAGGTAAAGCCATAGCCAACAACCCCAAGGTATGTTTATCTTTTTTTTGGCATGGTGCTGAACGACAGGTTATTATTAAAGGTCAAGCCGAAAAAATAGCTGAAAATTTAAGCGATGGGTATTTTGAATCTAGACCACGCGGTAGCCAGTTGGGAGCCATAGTGTCCAATCAAAGTGAGGTTATTGCTGATAGGGACATTATTGAAAACCAGCTTAAAGACTTGGAGAAGGCCTATGAAGGTAAAGAAATACCTAGGCCCAAACATTGGGGCGGTTATATTGTAAAACCTGTAGAAATGGAATTTTGGCAAGGGCGCCCAAACCGACTGCATGATAGAATACGTTACCAACTTCAAGAGGATTATAATTGGTCAATTAATCGATTATCACCATAAAAAAGACATTGAAATACTGGA
>JBMTVT010000025.1:0-32351 GCA_049451635.1 Tamlana sp. | reverse complement strand
CTTTATGTTTTCCCATTGGTAACTTAACCGAACTGCTTGCTCCTTTAATTCGGGGCTGTAATATCGGTTTTTCATGTTTCTAAGATATTTGTTTTGTAACAAACAGTCTTAAATTTTATGTACGAGTAAAGGTAACAACTTCAATAATGTTGATAAAACTAGTTTTTAACAGATTTAGCTTACTTAACCATAAAGCGTTAAATAAACATTAAAACCAGCACAAATGCTGGTTTGTTTTTTATATTTGAGAGTTAGTTAACCAATATTACCCATGCGCAAGTTTACATTTTTAAGCCTTCTAATATTACTTTCAAGCCTTTTCATACAAGCACAAAAACCGCAAACTCCTTCTTCTTCAGAAATTTACGAAAGTATTCAAAAGCTTAATTTTTTGGGTTCGGTATTGTATGTTGCTGCTCATCCAGATGATGAAAACACTCGCTTGATCTCATACATGTCTAACCATGAAAAAGCACGAACCGCTTACTTATCCTTAACACGTGGTGATGGCGGACAAAACCTTATCGGCCCAGAAATTAGAGAGTTATTAGGCGTCATAAGAACCCAAGAACTTTTGGCAGCCAGACGTATTGATGATGGTGAACAACTGTTTACCAGAGCCAACGATTTTGGCTACTCAAAACACCCTGATGAGACTCTGGAAATTTGGAATAAAGACCAAGTGTTGAGCGATGTGGTTTTAGCCATAAGAAAATTTAAACCCGATGTAATCATTAACCGTTTTGACCATAGGACACCAGGTTCTACCCACGGACATCACACCAGTTCTGCCATGTTGAGTGTTGAAGCTTTTGATTTATCGGGTGATGCCAATGCTTATCCAAATTTGGTAAAAGATTTTGGTGTTTGGCAACCAAAGCGTTTGTTTTTTAACACTAGTTGGTGGTTTTACGGCAGTCAAGAAAATTTTGAAAATGCTGACAAAAGCAATATGCTAAGTTTAGATATTGGCACCTATTACCCATTAAAAGGCCTATCGAATAACGAAATTGCCGCATTGGCAAGTAGCCAACATTTATGCCAAGGCTTTGGACGCTTAGCGCAACGGGGTTCTCAAAATGAATATATCGAATTTTTAAAAGGTGAGCCATTAACGGAAAGTAAAGACATTTTTGCAGGTATTGATACCTCTTGGAATAGAATAAAAGGTGAAAAAGCTATTGGTGATATTCTACATGATGTTGAAAAGAATTTTAATTTTAAAGATCCTTCGCAACACATACCACAACTTCTGGAAGCCTATAAATTACTAGATAAAATTGAAGATGTGCATTGGAAAACCCAAAAAACCAAAGAATTAAAATCCATTATTGAAATGTGTGCAGGCTTATATTTAGAAGCTTCCGCTGAAACCAATTGGGCTACTCAAAATGAAAACATTAATATAAACATTGAAGTTTTAAACAGAAGCAACCTTCCTATCACCTTGGTAAGCTTAAAAAATTCCAATGGCGTAAATATTAGCAAAGGCATATCTCTTGAAAACAACAACAAATATGATTTTAAGGAAACCATCAAAATAAAAAACGATGCGCAACCTACAACTCCATATTGGTTAACTAAAAAAGGTACTTTGGGCATGTATCAAGTTGACGATAGCAGCTTAATAGGTTTACCTGAAACACCTCGAGCTTATAAAGTAGATTTTAATCTTTTAATAAACAGTACCCCAATAACGTTTACTAAAAATATTGTTCAGCGTTACTCAAAACCAGACAAAGGAGAGCTGTATCGTCCGTTTGAAATCATCCCAGAAACTTCAGCAAAAATTACCGAAAAAGTTATCATTTTTGAAAATGACAAACAACGTGATATTAGTGTTGTGGTGAAATCTGAACGCAATGATTTAGAAGGCTTTGTTGAAATAGCGCATCCAAAAGATTGGAGTGTGTTTCCTGAAAAACAAAAAGTTGAGATTAAAAATAAAGGCGAAGAACAAACATTGGTTTTTACTATAATTCCACCAAAAAACCAAAGTGAAGGTTTAATTACGCCAATGGTTCATGTTGGCAATAAAACTTATACCAAAGAACTTATTGAAATAGCTTATGAGCATATTCCGTTTCAAACGGTTTTATTACCAAGCGAAAGCAAAATTGTACGTTTAGATATTAAAAAGAGAGGTGAAAACATTGCCTATATAAAAGGTGCCGGCGATGCGGTTCCTGAAAGTTTACAACAAATCGGGTACCATGTTCGCGTTATTCAACCTGAAGAAATAAATGCTGAAATATTAAGCAGATTTGATGCGGTTGTGGTTGGTATTAGAGCATACAATACTTTAGATGAATTAAAATTCAAACAACAACAATTGTTTGAATTTGTTGCAAACGGTGGAAATATGATTGTGCAATATAACACCAGTTATGGATTGACCATTGATAACTTAGCGCCTTATGACTTGAGTTTATCGAGAGATCGCGTAACCGACGAAAATGCTGAAGTAAGTTTTTTAAACCCCAACCACGAAATATTAAATTACCCAAACAAAATCACTGAAAAAGATTTTGAAGGTTGGACACAAGAACGTGGTTTATATTTTCCAGATGAATGGTCAAATAACTTTACCCCTATTCTTTCCATGCATGATAAAGGTGAAACTCCAAAAGACGGTAGTTTGCTAGTTGCCAAATACGGAAAAGGTTATTATATATATACAGGATTAAGCTTTTTTAGAGAGTTTCCAGAAGGTGTTTCCGGAGCTTATAGATTATTTGCCAACATGCTTTCCATTGGGAAAGAAGATTTAAAACAAGACACTAAATTAAACGATTAAAATGTCTGAAGAAAAAGAACCTAAGCAGCCTTGGTTAAAACTCTACTCCATAGTTTTAATCGCTAATGCTGTTTACATCATTATATTTTACCTAATTATGCAAGCCTATTAAACTATGCAAACTTTAAGTTGGATTGATTGGGTTGTACTTTTAGTAACATTACTAACTATTGTTGGTTATGGCACCTGGAAAACACGCGGTAGCAAAAGTGTACACGATTATGTAAAAGGAGGCAACAATACACAATGGTGGACCATCGGGTTATCAGTTATGGCAACACAAGCTAGTGCCATTACCTTTTTGTCTACTACAGGTCAAGCTTTTTCAGATGGCATGGGCTTTGTTCAGTTTTACTTTGGTTTGCCTATAGCCATGGTAATTATTTGTTTGGTGTTTATACCATTGTATCACCGATTAAAAGTTTACACAGCCTACCAATTTTTAGAAAACCGTTTCGATTTAAAGACCCGAAGTCTTACAGCTATTTTATTCTTAATTCAGCGTGGTTTATCTGCTGGTATCACCATTTTTGCTCCGGCTATTATTTTATCAGTGGTATTGGGCTGGAACATCATTACGCTTAATATTATCATTGGGTTATTAGTAATTATCTATACCGTTTCAGGTGGTACAAAAGCTGTTACGGTAACGCAAAAGCAACAAATGTTTGTCATTTTTGCTGGTATGATAGCTGCGTTTATTATCATTTTAAATTTAATTCCTAAAGATGTCTCGTTCACTAAAGCTTTGGATATAGCCGGCGCTAGCGGACGTATGGAAATTTTAGATTTTTCGTTTAATTTAGAGAATAGATATACCGTTTGGAGTGGATTAATTGGTGGAACATTTTTAGCATTAGCTTATTTTGGAACCGATCAAAGTCAAGTACAACGCTACCTATCTGCAAAATCTATAAAAGGCATGCAAATGGGATTGATTTTCAATGGGTTGCTTAAAGTACCCATGCAATTCTTTATATTATTGGTAGGTGTTATGGTATTTGTCTTTTATCAATTTAATCCGGCACCTTTAAATTTTATTGATGCATCTACTGAAAAAGTTTTAGCTTCGGAATATTCACAGGACTATATTAATCTTCAACAAGAGCAAAATGAATTATTCAATAGAAAAAAAGAACTCAGTATTCAATTGGTAAAAAGCGAAGATGAAGGCTTAAGACAAGATATTTTTATACTTGACAGTATTGAAAAAACACATCGTTTAAAATCGAAATATTTAATTAAAAGAGCCATTGATTCTACTTATGCCAATACCTATGATAAACTCCAATCAGAATTAAGTCTGTTACCCATTGAAAGTGATGCTTACGAAGAAAAACAAACCGAACTAAAAACACTATATCAAGATGCTGCTAAAGACACGCATACCAATGACAGAGATTACATGTTTATAACATTTGTGCTTAAATATCTGCCAAAGGGCCTAATAGGATTACTATTAGCAGTTATTTTAAGTGCTGCTATGTCATCAACCGCTTCAGAGATTAACGCCTTGGCCACCATTACATCCATTGATTTATATGGTAAAAATGTAAAGCATGAAATAGATGAAAAACAGATGGTAAAAGCTACCAAAATTTTTACGTTAATCTGGGGTTTAATAGCTATTATTATAGCCTGCTTTGCTAATCTTGCCGAAAATTTAATACAGCTTGTAAATATAATTGGGTCTATTTTTTACGGCAATGTTTTAGGTATCTTTTTATTGGCTTTCTTCTTTAAATTCGTGAAAGCAAATGCTGTTTTTATTTCGTCAATTATCACCCAAGTTATCGTAATTATTGGTTGGTGGTTTGATTGGATGCCGTATTTATGGTTAAATTTATTTGGTTGTATCTTAGTAATCTTAATAGCTAGTTTAATTCAATTAACACAAAAAACAAATGTCACAACAAACTAAATGCATTAACTGGGGAATAATCGGTCTTGGGTCTATTGCGCATAAATTTGCTCAAGATTTAATAAACTTAAACGATTCAAAATTATATGCCGTAGCTTCAAGAACCCAAGAAAAAGCGGATGCGTTTGCCCTTAAATATAATGCTACAAAAGCCTATGCAACCTACGAAGACTTAGCAAACGACCCTAATGTTGACGCAGTTTACATAGCAACTCCACACATTTTGCATAAAGCGAACACCATATTGTGCTTAAAAAAGGGAAAAGCCGTTTTATGTGAAAAACCGTTTGCAATGAATACTGAAGAAGTGGAAGACATGATAGCTTGTGCAAAAGCAAACAACACACTTTTAATGGAAGCATTATGGACACATTTTCTTCCGCATTACCAATTTGTGATAAACGCCATTAAAAACAAAATTTATGGCCGTGTTTTAAGTATGGAAGCCAGTTTTGGTTTTTATAGGGATTTTGATGGTGATGCAAGACTCTTTAAAAAAGAATTAGGCGGTGGCGTTTTACTGGACATTGGCATTTACCCTATTTTTGCTGCACTTTCTACTCTAGGAATTCCTAAAAGTATTAAAGCCAATGCTACTTTTTTTGACAATGGTGCAGATTCATCTAACAACATTATGTTTCATTATGAAGATGTTGTTGCTGCGAAACTAAAAGGCTCCCTTTTGGAAGAAGTTCCTTGCGAAGCCATTTTCAATTGTGAAAAAGCAACTATTAAAATTAACAGGCAGTGGCATGCACCAACAACTGTTACGGTTGCCCATGATGAAACAAATGAAACTTTTGATTTTGACTATAAAACTTTAGGGTATAATTTTGAGACCTCGCATTTCAATAACCTTATTAAAGCAGGCAAAACAGAAAGTGATATTATGTCTTTTGATTTTAGCAGAACACTCATCAAACTTCTTGACGAGGTTAGAAACATCATAAATCTTCATTATTAAACAAAAAATTATTGTTTTTATTACTTTAAGTAAATTTTATTTGTCTATATGTAAATTTTGTTTTGCTTTTGAATTATCAATTTTAAAACAAACAGTTATGCAAACAAATTATTTATTACCAAACAAGTACAAAAAATTAGGCTAGATACTATTAATTCTGGGTATCATCTCTGGAATAATATTTGTCGTAGGAGGTTATGAATCTAATCTTTTAACAACTAAAGTCCTTTAAATTTATGATGGACTGAACATTAACGTTGATGGTAAACTGTCTCTTTTCAACATAGAAGAAAACAGTATTATTGATGAACTCATTACTATAGCCATCATAGTTGGTGGCCTAATAGTTGGGTTTTCAAGAGAGAAAGTTGAGGATGAATTTATTTATAAGTTACGAAAAGACTCATTGGTTTGGGCAATAATTGCTAACTATTCAATATTACTATTTGTAACTTTGTTTATTTACGATTTGGCTTATTTTTATGTATTGGTTTTTAATATGTTTACGCCTTTGGTATTTTTTATTATTCGCTTTAATTTTTTAAAACTTAAATCTGGAAGTGATGAAGAATAACATAAAGTTAGAACGCGCTATACACGACATGACATAAGCAGATTTGACAGAAAAAATAGGTGTTAGCAGACAAACCATAAATGCCATGGAAAAGAATAAATACCTACCCTCAAAAGTATTGCCATTAAAAATTGCTAAACTCTTAAAAAAACCACTAGAAGATATTTTCTTTTTAGAAGACAATGATTAATGAATAAGAAAGCGCAAGATTAAAACCTTGCGCTTTCTTAATATCTAAAAATCTTAGATGCTTAAATTACATTGCTCCCCATTCTTTAAGAGAGTCTTTGTTCATTTTTACATAATCATCATTTCCAGCAGCTTCTGCAACTGCTAATGATGCTTTAGCAGCCTTAATAGCTCCTGCTTTATCTCCTGCTTTAGCATGAATTAGCGATTGTTGTCTTAAAAACCAAAAGCGTGGTTGATCAGCAGTCATATCAACAGCTTTATCAATCCATGTTTTAGCTTCGTTTATATCTTTTCCTTCAGTTAAATAATAAACAGCAGCTTGAAAATAATCATTGGCACTAGGACCACTCATCACACTTTCAATACTCGCAACAACAGCAGCATCAGTAGGTACAGTAAAAGGAACGGCAACATAAGTTTTCTCCCATATAAACTCTAAGGTGGCACTACTATTGGTAATATTGTTAACATCCATAGTAAAGGATTCTACGCTAAAAGGCACAGGATAAACTGGAGCGCTTACCCTAGCTGCAACTTTACTATCATCCAATTCGGCAGGAGCGCCTCCTCCGGCATAATCTGTATAAAAAATCACATCCCAAGAATCTGCCTTAGGTATAGAAAATATAGCATACGTCCCAGCTTTTAAAGGATTTCCATCTACAATAACATCGGTGCTAAATGTTACTTTGGTTCTGGCATTGGCGCCAGTTCTCCATAATTTACCATAAGGTACTAAATCGCCAAAAACGGTTCTTCCCTTTACTCCTGGTCTAGAATAATCTAATGTTACATCGGTTAATCCGACTTTTTGTTCAAGTTTACATCCCGGGCTCGGTGCTGGTGTTTGAATCTGGGCATTTACAACATAAACAGTAGTAAAGGCCATTAAAAGTAATAGTAGCTTTTTCATTTTAGTTTTATTAAATAATTTAAGGTTAAAAGGCAAGCATAAATTTACGTATCAATATTTCGATTAATGTTAACAAAAGCTTAAAAAAGGTATTGTATATTTGTCCAGAAAATAATTTGGGCGTTACCTTTATCCTGAAACAAGTTCAGGATAAAGGTCGGGCTTTTGGCAGTCGCTCTTTTCAAGTAGCTTCAACAAAGCCTCAATCCCTAACGAAAATAAAAATGAAACAATTTTACTCCGAAACAATTGGCACATTTGCTATGGTTTTTTGTGGTTGTGGCGCCATGACAATTAACGAATTAACAAATGGGAGTATTTCGCATGCGGGAGTTGCAGCTACTTGGGGACTTATAGTCATGGCAATGATTTATGCCTTTGGAGAAACCTCAGGTGCTCATTTCAACCCAGCAGTCACTATTGGCTTTGCTTTTGCTAAAAAATTTCCTTGGAAAAAAGTACCCAAATATATTTTGGCACAAGCCATCGGCTCAATTCTTGCAATATTTTTACTTTGGTTTCTATTTCCAGAAAGCCAATTTTTAGGAGAAACAATACCTGCTCAGGGCTTTCCTGCTTATAAAGCGGCAATTTTGGAATTTTTACTAACCTTCTTTTTAATGGTAACCATTGTAAATGTCTCGTCTGGCAGTAAGGAAATTGGAACTATGGCAGCCATAGCTGTTGGTGGGGTAATACTTTTAGAGGCTATGTTTGCTGGTCCAATGACCAAAGCTTCCATGAATCCCATTCGTTCTATTGCCCCCGCACTTTTTACTGCCAATTTTCAATACTTATGGCTTTACATTTCGGCCCCTATAGTAGGTGCTATTACCGCTGTTTTTAGTTGCAGATTAATTAAAAAAGACAATTGTTGTTAATTATTTTCTGCTACTCAACCACTTGTCAAGAGGTTCAATCACAGAATTTACTATAATAACAAATACTGTACAAATTAAGGTTTCAATAAAATAACCGGTTGCGGCAACGCATCCAATGGCAGCACTACACCAAACAGTAGCCGCCGATGTTAACCCATGTACACTGGTACCTTCCCTAAAAATAACACCAGCACCTAAAAATCCAATACCAGTAACTACTTGAGCTATAATTCTAGTAACATCTGTACTAGAATCTTCGGCATGAATCATTATTGAAACCAAAACAAAAATAGCAGAACCAGTTGCCACCAACATATTCGTCTTTAAACCTGTAGGCTTATTATGCCACTGGCGTTCGAAACCAATAACTAATCCAGCGAGTAGCGCTACTCCCAGACGCAAAACAAAATCAAGTATCTCCATACATAATGAATATTATTTAAAGATAGTAAAGTTTGAAATGAAAAAAAACAAATGTTTTGTTTAACTTTTTAAATAATATATTAAACATTTTGTATCTTTGTTACAAATAACACTGTTATGGAAAAAAAGAAAACAATTACAAAAAATAATATTATAACCTTTTACATGGATTATGTTTTAGAGCATGACCAAAACCCTAAATCGGTTTTTGCTTTCGTGAAGGCTAACAATTTTGAAGAAACTAAATTTTATGAGCACTTTGCATCTTTTGAAGCGATTGAAAAAGGTATTTTTGAAGCATTCTTTTCAAACTCAATAGAAGCCTTAAACAAAAGTGAAGACTACAAAATATTTGATGCAAGAAACAAACTCTTAAGCTTTTATTACACTTTTTTTGAAAACTTAACAGCAAACAGAAGTTATGTTAAACATGCGCTTCATAAGCATAAAAGCAGCTTAAAAGGTCTTCAAATACTATCTGGACTGAAACATCATTTTACTAATTACATTCACGAGTTGGGCATTCAAATGTTGGATATCAAGCAAGAACAACTGGAAAAAATTCAACAAAAAACATTAAAAGAATCTGCATGGTTGCAATTATTGCTAACTATGAAGTTTTGGTTGGATGACACCTCACCTTCCTTCGAAAAAACAGATATTTTCATCGAAAAATCTGTCAACACCAGTTTTGATGTTTTAGATGTGGCGCCGTTTAAAAGTGTCATGGATCTTGGGAAATTTCTATTCAAGGAAAAATTCCAAATGAACTAAGACAGCTATATGAAAACCATAGATAAAATACCTACTTCAAAAATCCAACGGGCAACTAAACTAGTCTCAACAGGAGCTAAAGTAGGGGTAAACTACCTTAAATATTACGGCGATAAAATCGTAAACACCGAAGAAGAAGCCAAAGAACGCTTAAACAAAAATAACGCTACCGATATATATGATGGATTAAAACAACTGAAAGGTAGCGCTTTAAAAGTGGCACAAATGCTTAGTATGGAAAAAAGCATTTTGCCCCAAGCTTATGTTGAAAAATTCTCGTTGGCACAATTTTCGGTGCCGCCATTATCACCGCCCCTCGTAATAAAAACCTTTAAAAAATATTTTGGAAAACATCCCAATGACATATTCGATACTTTTAATGCAACTTCTGTAAATGCTGCCAGCATCGGTCAGGTGCACCTTGCAGAAAAGAATGGGAAAAAGTTTGCTGTGAAAATCCAATATCCAGGAGTTGCGGAGAGTATTGCTTCCGATTTAGCGATGGTTAAACCCATAGCCATGAGTATGTTCAACATTAAAGGTAAAGATTCCGATAAATACTTCAAAGAGGTAGAAAACAAGCTGGTTGAAGAAACCAATTATATTTTGGAAGTGGAACAAAGCAAGGAGATTGCATCTGCTTGTAATCATATCACAAATTTAAAATTCCCCAATTATTACGAAGATTTGTCTTCTGAAAGAATCATTACTATGGATTATATGGTAGGTGAGCATCTTTCTGAATTTACCGCACAAAATACTAATCAAGAAAAAGCAAATAGGATTGGGCAAGCGCTTTGGGACTTTTATATGTTTCAAATTCATTCTCTCAAAAAAGTGCATGCAGACCCTCATCCAGGAAATTTTTTAATATCAGAAAAAGGAGAATTAATAGCTTTAGATTTCGGGTGTATGAAAACCATTCCCATGGAATTTTATACACCTTATTTCGAATTGGCAAAAAGAGAAAATATCAATAACAAAGTATATTTTGTTTCAAAATTATATGAGTTAGAAATATTGAAAGAAGATGATAGTGACGATGAAAAAGCCTTTTTTACTAGTATGTTTCATGACATGTTAAGCCTTTTTACACAACCTTTTCATAATGATACTTTCGATTTTTCGAATGCAGAATTTTTTGGAAAAATTGCCGAATTGGGTAAACGCTATTCAAAAGATACCGAGCTTAGAAAAATGAATGGTAACAGAGGCTCGAAACATTTTATCTATATAAACAGAACATTCTTTGGTTTATATAACTTGATGTTTGATTTAAAATCTGAAAACATTAAAATAAATAACTTTAATAATTTATGATGCAGTATTTTGATGAAAATACTATTGAGAACCTCAACCATCTCTATAAAATCAACTTAATTAATAGTTGCTCGGGATATAAATCTGCTAATTTAATTGGTACAAAATCAGCAAATGGCATTGAAAATGTAGCAGTTTTTAGCTCGGTGACACACATTGGTTCTAGCCCTGCTATGTTAGGTTTTTTTCTACGACCAACAACTGTTATAAGAAATACCTATAAAAACCTAAAGGAATCAGGATATTACACCATAAACCATATATATAAAAATATTCTTGAAGATGCTCATCACACTTCAGCAAAATATGATGCCTCTATTTCCGAATTTGATGTAACAAGTCTAAAATCAGAATACAAAAATAATTTTAAGGCACCTTTTGTTAAAGACTCTCCCATACAAATGGCTATGCAATTTGTTGAAGAATATCATATCAAAGCAAATGACACCATACTAGTAATAGGCAAAATAATTGGGTTGTATGTTGATAATGCGCTTATTGAAGAAGATGGTTTTGTGAGTCTCTCAAAAGCTAACATTGCTGCCATAAATGGATTAGATGGGTATGCAATTCCTTATGACAACACACGTTTTGGTTATCAAAGGCCAAAATTACAAACACATGGTTAATGACTATTCTTGTAACAGGAGCAACAGGCTATATAGGCAAGCGCCTAATCCCCTTTTTAATAAATGAGGGCCATACTGTTATTTGTGTTGTTCGCGATAGATTGCGCGCTGACAAAAATCACTTAGAAGATGACAACATTTACGTTATTGAAGCCGATTTTTTAAAACCCGAAACGCTCAAAAATATTCCTAAAGATATTGATGTAGCTTACTACTTGATACATTCCATGTCCAATTCTTCAAACAATTTTGAATCACTTGAAGAACAATGTGCCATCAATTTTAAAAACTACATTGAAACTACCAATACCAAACAGGTTATATATTTAAGTGGTATTACCAACGAAAAAGAGCTATCAAAACATTTACGCTCACGAAAAAATGTTGAAGAGATTTTACAATCAAAAAAATACGCCACCACCATTTTTAAAGCTGGTATTATTGTAGGGTCTGGTAGTTCATCCTTTGAAATCATAAGAGATTTGGTTGAAAAACTACCTTTTATGATAGCCCCAAAATGGTTGCATACTAAAACACAACCATTGGCGGTAAGAGATGTTTTATCGTTTTTGTATGGTGCTGCCGGAAATGAAGATTTATATAACAAATTGTATGATGTTTATGGGCCTGAAATTTTAACTTATAAAGAACTACTGCTTCAATTTGCAGAAGTTCGAAACTTAAAGCGTTACATTTTAACAGTGCCAGTTATGACGCCTAAGTTGTCATCCTACTGGTTATATTTTGTCACCTCAACATCCTATAAATTGGCTTCTTCATTGGTTGATAGCATGGGCATTCAAATTATAGGAAAACCTAGTGATATCAATAAAAAATTAGGCGTTAAGCCTTTAACGTATAAGCAAGCTGTTAAACTCGCTTTCGAAAAAATAGAACAAAATAGTATTGTGTCAAGTTGGAAAGATTCTATGGTTAGTAGTGGCAGATTACGAAATAACTTTCATAAATACATCAATGTTCCCAAATATGGTTGTTTTAAGGATTACAAAGAGAGAAAAGTGAAAGACATCGAAAAAACCATAGACAAAATATGGCAAATAGGTGGTATAACCGGTTGGTATTATGGTACTTTTTTGTGGAAAATAAGAGGTTACATAGATAAAATGGTTGGTGGTATTGGTTTAAGACGTGGAAGAACCCATGTATCACAACTCGACACAGGTGATGCTCTCGATTTTTGGCGCGTGATATTTGCCGATAAATCTCAAAAAAAACTTTTGTTATACGCGGAAATGCGACTACCTGGAGAAGCTTGGTTGGAGTTTAAAATTGAAGATGGTTTACTTAAACAAACCGCAACATTCAGACCTCGTGGACTTTGGGGTCGAATGTATTGGTATAGTGTATTACCATTCCATGGGTTTATTTTTAGAGGTATGATTAACAAAT
The DNA here is from genome assembly GCA_049451635.1 of Tamlana sp. Classification (GTDB taxonomy): domain Bacteria; phylum Bacteroidota; class Bacteroidia; order Flavobacteriales; family Flavobacteriaceae; genus JBMTVT01. The sequence goes on along the minus strand of JBMTVT010000025.1, from coordinate 19,553 downwards.
TGGTAGATGTCTAAACCCAAAAAACAACATTTACCAACAAAAATATGTACTGCTTGTGGCTTGCCTTTTAGTTGGCGTAAAAAGTGGGAAAAGCATTGGGAAAATGTAAAATATTGTAGCGAAAAATGCAGAAGGAACAAAACGACATAACCTTAGTTTGGTTTAGAAACGATTTGAGGGTTCAAGATAATCGTGTTTTAAACAAAGCTATTAATAGCCACAAATCGGTAGTAGCTTGTTATTGTTTTGATCCAAGACACTTTGATATTGGTAAATTCGAGTTTAAGAAAACGGAGAAATATAGAGCCAAATTTTTAATTGAGACAGTTGAAGATTTAAAAGAAAATCTTAAAAAACTCAACATTGAGCTCTTTGTATTTTACGGAAAACCAGAAAACCATATCAAAGATTTAGTTGAAACTTACCATATTGATTCTATTTATCTGCAAAAAGAATGGACCAGTGAAGAAGTTACTATTTTAAACAGAACAAAATCTTCCGTTTCAAAGGAAGTGACATTCCATGAAATTTACAATCAGTTTTTATATCATCCAGATGATATCAACATGTCATTTTATGAAATCCCACAAATATTTACGAATTTTAGAAAACACGTTGAGAAAAACGGCAAAGTTAAAGTTCCATTTCAAAATCATCCATTAGAAAAAATTATTGACTTAGAAAATAATACCAAAATCCCATCTCTTGAAGATTTAGGTTTTGAACCATTTGAAACTCCTTCAAACTCTGCATTTCCCTTTAAAGGTGGTGAAAAAGCTGCTTTAAAAAGATTGAAAAGCTACTTCTTCGAAACCAAAAAGCTTGGAGTTTACAAGAAAACCAGAAACGGACTCGTTGGTACCGATTACAGTTCAAAATTTTCTCCATGGCTGGCTAATGGCAGTATATCTGCCAGAACCATCTATTGGCAAATAAAACTTTTTGAAAAAGAGTACTATAAAAACGATTCCACTTACTGGATCATTTTTGAATTGATTTGGCGCGATTATTTTAAATACATGTCATTAAAACATGGCAACTCAATATTTAAAATTGGTGGCATTCTCAATAAAAACTATGATTGGGAAACCGATGAAAAACTAGTTTATGAGTGGATTCAAGGCGAAACCAAATCGTCATTTGTGAATGCCAACATGATTGAACTTAAAAAAACTGGCTGGATGAGCAACCGCGGTCGGCAAAACGTAGCGTCCTTTTTTGCTAAAGACCTGTTTTTGGATTGGAGAATTGGTGCTGCCTATTTTGAATCGCTACTCATTGATTATGATGTACATAGCAATTATGGCAATTGGATATACGTTGCAGGCGTTGGAAACGATCCCAGAGATAGAAAATTTAATGTGGAATTACAGGCTGAACGTTATGATACCAATGGCAAGTTTCAAAATTTATGGTTGCAACAAACATTATTTTAAATGAATACACTCAGGCTTATACTAGGCGATCAACTCAACATCAAACACTCTTGGTTTAAAGAAGTCAATGACGATATATTGTATTGCCTTTTTGAGATGCGACAAGAAACCGATTATGTTAAACATCATATTCAAAAAGTGATTGGTTTTTTTGTCGCCATGCGCCAGTTTGCCCAAGATTTAAATTCTCAAGGACATCAGGTTGTTTATTATAAAATTAAGGATAAGAATAACACCCAAAATTTAGTTGAAAATCTTTCAAATTTAATCAAACAACATAGCATTGGAATTTTTGAATACCTGCACCCCGATGAGTATCGTTTGGATAAACAATTAACCGATTATTGTAAATCTTTAAACATAAATTCAAATTCGGTTTCAACCGAGCATTTTTATACCAATCGTAATGACTTAGCACAATTCTTTAAAGGCAAAAAGCAATATCTCATGGAGAATTTCTATAGAGATATGCGCAAAAAACACGATATATTGATGATTGGTGATCAACCCGAAGGCGGTAAATGGAACTATGATAAAAGCAACCGAAATAAATGGAAAGGTGATGTTGAAATCCCCACATATAAATACTTTAAAAATGATGTTTTAGAAGTTCTTAAAGACATAGAAAAGACAAATTTAGAAACTATAGGAAAACTTGAAACCCAAACGTTTCCTTACCCTATTACCAGAGTTCAAGCTTTAGAACAATTAAAGTATTTCTGCGAAAACTTACTCATCCATTTTGGTGATTACCAAGATGCGATGCACACCGACGAAGATTATCTTTTTCATTCTCGGTTATCATTCGCTATGAATTTAAAGTTGATTTCTCCAAAAGATATTGTCAAGACAGTATTGAACTATTACCGAAAACATGGTGAGCATATAGATATTTCACAAGTAGAAGGTTTTATAAGACAAGTCATAGGTTGGCGCGAATATATGCGAGGCATGTATTGGGCGTTCATGCCAGACTATAAAAAGAAAAATGAGCTTGAAAACTACCACAAGCTTCCAGATTTTTTCTGGACAGGAAACACCAAAATGAATTGCTTAAAACATGCCATAAATAATTCATTGGATAATGGGTATGCGCATCACATTCAACGACTTATGATTACTGGAAATTATGCCCTTTTAACCCAAACGAATCCAGATGAAGTAGATGCTTGGTATCTTGGTATTTATGTGGATGCCATAGAATGGGTACAACTCATAAATACCAGAGGCATGAGCCAATTTGCAGATGGTGGAAAAATTGCAACAAAACCATACGTTTCGTCTGGGTCTTACATCAATAAAATGAGTAATTATTGTACCGATTGCTACTATAATAAAAATAAAAAAACCGAGGAAAATGCATGTCCGTTTAACAGCTTGTACTGGAATTTTTTAGATGATAAACGCCCACAATTAGGCAATAATTTTAGAATGGGCATGATGTACAGCTTGTTGAATAAAATGAACAAGGAAGAACTGAAAAACATAAAAGAAAAAGCAAAACACATAATAGAAAACCCCAATGAATACTAAGCCCAATTTACATGTAGTTTGGCTAAAACGCGACTTGCGCTTGCAGGATAACGAAGCTATTTTTAATGCTTTAGCTTCAGGAAAGCGGGTATTATTGCTTTATGTTTTTGAACAACTTTTAATAAACGATCCGCATTATAGCCAACGCCATTGGGATTTCATCAAACAATCCATTGTTGATTTAAACAATGCATTGAAACCCTATAACTCAAAAGTTTTAGCCGTTAATTCAGATATTATTGCTACAGTAAATCAGTTACTATCACAATATTACATCAAAGATGTATATTCCCATCAAGAAACGGGTATCTTAGTCACCTTCAATAGAGACAAATCCTTTAAGCGATTCTGTAAAAACAACCTAATAAACTGGCATGAAAATATTAACAATGGTGTGCAACGAGGTTTAAAAGACCGAAACCAATGGATGGAATTATGTGATACCTTTTATGAAGTAAAGCCACTACCCTTTTCTCCAAAATCAAACCAATTATTAACCATTGATGAGATTGAAAAGCTAGAAGAAAATTTTAAAGTCACCGATTTGAAAACAAGTTCTGATTCCCCATTTCAAAAAGGCGGACGCACAATGGGTTTAAAATATTTATCATCCTTTTTTAATGAACGTTACAAGGAATATATGTTCAATATTTCTAAACCAGAACTGGCAAGAATCAGTTGTAGCCGAATTTCTCCCTATATCGCATGGGGCAACCTGTCAGTTAGGGAAATATATCATCAAGCGCATCATTTAAAAAAAACATCAAAACACAAAAAAGCTTTGGATGCGTTTATGTCGCGTTTGCGATGGCAATCTCATTTTGTTCAAAAATTTGAAATGGAACACATAATGGAAGAAGTCAGTATCAATAAAGGATTCCATAAGCTTAAAAAAAGTGTATCAAAAACCTATCAAGAAGCTTGGAAAACAGGTTATACGGGATATCCCTTAGTAGATGCTTGTATGCGTTGCTTAAACGAAACAGGATATTTAAACTTTAGGATGCGTGCTTTGGTTGTATCATTTTTTACCCATAACCTATGGCAACCTTGGCAAGAGGCCACAACGCATTTATCGCAAATGTTTTTAGATTTTGAACCTGGTATCCACTTTCCTCAATTACAAATGCAGGCCGGAGAAACGGGCATTAATATGCTAAGAATTTACAATCCGGTTAAAAATAGTTTAGAATATGACCCCAAAGCAACTTTCATAAAAAAATGGGTACCAGAACTTAAAGATATAGATATACCTTTTGCGCATCAACCCTATTTAATGACCGAACTTGAACAGGAGTTCTACAACTTTAAATTAGGAAAAGACTATCCGCATCCAATAGTTGATATTGACTCCACAAGAAAAAACGCCTCAGATATTTTATGGAACATGCGTAATGATAAGCTAGTAAAAGCTGAAAGCTTGCGCATTTTGAAAAAACATACGGTTAGAAAAAATACTTCAAGAACATAAATTAATAAATAAAACTTATACCCAAATAAGATATTGTGTTTAACTTTAATTAAATAACGTTAAACATTTTGTATATTTGAAGTAGTTATAAGATATATGATTCTAAATTCTACATATAATAATAAAGAAAACAAATCACTTATAAACGATTTGGTTGGTAGACCATTTTCTTTAATTGAATCATTTAAAATGAAAGGTATTGGTAGCAAACGCATGATTATTGATGATGTAAGTGCCAATCTTAAACCATATCTAAATTTAGTTTCAGATATTAATTACGCTAACATAGAATTAAGAATAGGTGGCATTTTAATTTACATCAACAAAGGGTTAAAAAATTTTACATGGGCAATTCCATACTACCAATTGGTGCTTTATAAAACAAACGGTGCTAGTATTCATGCCCAAGGACGTTTTATTCACTTTAAGGATAATAAAACTTTTAGGGAAAACAAGAGTTTTTTTAGTAAACTATTAGACGAAAAGATAAAATATGATATGCAATATGATTTTCAATATTCATGAATTTAACTATTGAAGATAAAGATAGAATTATTGAAATGGCCTGGGAAGACCGAACCACTTTTGAAGCTATTGAATTTCAATTTGGAATGAATGAACAAGAGGTAATTGCCTTGATGCGAACCGAAATGAAACCTAGTAGTTTCAAAATGTGGCGAAAACGTGTTCAAGGTAGAAAAACCAAACATGAGAAATTACGAGATTTTGGTAATAGACGGTTTAAATGTAGCAGACAAAAACAAATAACCCACAATAAAATTTCAAAACGATAACGTGCTTTGATTAATATTTTAAGACAGCACATAAAAAAGACAAAATGAATACAGAAACATTTAAAATTAAAAAAAAACAACATAAACTTAACGGCTTTACAATCGATGACATTGGTGACGACCATTTATACACAGGGCTTGAAACACCTATGAAAAAAGATGCTTTTAAATTGAGTGATTCTGAAAAAAAAGCGCGCATAGCCATTCTATTTGAAGAAATTATGGATGTTATGGGTTTGGATTTAACTGATGACTCTTTAAAAGGCACCCCACAACGGGTAGCTAAAATGTATATTGATGAGATATTTTCTGGTTTAAACCCAGCCAACAGACCAAAAGTGGCACTCTTTGATAATAAATATAAATACAACCAAATGTTGGTTGAAAAAAACATTACTTTTTACTCAAATTGTGAACACCATTTCGTTCCCATCATTGGAAAAGCGCATGTGGCTTATATTTCCTCTGGAAAGGTAATTGGTTTATCCAAATTGAACAGAATTGTTCAGTATTACGCAAAACGTCCGCAAGTTCAAGAACGTTTAACCAATCAAATAGCAAACGAATTGAAAACCATTTTGGAAACCGATGATGTTGCGGTTATTATTGATGCCAAACATTTATGCGTATCGTCACGAGGTATTAAAGATGATACGTCTGCCACAGTAACAACCTACTATGGAGGGAAATTCGATGCTTCCGAAAAAATTAGAGAATTACAAAACTACATAAATAATTAAGTTATGGATTTAATAAACAAAGCCTTAGAATTTGAGAAAAGAAAAATGAAATCTTTATCAACCAGCGATCGTGTTGAAATATCTCGTGAAGCTAAAGCCTTAATCTTAGATTTAAACCAAATTTACAAACAAAAAAAAGACCAAAAGATTATGGATATCATGAAACGTTTAACAGCTATAAAAAGAAAAGTTGAGAAACGTTTAAATGGATTGCCTTCAAAAGCAGAACTGATATGAATAATAAAATAAAAGTATTAAAGTTTCCTTAAAACAATCTGTAAAAATCAAAAAATTCCTAGTTTTTACTATATTGTGATACTGAGGGAAAAATAAAAAATTCCCTTGTCACGATTAAAGATTAAAATTATGAAGATTATTGATAAAGCTCTAGAATTCGAACAACGCAAACATACATTCAAAACAACCAGTGAGCGAATCGAATCATCTAGGGAAGTTAAAGATTTAATATTAAGTTTAAACTCCGTATATAAAGAAGAAAAAAATCCTGAAATAATGGATTTAATGAAACGCTTGACTGTTATTAAACAAAAAATAGAAAAAAGGCTAAAGGGCAGGCCTTAAAAAACAAAATGCCCTGAAACCAGATGAAAACAATTATTGTAATAGGTGGAAGTAAGGGCATTGGAAATGCCTTAATAACAAAACTACTCAATCACTCCAAAGTGATTAACATCAGTAGAACTATACCTGAAAAAAAACATGCTAACTTAACGCATTACTCCTGTGATGTAACCCAAGACGAATTGCCTGAAATTGATTCGGCAGATGGATTGATTTATTGTCCTGGGAGTATCAACTTAAAACCCATTTCAAGATTAAGTATTCAGGATTTTAAAGACGATTTTGAAATTAATGTTTTAGGAACGGTAAAAGCCATTCAAAAATATTTACCTATTTTAAAAAATGGAAATAATCCGGCCATTGTGCTATTTAGCACCGTTGCCGCCAAATTAGGAATGCCATTTCATGCGAGTATCGCTACGTCAAAAGCAGGTGTGGAAGGTTTAGTAAAATCTTTAGGTGCTGAGTTAGCCCCAACCATACGAATCAATGCCATAGCACCTACCGTTACCAATACAGAATTAGCATCAAAACTGCTTAGAAATGATAAAATGATTGAGAATATCACCGAACGCCATCCTTTAAAAAAGTTTTTAAATCCTGAAGAAGTTGCAGGTATGGCAGAGTTTTTATTATCTGATAAAGCCGCTTCGCTTTCGGGTCAAATTTTCGAAATGGATTGTGGTATAGTAAGTTTTAAAATTTAATTTATGAATCCATTTATAGCTTTTTTAGCGACATTATTTTCAATAAACACAAATCCTCAAGTAAAAATGAATATAGATTCAATTTATGATATCGAAATCAATTCATTAAGTAAAAATCCTATAAACCTTTCCGATTTTAAAGGGAAATATATCCTGTTTGTAAATGTGGCATCCAAATGCGGGTTTACGCCTCAATACAAAGCCTTACAAGAGCTTTACGGAAAATACCGAGATAAACTTCAAATTATAGGAGTGCCTTGTAATCAATTTGGTGGTCAAGAACCAGGTATAGCTTCAGAAATTCAGAATTTTTGTGAAGTTAATTATGGCGTAACATTCTTAATAACAGAAAAAGTAGATGTAAAAGGAAAAAATCAACATCCATTATATACATGGTTAACACAAAAAGTTAATAATGGAAAAAAAGATTCATCTGTTAAGTGGAACTTCCAAAAATATTTGGTGGATACTGAAGGTCATTTGGTAGATTATTACTTATCGGCAACTAGTCCATTAAGCTCCAAAATAATAAATCATTTAAAATAAAAATTAATGTTCGGAATATTCAAAAAGAAATCAGAGCTTGAAAAGCTTCAAGATAGATACAAATCTCTTATGAAAGATTGGCATGCATTATCCAGCGTGAATAGAGCTGAAAGTGATAAAAAATATGCTGAAGCTGAAGTTATTGCAAAACAAATTGAAGAACTTAATTCATGAAATTAGTAAAGTACATCATCATCTTTCTAATTATTAATTTTGGAGCTTTGGCTATAGGCACTTGGTTAATGAATGATGGACCACAGACTAATTGGTATATCAATCTTAATAAAGCACCTTGGACGCCACCAGGTTGGGTTTTTGGTGTAGCTTGGACAGCCATTATGGTTTGCTTTTCAATATATATGGCATATTTATACAAACTATTACCGTCAAAAAATGTATTGTTACTGTTCGGGCTTCAATTTGTATTTAATGTTATTTGGAATTACATTTTCTTTAATCAACATATGGTTGGTATTGGGCTTTTATCTATTTTAATATTAACCTTTATTGTTTTTGCTTTTATGTTTTCTTATGGCAAAACAATGAAAGCTAAAACCCTTTACATCCTTCCCTATTCCATTTGGCTTTGTTTAGCGACATCATTAAATGCCTATATCTTAATCTATAATTAATAATGAAGATTTACAGACTGCACAAAAAACAAAATTTACCCATTACAGTTGATGAAGCTTGGGATTTTCTTTCCAATCCAAAAAACTTAAAAACAATCACACCCGATTATATGGGGTTTAACATTTTATCTGGAGCAGATAGACCTATGTTTGCAGGACAAATAATTCAGTACATAGTAACGCCTGTTTTGGGCATTAAAACAAAATGGGTGACCGAAATTACGCATGTTATAGACAAACACTATTTTGTTGACGAACAACGTTTTGGCCCATATGCTTTATGGCACCATAAACACTTTATAAAAGCTATTGAGGGTGGTGTTGAAATGGAGGATATTATAGATTATAAAGTACCTTTTGGTATTTTGGGGCAATTCGTTCATCCAATCCTAGTAAAACCTAAACTAGAAGAGATTTTTAATTACAGAACCAAAAAATTGGAAGAACTATTCGGAACATATTAAATGAAAGAACCTATAAATATATTTTGGTTTCGTCGTGATTTACGTTTAGATGATAATATAGGATTTTATGAGGCCTTGAAAAGTGATTATCCCATATTGCCCATTTTTATTTTTGACTCTGAAATTTTAGAGAAACTCCCAGAAGATGATGCTAGAGTGACTTTTATCTACAATGTGCTTCAAAAAATGCGCTCAAAACTTCAGGATGCGTATGACAGTAGTTTGGCTATGTTTCATGGAAAGCCTATGGAAATTTATAAACAATTAGTCAAAGACTACGATATTAATTGTGTTTACACAAACCATGATTACGAACCATATTCCAAAAAGCGTGATGAAGAAATCAAAGCGTTTTTAGAAAAACAGGATGTTGGATTTAAAACCTTTAAAGACCAAGTCATTTTTGAAAAAGATGAAGTGTTAAAGAATGATGGTGACCCTTATGTGGTTTTCACGCCATACATGAAAACTTGGAAAGAAAAATTCAAAACGCATAATCTGGAAATATACTATACCAATAACTACTTAAGCAATCTTGTAAAACATTCGCGCTTACCCAACTTAAGTTTATCGGATATTGGTTTTAAACGATCCCCACAAACTATAGCGGATTATACCGTAACATCAACATTAATTCAAGAATACGAGGCCAAGAGAAATTTTCCAGCAAAAGACGCCACATCTCGTTTAGGACCACATTTACGTTTTGGTACTGTTAGCATCCGTAAAATGGTAAAAAAAGTGATTGCTGAAAAAAATGAAATTTTTTGGCAAGAACTTATTTGGCGTGAATTTTTTATGCAAATACTTTGGCATTTTCCGCATACGGTAAATCAATCTTTCAAATCAAAATATGATAGAATTGAATGGCGAAATAATGAAACTGATTTTAAACTTTGGTGTGAAGGAAAAACAGGCTATCCTCTTGTTGATGCTGGAATGCGACAATTAAATGAGACTGGATTTATGCACAATCGTGTACGGATGTTGGTTGGTAGCTTTTTATGCAAGCATTTACTCATTGATTGGCGGTGGGGAGAAGCTTATTTTGCAGAAAAACTTCACGATTACGAGATGGCAAGCAATGTTGGTAACTGGCAATGGGTAGCTGGATCTGGTGTTGATGCAGCGCCATATTTTAGAATTTTCAACCCAACCACTCAAATAGAAAAATTTGATAAAAATTTAGAATACATCAAAAAATGGGTCCCCGATTTTCAAGAGCTTACCTATCCTTCAGAAATGGTTGACCACATAATGGCTCGCGAGCGTTGTTTAAAAGTCTATAAAGCAGCACTTGATAATTAATCTTCTTCACAAATTACAATCAAAATATTCATAAGCTTATCATTCAGTTTTATTAATTGCAAAGAATGAATTGATATTACAAAAATCACAAATTAAATAACTATTAATTTTTATTTTTAAAGTCGACTAAGCTAAATTCAAAATAGGATGACCGATTTAGAAATTGCCAAAAACCATTTCCCTTAAAAATATCATTGAAATAGCCGATAAATTTGGTGTCAATTCCGAAGAAATCGAAATGCATGGAAAATATAAAGCCAAACTTCCGCTAAAGGACATAAATAAAGACAAAGCTTTAAACTCTAACCTCATCCTGGTTTCTGCAATTTCCCCAACACCTGCTGGTGAAGGCAAAACCACTATTTATATTGGTCTTTCAGAAGGTGCTCATCCAGCATATGAACATATTGATATTAATGATGATGGTGAAATTACAGGTTTATTCTAGCAATAAACACTAGTTAAAATACGTACAAGTGCTTATTTTATTTAACGATTTATAATGTTACTTTTGAGTGTATAACATTATTAAGCCTGTTAGATATGATACGTTTACAATTAAAACCCTCGATTTTAAAAAGTTTAAATTTTAATAAAGAAAAGGAATCTTTAGAGATAGAATTTAAAAAAGGCGTTAAAACAGCTAAACATATTGAAATACCCTTGTCTACCATCAAAGACTATATATTCCATTAAAGAAAATATACTTTCTGAAAATGAAGAAAAACATAATCCCTATTTAAAAATAGTATACTCCAATTTTAAAGCTTCAATGAATTAATAACGGGAAAATTTCAGATTTAATCCACCCTCACAATATGAGCGCCAATAGCACGCAAACGCTCATCAATATTTTCGTAACCTCTATCAATCTGTTCAATATTTTGGATAATTGATGTGCCTTTTGCAGACAATGCAGCTATTAATAGTGAAACTCCGGCACGAATATCAGGCGAAGTCATAGTTGTCGCTTTTAATGTCGATTTAAAATCGTGACCGATTACTGTTGCTCTATGCGGGTCGCACAAAATAATTTTTGCACCCATATCAATCAATTTATCCACAAAAAACAAACGGCTTTCAAACATTTTTTGATGTATCAAAACACTACCTCTGGCTTGTGTTGCCACCACCAAAATAATACTCAATAAATCGGGTGTAAACCCTGGCCAAGGAGCATCGGCAATGGTTAAAATAGACCCATCTATAAAGCTCTGTATTTCGTAACCATCAGTATGTGCAGGAATATGAATATCGTCACCACGCTTTTCAACAGTAATTCCTAATTTCCTGAAGGTTTCTGGTATTAACCCTAAATCGTTCCAACTAACGTTAGTAATAGTCAATTCACTTTTTGTCATAGCAGCTAAACCGATCCAGCTACCAATTTCAATCATATCTGGCAACATGGCATGTTCTGTTCCACCCAAACTATCAACACCATCAATAACCAACATATTAGAGCCTACCCCACTAATTTTAGCACCCATTCTATTCAGCATTTTACAAAGCTGTTGCAAATAGGGTTCACATGCCGCGTTATATATAGTGGTTTGCCCTTCGGCCAAAACGGCCGCCATTAAAATATTGGCGGTTCCAGTTACCGAAGCCTCTTCAAGTAGCATATAAGCTCCTTTTAACCTTTTGGCTTCTACCCCATAAAATTGTTCCTCACGACTATAACCAAACTTAGCACCTAATTTTATTAGACCTTCAAAATGGGTGTCTAATCTTCTTCTTCCAATTTTATCCCCTCCAGGTTTTGGTATGTAGCCTTTGCCAAAACGTGCTAATAACGGCCCAACAATCATGATAGACCCTCGTAAACCGCGTCCGTCTACCTTAAACTCGTCCGATTCTAAATACTTTAAATTAACGTCATCAGCTTGAAATGTATAAGTGCCTTTAGAAAGTTTTTCAATTTTTACACCTAGTTTTTTCAATAAGCTTATTAACTTGTTAACATCTACAATATCAGGTATATTATGAATTGTTATTAACTCCGGCGTTAATAAAACTGCACATAAAATTTGTAAAGCTTCGTTTTTTGCACCTTGGGGCTGTATACTTCCTTTTAATTGGTGTCCACCTTCAATTTTAAATGTTCCCATAAAGTTTTAGTAGCGTTTTCTTTGTCGGTTAGATTTTTTATGGTGCGTTTTTTTGTTGCTCGAGTATTTACCTTTACTGCGCATTAAACTATTGGCATCGGTTAAATCTTCTTCCGAATTTTTTAAGTTTATCTTTCCGCCAGAAAGCTCATATAAATGACTGTAAATTACATCGTCCTCAACTGTATCTTTATTCCAATTCAAAAAACACTTTTTCATGTGGTTGGCAATGGTATAGGTTAAAGCTTCTTTGAGCTCGCCATCTTCCCAAGTGTTTGCCACATCAATCATGGTTTTTATGTTGTTTCCGTAAAAACGATATTTAGGGTGGTTTTGAGGATATTTTAAAGGCTCTGGACGTTCTTCAAAAAGTTCTTTGGTAGGTTTTTCATAAGGAGAATCAACGTCCAATTCAAAATTAGACATAATAAAAAGCTGATCCCAAAGCTTATGTTGAAAATCTGGAACATCCCTTAAATGTGGCTGCATATTCCCCATTACCGCAATAATGGCTTTTGCTACCTTATTACGCTCTTCTTTTGTTTCAATGTTTTTAGCGTAGTTAATCATTTTTTGCATATGGCGCCCATATTCGGGAATGATTAAATGCTCACGCTCTGTATTGTATTCTAAATCGTCTATTGTCAAAATTAAAAATGTGTAGAGTTAAATGTTTTGCAAGTAGTTATTTGTGCATGCGCAAAATACAAAAAAAAACTAAAGACTTATGACGCCTTCAACTTTTTCTGCAACTTCCTTATATTTTTCAATTACTGCATCTGGATTACGCATTAATAAATTTACAGACACACTGGTATATTTGCCTTTTTTTGATTCCGTAGTACTTATTACAGCACCCATATTATCAAAAATAGCTTCAAGTTCTGCTATTTTTTGATTATCAGATTTTACTATAAATTTGTATAAATATTCAGCGGGCCAGCTATTTGTTTGATGAAGTTGATCTTTTAATTTTTCGTAAAATTCTTCTGGATTTGAAGGTGTACTCATAATATTTTTATCTGCCACAAATATAAGGTTTCATATGGTATAAAACAGGTTTTTATATGTTAGAAATTACTCAAATCTGTAATTTGCGCAATTTCTTTAAATATCCAGTATAAGATGTTTTAAATTGCATTTTTTTTATCGCAGTTAAATTCCGATTTTTACGGTAAAATTCGAGTATTGAGTACAAAAAAAATTGTCATTACCGGGGGTCCGGGAACAGGTAAAACATCTATTATTAATACTTTAAAAAACAATAATTACCATTGTTTTGATGAAATAATTAGAACATTAACCCTAGAAGCTAAAAAAGAAAGTGATAAATCCAATCATATTTCAAATCCTATTGCTTTTGTTAAAGACCCAATGGAGTTTAATCTTAAGTTATTAAATGGCCGTGTTGAGCAATTTATTGAAGCCAATTCAATAACTTCTCAATTATGTTTTTTTGATCGCGGTATTCCAGATGTTTTAGCCTACATGAAATTTTTCAAACAAGATTATGGAAACTCATTTGATAAAGCTTGCTTAGAGTATAAATACACACAGGTTTTTATATTACCACCATGGGAAGCTATTTACAAATCCGATAACGAAAGATTTGAAACTTTTAGCGAAGCTGTTAAAATTCATGAATTTTTAAAACTTGTGTATACTAGTTATGGCTATAATATTTATGAAGTTCCCTTTGGAAGTTTAGAAAATCGAACTGATTTCATTTTGAATAATTTAAGTATATAAATGGACCACCCAATAAACATACTTGAGCGTTATTGGGGTTTTACTTCATTTAGACCTGAGCAAGAGTCTATTATTAATGCCGTTATTGCTGGTGAAGATACCTTTGTTTTATTACCAACGGGTGGAGGCAAATCTTTATGTTTTCAAATTCCTGCTTTAGCCAAAGAAGGTATTTGTATTGTCATCTCTCCATTAATTGCTCTTATGAAAGACCAAGTAAAACAATTAAAGGATAAGGGCATTAAAGCTATATCCATTACAAGCGGTATAAGTTATAGTGAATTAGATACCCTTTTGGATAACTGTATTTATGGGAACTATAAATTTTTATACCTTTCGCCAGAACGATTACAACAAGAACTTGTTCAAGACAGAATTAAGCAGATGAACGTAAACTTAATTGCTGTTGATGAAGCCCATTGCATATCACAATGGGGTAGCGATTTTAGACCTGCATACAAAAACATAACATTACTAAGGGAATTGCAACCATCTATAAATATTGTGGCCTTAACCGCTTCAGCAAGACCAAAAGTTGTAGATGATATCATTCGTGAGCTGGATTTTATTCAACCTAAAATATTTAAACAATCCTTTTCCAGAGATAATTTGGCATATTTAGTGTTACATGAGAACGACAAACATTATAAACTAGAAAGCATTTTAAAAAAATATAACAAACCTTCAATTGCTTATGTTAGAAATAGAAAGCTAACCCAAGAAGTATCGGGGTTCCTAAAATCTAAAAACATTACTGCTACCCATTATCACGGAGGGCTTTCAAACCCAGAAAAAGATGCAAACATGACAGCGTGGTTAAACAACCAAAAACAAGTTATGGTTGCCACCAATGCCTTTGGTATGGGCATTGATAAACCTGATGTTAAAACAGTTATTCATTTGAACTTACCCGAAAGTATTGAGAGTTATTTTCAAGAAGCTGGTCGTGCAGGACGAAATGGAGAAAAGGCTTTTGCAATTATTTTAAAAAACAATAGTGATGAAGTGTTGGTAAAAAACCAATTTTTAAAGGTTTTACCAACGGTAGATTTTGTAAAACAAGTTTACAGAAAGTTGTGCAACTATTTCCAGATATCCTACGGTGAAGGTGCATACCTTACGTTTGATTTTGATTTCAATACATTTTGCAAGACCTACAATTTTAGTTCTATTTTATGCTATAACGCCTTATTATTGTTAGACAGAAACAGTATTATTAGTCTGTCAAAACAATTTAAAAATAAGGTTACCATTCAATTTACAGTGTCAAATAATACACTTTTTAATTATCTAGAAACTCACCAAGATTACAATATCATTGTAAAATCTATTTTACGTTTATATGGGGGTATTTTTGATCATGTTACTAAAATTGATTTGGGTAAAATCTCAGAAAAGGCTTCAGTAACCGAAAGTAAATTGTTGAATACATTACAACAATTGAATAATGATACCATTATTACCTTAAATTTATCCAAAACTGATGCGCAAATAACTTTTATAGAGCGAAGAGAAGACGATAAAACCATTAATAGGGTTTCGAGCATTATAAAGCAGCAAAATAAATTAAAACAGCAACAGGTAAGGGCTATGCTAGATTATATTGAAAACGATTCAGTTTGTAAAAGCATGCAACTACTCGCCTATTTTGGTGAAAAAGAAACCAAACCTTGTGGTATTTGTTCGGTTTGCAGCAAAACCAAATCACCTGAAAAATCATTAGATATAAAAACTATTAAAAACCAAGTTATTGAACTCTTAGAAAATGGCGATTGCTCTTCAAGAGAAATGGTTTCAGTAATAAATTGTTCAGAAGCCAATTTAAAAACTGTTTTAAAATTGTTATTGGAACATAACATTATAACCATAACACCCACAAACACCTATAAATTAAGTCATTTATGAGTAAAAAATTAAGAATTGTATTTATGGGCACACCAGATTTTGCAGTTGCCACTTTAAAAACATTAGTAGAAAATAGCTATAATATTGCCGGTGTTATTACAGCACCAGATAAGCCTGCTGGTCGTGGGCAAAAACTTCATGAGAGTGCCGTAAAGCAATTTGCTAAATCCAAAAACCTAAATGTCTTACAACCAAGCAATTTAAAAAGCCTAAACTTTTTAAGTGAGCTAAAAGCCCTAAATGCTAACCTACAAATTGTCGTAGCTTTTAGAATGCTTCCTAGAGCAGTTTGGCAAATGCCGAAATATGGAACGTTTAATCTACACGCCTCTTTACTACCCAATTACCGTGGTGCAGCTCCTATAAATTGGGCCATTATAAACGGTGAAACCAAAACGGGTGTTTCTACTTTTTTTATTGATGACAAAATTGACACTGGTGATATGATTCTCCAAAAAGAAGTAAAGATAGACCCTGATGAAAATGCTGGAAGCCTTCATGACAAATTAATGGATATAGGCAGCAAATTAGTTTTAAAAACTGTCTCATTAATTGAAAAAGGTGATGTTAAAACCACTCCACAAAAAGAAACAAAAAACATTAAAACTGCTTACAAGCTAAATAGAGACAATTGTAAGATAGATTGGAACGATACTTTAGAGAACATTTACAACAAAATCAGAGGATTGAGCCCTTACCCTGCCGCATGGTGTACTCTAATTAATGGTGACAAACAATTATTAGATGTAAAAATTTATGAGGTCGAAAAGGAGCTCTCAAATCATTCACAAGACATAGGTTCTATCGTTTCAACCAAAAAAGAATTGAAAGTTGCCGTAAAAAAAGGGTATATAAAGATTAAAGAAATTAAGCTTCCGGGAAAGCGTTCTATGGACATCAAATCGCTTTTAAATGGATACACATTTGCCAGAAATGCAAAAATGCTGTAAACCCCTATCATATTGAGATTTTAAAATATCCGATAAAACACCTCTTCTTTATTAACAAAAGCACGAAGTTATCAACAATACTAGGTGTTTTCCTTGCCATTACTTGCATGATTGCATAATCCGTATAAATTTGTAGAGGATTTAACAAAAATGTTTAACCAATTTTATTAATAATTAAATTTTTATATTATGAACAAAACAGATTTAATCGACGCAATGGCAGAACACGCAGGAATCACTAAAGCTGCTGCAAAAAAAGCCTTAGAATGTGCTTTAATTGAAATTGAAGGGGCTTTACAAAAAGGAAACAGAGTTTCTCTTGTAGGTTTTGGTTCTTGGTCAGTTTCTAAAAGAGCTGCTAGAGAAGGTAGAAATCCACAAACCGGACAAACTATCAAAATAAAAGCTAAAAAAGTTGTAAAGTTTAAAGCTGGATCTGATTTATCAAATGCAGTAAACTAATTACTATTGTAACCAAATAGTGAAAAGCCTTCATTTTTTTGAAGGCTTTTTTTTATATCTACACTAAACAGTTGCTTTTTTAATAAATAAATATTAGATTTAGTTACTAATACCTTAAAAATATGGTGACAGATAAGCCCAAAAAAGGAGATTTATTAATAGCCGAACCTGCAATAATTGGCGATGTTTCTTTCAATCGTTCTATTGTTTTGTTAGCCGACCATACTGAAGAAGGCTCAATAGGTTTCATTTTAAACAAACCTTTAGATTATACTATAAACGATCTAATTCCAGAAGTGGAAGCAGAATTTAGAGTATACAACGGTGGTCCTGTAGAACAGGATAATTTATATTTTATTCATAAAATACCCAAATTGATTCCTGATAGTATTAAAATATCATTAGGTCTTTATTGGGGTGGCGATTTCACCAAAGTCGCTGAACTTATTAAAGACAATACCATAAAAGAAAATGATATTCGCTTTTTTCTTGGGTATTCTGGTTGGGACGCTAGCCAATTAGAAAATGAGCTAAAATCAAATTCTTGGGTAGTTTCCGAAAATATCTATAAAAAGAACATCATAGAAAAAGACTATGAATCTTTCTGGAAAGAAAAAATGCTTGAGTTTGGTGGTGAATACAGTATTTGGTCAAACGCTCCAGAAAATCCTAGCTACAATTAATTCATTCTAAGCTTAACATTCAATTTTTGAAGCAATACTTTTGAAACTTTTTTAGTATAAACTTTTTTTCTGTATTTACTTATTGGCTGAATGCCAGTTACTACGTTTGTAATAAACAATTCATCAGCCTTTTGTAGTTCAAATGGAGAAATAGATTCTTCTACCAATAAGTATTCAGGCAGCTTTTTAATAATTTGCATAAGTTGTGTTCGCATAACGCCCTTTAGGCATCCATCGCTTATGGGCGGTGTTTTAATAGTATTTCCATTTACCAAAAAAATATTTCCATTCAGTGCTTCAACAACATGTTTATTGGTATTTAAAAGCAAACAATTATTTAAATCATTTTCTTTGGCAAAAATACTACCAACAACATTGAGCGCCTTGTTATTTGTTTTTAATGTTGATAATAAACTTGGTGATATATAGTAATCTTTAAATAAATCAACTTCGTAAAAATCCTCATTTAAAAGATAGAAATCATTTTGAATTAGTTTTACAGAAATTACAAAAGAAACCTCATTAGTATTTGGAGTATAGAAACCACCTTCATTTCTAAAAACCATTAATTTTATACGCGCAGAGGAGTTTAGTAATTGATTAGCTTCTAGTGTTTTATAAATTTCATCTTCTAAAAATTCCATGGTGAAATTCATGGGTATTTCCATTCGCATAATACGCATTGAGGCCATTAATCTAAAATAATGGTCTTCCCAAAACAACACTTTACCATGGGTGGTTTTTATAGTTTCAAAAAGGGCATCACCATAATTATAGCCTCTGTTTTCAGATGATATTATATTAGTTTCTCCAGAAAGTGCACCGTTAAAATTTGTCATAAAAAATCCCGCTTTAAATTTAAAAGCGGGACAAATATAATTTAAATATACTATTTAATCTTAAGCTGAACCCAATACTTGCTTGAGACTTGAAATTTGGTTTTCCCATAGCATTTTGGCTTCATCAAGTTCATCTTCATCAGCAAAATCGGTAACAATTAATGATACATCTTTAGTGATTTCATCAACTTGTATCCTTATTTCAAAATAGGTTGTTAGCTCATCCTCTTCATCCTCTAACCATCTAAATTTAACACGTTCCCCACTTTTTTTGTTAAGTAATTTTGCTTGCTCCTCACTATCATCCCATATAAACGTAAATAGTTCTCCACGAGAATTCACATTGTCTGAAAACCATTCAGACAAACCAGATGGTGTCGATATGTATTGATATAATAATTGAGGTGAAGCATGTATTGGAAATTCAATATCAAATTTAATTTTATCGTCCATAAGTGTTTTTGAAATTTTAATGATGCCTAATATATACATTAATTGATAAGTATAGCAACTATTTTTAAGAATATTTTCCGTTACTATTGTTTGCTTACAATAATATTGTTTTTATATTTGCAGCCTTAAATTAGGCGAGGTAGCTCAGTTGGTTAGAGCGTCGGATTCATAACCCGGAGGTCGGGGGA
>JBMTVT010000024.1:0-32919 GCA_049451635.1 Tamlana sp. | reverse complement strand
TAGGAGGAAATAAAGGATCCATTCTATCAATGCCAGGTAGCAACGGCGTCATAGTAACGTTATCCAAAGATAGACCGTCATTATAACTACTTCCACCACCTCTAATAACAAAATATACAGTGCCTGTGGTATTGAACTCAACTAATCCTCCACCTTCGCCAACACAGCTAATTTCAGTAAACTGGCCATCAAAAGGCTCTTTACCACATCCTGCCCATGTATTCAATCCCAATCGAATACCTCCATCGGTATAATCTTGTCCTTCTACTGGAATTTTAGATCCAATATAAACTTCATACCAAGAATCTGTTAGCCCGCCTCCTGATACTTCCATATCAATTTGGTAAGGTACATTTGCTTCGACATGCACTGGTTGATAGATCCCTTCTTGTCCCCAACTTCCACCTGTCCATACGGCTTTATCTCCTGTAAAGTTTACATCAACACCACCTGAAATAGGTAAAATAATCCACTCATCACCTCCATTAAATTCTCCGTTTAACAAAATATTAGGTCCTTGGAAATCTTGATTTATTATTATAGTTTGTATAGATTCTGCAACACCTCCATCTGTAAAAATTTTAAATCTCACATCATATTCACCCTTTCTTAAAAATATTTTACGCGTTTCATAGTCTTCTGATGAAGAATTATCCCCGAAGTCCCAATGTACATACCAAGTTTTAACCTGTGTGTTCGGAGTAAATATGACTTCATTTGGATTTTCTTCATTAAATGTAAACGAAAATGCTGCGTCTTCGCTTGTAGGCACATAAGCTACAAATTTATCATCATCAGCACAGCCTGTAGAAATTAAAATAATTCCTAGCATTAAAAACCTGCTTAAAAATTGTATTGTTTTCATCTGTTTATTTTTTTATAATTTTAATCGTAAAGCGGATTCTCTATAAGTTTGTTATTATTATTTCTTCTACCTTGACCAATAGGCAAGTAGTAATGACGTTCAGAAAAGTCCATTTTTGTTGCTTCAGCATCAAATGTTTCATAGGTAAAAGTTTCATTTCCAAAACCATCAATATGTCTTAATATCTTTAAACCTTCTACTTGAATGCTTAAAGCTTCTGTGGCTATACGCCATCTTTTAACGTCCCAATAGCGTTGGTCTTCAAATGCCATTTCAAGTTTTCTTTCATTACGTATTCTGTCTCTTAAATCTGTTCCTGAATATGGCTCTAAACGAAGATTTTGTTGCAATCCTGCTCTTATTCTAATGGGCTCTATATAGTCTCTAGCAGCACCTTCCATATTTAATTCTATGGCTGCTTCTGCAGCATTAAGATACATTTCACCAAGTCTGAATATGATACAGTCTGTACCTGAATAGTACTCTTTTGTAAAAAGTGGTGCACTTCCTTTTTCTAAATGTTTTCTAATGTAAAAGCCTGTTTTTGTTGCATCTGGATGAATACCCAAGCCATCTTTACCAACACCTGTGCCACGGTCTGTGTCAATTACACCATTTTTTTCAGTACCGTACCATAACTCAACTGGTAAACCTTGAAAAATATCGTTGTTGGTCAA
Source organism: Tamlana sp. (assembly GCA_049451635.1). Taxonomy (GTDB): domain Bacteria; phylum Bacteroidota; class Bacteroidia; order Flavobacteriales; family Flavobacteriaceae; genus JBMTVT01. The sequence goes on along the minus strand of JBMTVT010000024.1, from coordinate 31,377 downwards.
TAATGTGCCTTTCATTCTTGGGTCTCGATTTTCAAAAGGATTATTTTCGTCATAACCGGAACCGGCCTCGCTAGGTAAAAGTCCTGTATCTAACATTTCATAGCTATCTAAAAGTTGTTTTGTAGGTGACATACTTCCACTCCAATCTACTCTATAGCTATAGGGCACATTATGTAAATCGTAAGAATGGCCTTTTTCATAAGGTATCCATATTTTTTTAAAGATGGTTTCATCATAAGTTTCATCAAGAAAAAGGTTAGCATAATTCTCACTTGGGTCTGAATAATTATTAAATAATGCATACCCAGCTTCATGGATTATCTTTTGAGATGCCGCCAATGCTAATTGGTAATAACCATCTGCATCTGATGTTGGAATACCAACCAACCCCTCTAACTGCACAGTGCCATACTTAGCAATACTGCCTGCATATAAAGCTGCTCTTGATTCTAGTGCTTTTGCTGCCCATTTTGGAGCTCTTCCTCTTTGATCGTTCCATCTGTCTGGAAGTAAATCAAATGCTGCCTGCGTATCTGTAAGAATCTGGTCATACACTTCTTTCTCTGTATTTCTTGGCGAGAATAGCTCTTCCTGTGGTGTAATGTCTGGGTTTTGTGCCTCAAGGATAATTGGAACGCCACCGTAACGTTTTACCAACTCAAAATAACTATATGCTCGTAAAAAATATAATTCTCCTAAGCGTTGATTTTGCTCTTGTGTGGTTAAAACACTTGTAGAGGCTTGCTCTATATTTTCTATGGCATAATTTATTTTCCATAAAACATCATATCCCCACCAATCGATAGGCCACGTATTATTTGAAGTCCCCCAGTTTCCTGGTCTAAAAGTATTATTCAATGCCGTCCAAGAATATGTTCCCCTTGCCAAATCGGATAGCGCATCGCGATGCGAACCACCAACCCCCCAGAAGTCCTCTAAATAATCCCATGGCATTCTATCATAAATTTTAAAGAGATAGGCATCCATTAGGTTTTTATCGTTCCACACGTCATTTTCAGTAATTCTGTCTAAAGGTGGTTCATTTAGGAAATCGTCACCACACGATACGGTAAAAGTAACCGCTAGTATTGCTAATATTAATTTGAATTTTTTCATCATATTTTTTTTTAGAGTGATACATTAACACCAAAAGTTATAGATTTTGTTTGCGGATAGTACCAGCCAAGTCCTGAACCCAATTGCGGATCAAAATCTTCTTTGAAATCTTTGATTACAAACAAATTATACCCTGTACAGAATAATTTTATTTCATCAAACGTTGCGTTGTCTTTACGCTTTGGGAATGTATAGCTAAGGTTAATGTTTTTAAAACGTATGTGTTTACCATTTCTTAGCCAAAAATCAGAATATCTGTAGTTGTTGTCATTAAACCCGCCATTTGTTATTCTAGGAAATGCAGCACCAGTATTAGTTGGTGTCCAATAATCAAATTGGTAGTCATATCCGTTAAATCCATTTCGCAAAGGAGCTTGGGCTTCACCATCTAAATAAATATCATACCCAGCTGCACCTGTTAATAAAACCGACAAAGCAAAATTCTTATACTCTGCTCCTAAATTTAGAGAGTAGTTAATGGCAGGCTTACTTCCATTACCAAATACTTTTTGGTCTTTTACATCAATAATACCATCATCATTTAAATCTATATATTTTACATCTCCGGGTTGGATACTTGTATTACCATTATTATCTTGTATAGCCCATTGGTCTATCTCATCCTGACTTTGAAATAAACCGTCAGAAATATAACCTCTTCGCAAACCTGTAAAACCTCCAGTTTCGGTTAAATTAGCTCTCATAAAAGGATCTTCCTGAAGTGTTTCATCAATGAAGACCGCTTTTTCTCTAGACTTTGAGAAATTAAGTAAAGCATTAATTTTTAAATTATCGTTTAGCTGCTTTTTATAATCAATTGAAAACTCAAAACCTTCATTTGAAAACTCGTAGAAATTTTGTGCCGCTAACGCAACACCTAATGTACTAGGAATACTTGCATTAGCACCTGCGATAACATCTTCTCTTTTTCTGAAAAAATAATCTGCAGAAAATTTAAGTTCACTATTAAATAAATCAATATCCAACCCGACATCATATGTTGTATTGGTCTCCCAAGTAATATTTCTATTAGGTAACGCAGTATTATCAATTGTTGGGATAGATGTATCATTTATTACATAAAAGAGATTATAATTAAACCCACTTAACCATTGATATGCAGAAGTATTATCGTTACCTGCTGTACCGATAGAGGCTCTTAATTTTAAATTAGAGATTGTGTTTTTTAAAGGCTGAAAAAAGTTCTCTTCTGATAACCTCCAACCTAATGACATAGATGGAAATAAACCAAACTCATTTCCAGGAGCAAATCTTGAAGACCCATCATATCTATAAGTCGATTCAATAAAATATTTTGATTTATAATCATAATTAAATCTGCCTACAAATCCAAGACGATTTTCGCGAAATTCACCACCATTTGCCAATTGATTTTGTAAAGATCCAGCAAATAATTGATCGATTGCTGTTGATTGAAAATCTTGACGGCTGGCATTAAAATCCTGCCCTTGCACTTTTTGTATTTCTGCTAATAATAATCCGGATACATTGTGGTCTCCAAAAGTACGCTCATAGTTGATAGATTCTTGTAATACATAATGATTACTATAATTAGTACTTTGGGATAGTCTTGTTTCGCTAGGAGAACCTGGAGGTGTAGATCTAAACACATCGTAGTTACCAGTTTGCCTGTTTAATGTAAAAAGGTCGAAGCTTTTTCTCCAGTCTTTATTAAAATAATTATTGTAAACAATTGAAGCATAAGACTTTAACTTAAGGCCTTTTATTTGCTTAACATCCCATTCTAAAGCAATTTTTGCATCAAAATTATTATTTCTTGCCCTAAAATAACCCGCATTAAAATCTCTTATGCCTTCAACGACGTGATTAGGAGTCGTACTTGGTCTGGCTGGTGTGCCATCTGGATAATATGCTAAATCTGAAGGTAATGATCTACTTAATTCTCTAAATATGTCGTATGCTGAATACCCAGGAGCTTCATTTAATTGTCTACGGGCACCCATATTTACAGTAAGTTTTAAGTTATCCGTAATCTCAGCGTCTATATTTGCACGTAAGTTATAGCGTTGAAAAGACAATACATCTTCTGTATAATTAGAGCCTTGGTCTACATATCCAGCAGACACGAAATAATTAACTTTTTCTGTACCACCTGATAAGTGCAAGTTATGTTGTTGTTGAAATCCCCAATCTTTTAAAACCAAATCTCGCCAATCTGTATTAGGGTAGTTTATAGGGTCTGCTCCAGAACGAAATAGATTAACTTCTTCATCTGTAAAAAATTGACTTTGACCTGCATTTCTTAAACCTTCGTTTAATATTTCTGCACGATCTCCTGAACTTAAAAATTCAGGATATGAGGTAAAAGAGGTATAAGTAAATTGATTACTGTATGAAAGTTTAGGCTTCCCTATTCTTCCCTTTCTTGTGGTTATCAACACAACTCCATTACCCCCTTTTACACCATATACAGCTGCAGCTGCAGCATCTTTAAGTACCGAAATACTTTCAATTTCGTTAGGGTCTAACTGATTTAAATCTCCAGGAGCTCCATCAACTATAACCAAAGCACTTCCAAAATTTCTAACTTCGAAACTAGAATAGCTAAATCCAGGTTCACCCGAACTTTGCTGAACAAAAAGCCCAGATGCTAACCCTTCAAGGGCATTACTTACATTAGGAACTGGTTGTTTTTTTAAAGTTTCTTCATCAATTGTAGATACCGCCGAAATAAGCTTGGTTTTAGATTTACTTCCATAACCAACCACCACTACTTCGTCTAAGTTATTAGTGTCCTCTACAAGCTTAATTGCTAAACTAGCTTGATTAGTTATTGATATTTCTTGGGTAACATAACCAAGGTATGAAACGACTAATACATCTCCTGAAACAGTTTCGATAGAAAAATTTCCATCAAAGTCTGTTTGTGTCCCAGTACTTGATCCTTTAATAATAATATTTGCACCTGGTAAAGGCAAATTGGCTTTATCAGTCACTTTACCTGTAACTTGACCTTGAGCCATTCCAATCAAATTAAAGCATAGAAATAATGCTAAAGTTATGATAGGGGTTTTTCCCCTCTCTTTCAAAGAATTAAAAAACATTGTCTTCTTCATATAATTTAGTTTAGTTTAAATTTTTGAACCATTAGTAATGTATTTACTAAGACTAGTAGAGGGTGTGATCACACCCTCTACTAGTCTTAAAAAGCATGTTATTTATGTTTAATTTTTAATCAACTTTTTAGTTTGTGTTCCTAATTCTGTACTAATTTTGGCAATATAAATACCGGGATTTAAGTTTGAGGCATCAACTTCAGCCGATAAACCAATTGGACGCAAAGCAAGTACCCTTTTACCTAATATGTTAAATACCTCTATTGAATTAATTGCTTGACTTTTATTGGAAATATTCCAAGTATCGATTGTAGGATTGGGATATATAGCTAAACCTTCAATGGTAAAATCTTTAGAACTAAGTGTAGCATATTCTCCAAATACTAAATTATCAAATTGGAATGTATCAGTAGAACCTCCTGTGTTAATGTCGCTTTGAATATCAAAAAATAAAACAAGTCTAGATCTGTCACTGGTTGTATATTCAGATAAATCCCATGTAATTTTTTGCCAAACACCTGGTGTTGTATATTCTTGACCATTAATTTCATGATTAGTATTGTAATCATCTCCTACTTGAAGCTTTAAAAAGATAGGAGTTGCACGATCACCTTTTACCATTAATGAAAAACCTCTATCGCCAGACGATAAATCAAAACCAGTGGTATTTAGGAAAGCATGAGTCCACCAAGTAGCATTACAGTCTGATATTTGTCCAACAAATGCACTTGAATTAATTCCATCTGTAACCGTGTTTGCTACTAGATCAGTATATGTACCGCCATCAGCGGCGCCAAATTCTGTTGCTGTTTCAAAATCTACCGTTAAGTCTGTAATTGGTGCTGGTGGTGGATCTGCTGAAACTAATGTTATATTGTCTAATATTACTCCAGTACCCCAAGTTATTCCGCCAGTTCTAACAAGATAGTAATAGGTAGTACCAGCATCTAACTGAATCTTTCCATCTAAACCTTGACAACCTGTAGCAATCATAGAACCAGAATATGTATTTGTTGTAGCTCCACACTCCCAAGAGTGAAGAGTTAATATTTTTGTTGCATTATACTCTGTCCCATCTACAGGAACTGCAGTACCAATATGAACTTCAAACCAATGTTCGTTAACACCATTTGTAGTAACATCTGCATCAAACTGATACCAACCAGTTGTTGGAACGGTAAATGCTTTGTAAATGGCAACATGACCTTCGCTTCCCCAAGCACCTTGAGCAACATCATCAAATGTAGCTACGCCGCCAGCAATAACCGCTGTTGCATTATTATTCCCATTTTGTTGGATAACCGTCCAAGCCGATGGATTATCAAAAGTTCCATCTGTAAATAAGTTTTGAGCAAAACCTAAAGTTGAGCCCATCAATAATAATAGTAGTGTAATTTTTTTCATCTTATTTTAGTTTTAATTAATTACAGTCATTACCTGTAAAAAGAAGATATACAGGCTTTTAACCGTAACAAATATTTAATAAACAAGAGAATAACACTAAAAAATTACACCTACAAAACCTTCAATATAGCATGTAGATCACTCTACAAAACCTCTACGAAAATATATTAAACAACTGATTTTGTGATATTTAAAAAATAAAACTCAAAAGGATTGAATATAATTTACCAAGCTAGAATCTTTAGGTAAATTGAGTTTTTTACGAAGACGCCAACGGGATTGTTCTACGCTTCTTAAGGATATATTCATTAAAGAAGCGATTTCTTTTGAAGACAAATTAAGTTTAAGGTAAGCACTTAATTTAATTTCGTTTGAAGATAAATATGGGTGCTTTTCTCTTAGTTTATCAAAAAAGTCGGTATGTGCATTTCTAAAATGAAGTTCAAAAGTAAGCCAATCATCTTTATCAACTAAGTGATTGTTTATTTTCTTAATTACTTTTTTGATAGGAGAACGCAGGGAACTATTTAAAATATCTTCGTCAATCTTTTTAATATCTTTAATTAATTCGGTAAGTAGTTCATTCTTTTTAATATTATTTAATGTAGAAGACGCTAGCTCAGAATTCTTCTTTTTTATTTCAAAGCTTAAATTTTCTTCTTTTAGTTTAAGCATTTTTCTTTCGGCTTCTAATCTATCTAATTTAAATTTATCTTCTTGTTGCTGTCTTTTTTCTGCTTCTTCTTTTTTTAAAGCTGCTATTTGCTTTTTAGATTTTGCCTTAAAATAGCTTCTATATAACATATTAAGGAGCAATATGAAAAGTGCATATATAATAAAGGCCATATTTGTTAAATACCATGGAGGCCTTACATAAAAGGCTCTGGCAATAGTAGTTGAGAACATTTGATTTTCTCCTCCAGAACGCAGCTCTAATAGATAATTCCCTGATGAAAGCCCTGGAAAACTTAACTCAGATATATAATCCCATTTTGACCAATCATCTGAATGTCCTTTTAGCCTATATTGAATCTTTTGAGAACTAGACAAAGGTGTTTTGGGAAAAGCCAAACCGATTTTTATAAAATTGTTTTTATATGGTATTTCTAATTCTTTTTCATTATTAATTGGAGCTAAAATGGTATCAGATGTTCCTATTAAGCGAATAAAGCTTATTTCTATAGGCATATTAACTGCATTCCCAACATCTTGTTTATTAATAGTATGAAAAAGCATGCCTTCTTTAAAACCTATTCCATAAACTGAATCATTTAATTTACTGAACCTATTAAAATCATTTAAATGTTTATTCCTTATTGAGTAAAAAGGTTGATTTATAGTTGCAAATTTATTCCCATTACGTAATATATACCCTAAAGATTTAGGGGTTGAGTACCAAAAAATATTTTCATTTTGAGTAATAACATTTACATCTTTTAAATCTTTAAAAACCTTAGATATATAATTTGCGGTTACAAAAGTATTATCAATGGGATCATAATTAAAAAAACCCTTTGGGTTATGAAATACAATATCGTTATCAATTTTACTTAAATAAGCGTAGGTATCTACAAATTGATTATCAATACCATAAAACTCTACTTTGCGAAGGTTCTGCCCATCATCAGACAATTCTAACCTATAATATCCCTTAGAAGGATGTGCTACCCATAAAAACCCATACTTATCAAACTCCATAAAACGAGAGGATTCACCGTAGTTTTGCCATTTGGTAATAAACACCCATTCGTTATTTATACGCTTGAACACACTAATTCCAGAATAAAACCCAACATATATTAAGTCATTATGTCTTGGGTGTTTTCTAAATATCCAAGCTCCTCCATCTATATGTAAGGTTTCTAATTTCTTATTTTTAACTATTGATATTCCTTCATGCGACCCAACTAAAATTTGACCACCTACCTCATCAATAGCCCAAATTTGACCTACATCTTTATCTATTAGTTTTGGAATTGATTTTTGATTTCCCCAGTTTTTAACGAATAAACCTTGATTCGTTCCCAGATACAATAAAGAATCCTTTAAAAAACTTGTATATACCGTTCCAAACTCACCTTCAACATCTAATAGATAATTTGTATTACTTTTTGTTTGGGCATAACTTAACCCATTATCCATACCTACCCATAAGTTATTATTTGCATCCGTAAAAACCTTTCTAATAGAGTTATTAGAAATGCCATCGCTTTTATCTAAATGTAAAATAATTTCGCCTTCTGTAGAAACGATATAAAGCCCCCCTCTTACTGTACCAATAACAAGTTTATTATCTTCAAATTCTTTTACATCATTTACTAAATGCTTTTCTAAAACAGCATTTGCTTCCCAGTTATTTTTTCTTAACGTGCCGTTATTTATAGTCCAAAATCCTTTGTTTTTTGTTATAATCAATAACGTATTAGGAGATTTTACAAATACCTCAACAATATGTAATTGCTCAGAATTAGTATCATTAATTAATATTAATTCTTTGTCCTTGATTTCAAATAAGGCTCCAGAGTCTTGAATAAAAGCCCGATTTTCTGATGAAAATAACTCATTGAACCCTCTTATAGCTCCGATTGATTCTATAGCAGACGTTTTGGGATCATAAATATATATTTGTTGCCAAGTTTGAAACAAAATCTTGCCATTAATTTCAACTATTTTATAAAAAATGGGTAATAACGTATCATCATTTTTTGGTTGCTTAAAAAACAAACTATTATACTCCAAAACACCTTTGCTGTTTTTAGACCAATAACCAAAACCTCCATGTCCTCCTGTGTATATATGCTTATCATCTTTGTAAAAAACAGATCGCAAATCTGATTCTACACCATAACTATATTTTTTCCAACGAATACCATCAAATACTAATAGAGCTCCAGGGGTAGCAAAATACATTTCACCATCTCTTCCTTGTGAAATGTCGTGAATTGTTAAATTGCTTTTTGTTTCTAGCTCTGTAAAATTTTTAATAAAGGGAATTCCAGGAGTATTTGATATTTGAGCAAATATTGAGTTATAAAAAATTATAAAGAAGTAAATATATTTACTAAGCCTTTTTTTAAAAGTTAATGACATTTTAAATGAAAAATAATAATGTAAACGTTGTGCATTATGATTTAAAATAAAAAAGTTGTTCATCTTGCTGATAATCAGTAAATTGTTTTATCGATAAAACATTAACGATAAACAACTTAACTGCAAATTACGAAAGAATATTGGAAGTATTAAGAAAAATATCAAAAGAACAACTTTTAAGCTATCAAAGGCGTCAACCAAAGCTCAGCACCCTTAGTTCCTGTTTTATTTCACGATAACACTTTAGGATATCCGATTTAATTTCGGCCAACTCTAAGTTCAATTGCTTGGCAACAACTCCAGAACCCTTCATTTTTTGATTATTGGCGTCCCAGGCATCTACATTAACTTTTTGCTTTAAACTAACATTACTTTTTTCCCGTTCAATGTAATTCTAGCATAAATATTGGTCTGTTTATTCTTGGCACGTTTGGTATAAATCCAAAATAGAATTGAAAAATGATGTTGAGCTGCGCATAGTTGTCGTTTTTAAAGTATTAAACATTTTTCAAACGAAAGTCAAATCAACTATGTGAGGTAAGTCAAATTTAGGATAATTCGCAAACTGTTGACGATTACATAATCATGTTGACGATTTGTGAACTTTTAAAGTTAAAAAATATTGTTTTAACTGATTGCCTAAAAAACAAAAAAACCCACTAAATATATGATTTAGTGGGTTTTTACTTTAATTTGATCTTTTACTAAGCGGTCTGGACGGGACTCGAACCCGCGACCTTCGCCGTGACAGGGCGACATTCTAACCAACTGAACTACCAGACCGTTGCTTTATTGCGGTTGCAAATATACACGCCTTTTTTTATATCTCAAATGTTTTTTTGTCTTTTTTGTATAAATTTTTATCTAAATAAATTTTTGACGCTCTTCCATATAAGTAGTAAGTATATTATTAAAGTCTTTGTTAATATCTGCCTGAACATACTTTATTTTGTACTGTGCACACTTTAATTGTAATGTGTTAAAATAATCATCTACTGCGTTTTTATAATTATCCTTTATTGAATCGGCATAAAGATTAATATATTCTCCTGTTTCAACATCTACAAAACGTTTTGGTGCATTATCAAAATTGAACTTAAATTCTTTTTCTTTATCAAATACATGAAATAAAATAACTTCATGTTTGTTATATTTCAGGTGGCGTAATGCTTCAAAAATTTTTGTATCATCTTCAACTGTTTGAAACATATCAGTAAACAAAAAAATCATTGAGCGCTTGTGAATTTTTTCAGCTATCTCATGTAAATACCTATAGGTTTCGGTTTGTTTATTAACAGGTTTTGAAACAACTGCACCACTTAAATGATTCAACAACATTTGATGGTGGCGCTCACTACCTTTTTCGGGTGCATAATAATCATAATTATCACTATAAATGCTCAATCCAACTGCATCACGCTGCCTTTTTAAAATATGCATTAAAGAGGCCGCCGCCAAAACAGAGAATCCAATTTTATTCAAATTATCAATGGAAAACCTGTCCATTTTAGGATAATGCATCGAGCTACTATTATCTAAAATGATATGGCAACGTAAATTAGTTTCATCATCATATCGCTTGGTGTATAGCTTATCGGTTTTTGCAAATAGCTTCCAATCTATATGACGTGTGCTTTCTCCTTGATTATAAATTTTATGCTCAGCAAATTCTGCTGAAAATCCATGAAACGGACTTTTGTGAATACCAGCTATAAAACCTTCAACTACTTGTTTTGCAAGAAGTTCTAAGTTTTTAAAGCCCTCTGCTTTATTAAGTTCATTTTGAAGATCCACAAAATTAAGATTCGGTGTGCTTAAATTATTTTATCTACTATTCCGTATTTAATCGATTCTTCGGCACCCATCCAATGGTCTCGGTTAAAATCTTTCATAACCTTTTCAATGGTTTGCCCGCAATTTTCTGCAAGAATTTTAGCGCTCAATTCTTTAGTTTTTATTATCTCTTGAGCTGTAATTTCAATATCACTGGCCTGCCCTCTTGCTCCACCACTAGGTTGATGAATCATGACCCTGGCATTAGGTTGAATAAAGCGTTTTCCCTTTGTGCCAACAGATAATAAAATAGACCCCATAGAAGCTGCTAAGCCTGTACAAATGGTAGATACATCACTTTTTAATGACTTTATGCAATCGTACATTGCAAAACCAGAGGTTACATAACCCCCTGGACTATTAATGTATAAGTGGATATCTTTAGTCTCTAAAGTATCTAAATACAATAATCTATCTATCACGTGTTTTGCAGATTTATCATCTACCTGCCCCCACAAAAACACTTTACGTGCTTCAATTAGTTTGCTATCTATAGCATCTTGTACTTTTATTGGTTTACTCATTTTCTATATTTTTTCAAGTCATCTAAAATAAAAAAAGGTTCGCCATTACAGCAAACCTTTTTAACTTTCTTTTTCTTTATTTATTATAATAGCGAGTCAATAGCATCAGTGTATGTATTTTTTGGAGCTACACCAACTTGTCTGCCAACAACCTCACCATTTTGAAATACTAAAACAGTAGGTATGTTTCGTACCCCATATTTAGCAGCAAATTCTTGGTTGGCATCAACATCTACCTTACCAACAACAGCTTTACCTTCATACTCATTGCTTATTTCCTCAATAATTGGCCCTACCATTCTACAAGGTCCGCACCAAGCTGCCCAAAAATCAACTAAAACAGGTTTATCACTTTTTAAAACCGTTTCTTCAAACATCGCATCTGTTATTTCTAATGCCATAATATTTATATTTTAAAAGTTTTTTTAATAATTTATTAATGCAAAATTAGTCATTTTTTTTCCGAAAGCTTACAACCTAACAATTTGTTTTACTTATAGCTATATTGTTTGAGGTTATTTAAAACGATGTATTTTATATAGCAAATGTTAATTGAGCTTAAACTTAACATCCTGCGCCTCCAATTCACTTATTAATTCCTGACACACTTTTACCTTTTGTTTTCTACTCATCATCGCTAATTTAATTTTTTCTTTGGTATCATAAACTAAAAAATGAAGCGCTTGATTACCTGGGTGCATGTGCAACAACTCCTTTAAAGCAATAATTTTTTGATTGTTCAAATCGTTTATATCAACCTGAATGGAGAGTTTTTTTGCGTAATTTTCCATAACGTCATGCAACAATTGAAAATTATTAAACTGTAGCCTAGGCTCACTTTTGTTACCCGTATCCTTATTTACCCATCCTTCACGAACAAATGTTTTAACAAAAACAAAATTGTTTTTCATTAAAAAATGCCTAAACTTTAGGTATTCTTCACCAAAAATTCTAAACTCATAACTATCAGTATAATCTTCAACAGTAAATAAAGCCCATCCTTTACCTTGTTTGCTCACACGATGTTGTACATCGGTAACCACTCCCCCAAAAACGAGTTCTCTGTTTATATAAGGCTGCAAATCGTTGAACATAGCAAGTGTAGCATTACAAAACGTTTGCATTTCAGTTTTAAAATCATCTAGTGGATGCCCAGAAATGTAAATACCAACTACCTCACGCTCTTTACCTAATTTTTCCATGGTACCCCATTCTTCACATGGTGGTACTTGGGGCTCTGCAATTTGCACATCGCTGGCATCACCGAACAAACTAACTTGAGCTGAATTTTCATTTTCTTGGTGTTTAGCTCCATATTTAATGGCCTTCTCAAGAAAAGTAATTCCATCACCATCATCATGGAAATATTGAGCCCTATGGGTATTTCCTAGACCATCAAAACCACCGGCTAATGCTAAATTTTCGAAAGCTTTTTTATTGGCTGCACGTAAATCGATACGTTTAGCCAAATCAAAAATAGATTTGTAGGAGCCATCTTTTTTACGGTTTTCCACAATGGTCATAACAGCTCCATGACCAACACCTTTAATGGCACCCATGCCAAACCTTACAGCACCATCTTTATTTACAGAGAACTTATAATATGATTCATTTACATCGGGGCCTAAAACCTCCAATTTCATACGCTTACACTCTTCCATCAAGAAGGTTACCTGTTTGATATCGTTCATGTTATTGGACAATACAGCTGCCATATATTCTGCCGGATAATGCGCTTTTAAATATGCCGTTTGATATGCTATCCATGCATAACAGGTTGAGTGTGATTTATTAAATGCATAACTCGCAAAAGCCTCCCAGTCTTTCCATACTTTTTCTAAAATTTTAGCATCATGTCCATTGGCACTTGCTTGCTGAATAAACTTAGGTTTCATTTTGTCCAGTACAGCAATTTGCTTTTTACCCATGGCCTTACGAAGCACATCTGCTTCACCTTTTGTAAATCCTGCAAGTTTTTGGGAAAGTAACATTACCTGCTCTTGATACACTGTAATACCATAGGTTTCCTTGAGGTATTCCTCCATAGCTGGTAAATCATAATCAATATCCTCATCGCCATGTTTTCTGCGGACAAAACTCGGGATATATTCCATTGGACCGGGGCGATACAGAGCATTCATCGCAATTAAATCTTCAAAAACCGTGGGTTTTAAATCTTTGAGATGTTTTTGCATCCCAGGCGATTCGTATTGAAAAACCCCAACCGTTTCACCACGTTGAAACAATTCATATGTTTTTTCATCGTCAAGCGGAAAATTATCTGGGTCGAGTAAAATACCATGTTTTGCTTTTACGATTTTTACAGTATCTTTAATAAGGGTCAACGTTTTTAACCCTAAGAAGTCCATTTTAAGAAGTCCAGCTTCCTCAACAACCGAGTTATCAAATTGGGTGACGTATAAATTGGAGTCCTTAGCTGTGGCAACAGGAACGAATTTAGTTATATCATCAGGTGTGATAATAACTCCACAGGCATGAATACCAGTATTACGAACCGATCCTTCCAGCATTCTGGCAGTATTTACGGTTTCAGCCTCTAAATCGTCCCCTTCTGAAATGTTTAGAAGTTGGTTTACTTTTTCAAGTTCTTCTGCTCTAAATTTACTACTCAATTCTTTTTCATCTAACCCAAAAATCTTATTGAGTTTAGACATATTTGGAATCAATTTAGCTATTCTATCGGCATCAAAAAGTGGTAAATCAAGTACACGAGCTGTATCACGAATACTTGATTTTGCAGCCATGGTACCATAGGTAATAATTTGTGCCACTTGGTTGCTGCCGTATTTTTTTATTACGTAATCCATAACCCGACTTCTACCTTCATCATCAAAATCGATATCAATATCGGGCATACTTATACGATCTGGATTTAAAAAGCGCTCAAAAAGCAAGTCGTATTTAAGCGGATCTATATTGGTAATCCATAAGCAATACGCCACTACCGAACCTGCTGCCGAACCACGCCCTGGGCCAACCGAAACATTCATATTTCTAGCTTCGCGTATAAAATCTTCAACAATTAAAAAATACCCTGGATATCCTGTGTTTTCTATTACGCTTAACTCAAAATCTAAGCGCTCTTTTATTTCATCAGCTATTTCTTCTCCATAACGCTTTTTTGCTCCTTCGTAAGTAATGTGTCTCAAATAAGCATTTTCACCTCGCTTACCGCCATCTTCTAAATCTTCTTCATTTTTAAATTCATCAGGAATATTAAAAGCAGGCAACAAAACTTCGCGTGCTAGTTGGTAAGCCTCAACTTTATCAACAATTTCTTGAATATTACTTATAGCTTCAGGAATATCTTTAAACAAAGATTTCATTTCATCAGAAGACTTAAAATAATATTCTTGATTTGGCAATCCGTAGCGATAGCCACGACCTCTTCCTATTGGCGTGGCCTGCTTTTCGCCATCTTTTACACAGAGTAAAATATCGTGTGCATTGGCATCCTCCTTTTTACAGTAGTAAGTATTATTAGTGGCTACCAACTTTATATTATGTTTTTTAGAAAACTCAATTAAAATAGTGTTTACCCTATTTTCGTCTTCTTGATTATGTCGCATTAGCTCAATATACAAATCGTCACCAAATTGTTCTTTCCACCACAATAAAGCCTCTTCTGCTTGATTTTCACCTACATTTAATACTTTACTTGGCACTTCACCATATAAATTTCCGGTAAGTACTATGAGGTCTTCTTTATATTTTTCAACAAGTTCTTTATCAATCCTTGGCAAATAATAAAACCCACCAACAAAAGCGTGAGATGATAATTTGGCTAGGTTATGATAGCCATTTTTGTTTTTTGCCAAAAAAACTATTTGATATCCATTGTCTTTTCTGGTTTTATCTAAGTGGTTTTCGCAAACAAAAAACTCACAGCCTATTATTGGTTTTATTTGTTTGATAGAAACTACTTCTCCTTTTTCTGATGCTTCTTTAATCTTAGCCGAAACACCGCTGTTATATCGATTTACTGCATTAACAAAATGGAATGCACCCATCATATTCGCATGGTCGGTTAAGGCCACGGCAGCCATATTAAATTCACCGGCAGCTTCGACAATATCGGACACACTCATGGTTGATTGTAACACTGAAAATTGAGAGTGGTTATGAAGATGTACAAACTCTACATCCTCTAAATCGGATATATTTTGTTTTATGTCTTCTGTTGAAATCTGACTGCCTTCAGATTTTTTTAATCGTTCACGAATTTTATCACTTTCCCTTTTTAGATTGATGTGCTTTAACCTAATAAGTTGAATCTCTTGCGGGTTGGCTTCATTGAAATTTTTAAAATAATCTGGCTGAACATCCAATTGTTCTTTGGTATATTCACCTAAACGAACCAATTCTAAAAAGCATCGTGTAGTGGCTTCAACATCGGCCGTGGCGTTATGGGCTTCTGCAAATGGCTCATTAAATAAATATTCGTGTAATTCGGTTAACGTAGGTAATTTAAACTTCCCATATCGCCCTCCTGGAATTTGGCACAACTCAGCGGTATGCTCTGTACACGTATCTAAAACCGGGAGCTCTTGCAATGGATTTACGATATCGCCCCTAACAAATTCGGCCCCCATAATGTTAAGATCGAATTTCACATTCTGGCCAACAACAAATTTGGTTTTACTTAAGGCTTCATTGAATTTCTCTAAAATCTCAGCTAATGGAATGCCTTGTTCTTGTGCCAATTCGGTTGAAATACCGTGAATCCGTTCAGCATCATATGGAATATCAAAACCCTCTGGCTGCACTAAATAATCTTGATGCTCGATACAATTACCCATGGCGTCGTGCAATTGCCATGCAATTTGAATACACCTAGGCCAATTATCTACATCTGTAATAGGTGCATCCCAGCGTTTTGGCAATCCAGTAGTTTCTGTATCAAAAATTAAGTACATCCTTTATGTTTGTAAGTTGATTTATTTAATCGTTTATTTTGGTAATGAGCCTATAAAAATACATAGAAATAATACTTTTTTAAAGTGAAGTTATAAACAGTTGTAAACAAAAAAAAGCAACCCAATGGGTTGCGTTTATCTTAACCAAAAATTAATGTTTATGACACTAATTCTTCGTGCACATTCTCAGTGTTAATCGATACTTGAATGGCATTTTTTTGCTTTGTTAACAACGAATCAATAGTTGGTGGCAAAGTACTATCGTTTAAGATTTCATTGTACTCTTACAAGCTTGCTTCCTCGCCTCGAATAGCTTCTTCCAAAATAGCCTCTTCATTATTTGAACTGAATAGTGATTTTAAGCTCATCCAATTTCTATGTATCGTTCCTTTAAAACTGCCTGAATCTTCCGGTAATTCTCCATAACGCAAAATTTCTGTTCTTAAATCTTTTGCAAATTGACTTCTCTAGGAAGCTCTCCTTTTAAAGAATATTTTTAATCTGTCGTTATCTATATTGTCAATAGCGTTCAAGTACCCCTTTTCTGCACCATAGTTTTTTACTAATAATTCATTTAACTTGTTTGAAATTTTTTCACTGTACTTCATAATATTCGTTTTCATTTTTAAATTTCAATAATTTCTTTTAAGACGTGTATTGTTTCACATCTGTGATTATAGCATAACACATAAACTCAGTAAAAATAGGGGATTTAACACTTTTGTGATAACATTAAGACTCTTTAACATTAATTGGTGGTTATAGCAATTTAATGTACTTTTGAGACGCACCTTATTATTATGAAATTTAATTTACTATTACTTATTACAATTTCTCTTTTGAATTGCAAAGAAGAAAACACACCGTTGTATGTTGGAACATACACCGACGGCGAAAGTGAAGGTATATATCAATTACAGTTCAATACAGTAACAGGCGAGCTTAATGACTTGAATTTAGTTACCAAAACTGAAAACCCATCATTTATTGCTTATTCGCCCAACAAAAAATATATGTATGCTGTTAATGAGAGTGAATCATCTGTTTCGTCTTTCAAAATCCAAGAAAATGGTATATTGAATTTTATCAACAAAAAAAATAGTTTTGGAGGTGCACCTTGCCATGTTTCCGTTAACAAAGCAGGCAATAAAGCTGTTGTCTCAAACTATGTTGGAGGGAACATAGCGCTCTACAATATTAATAATGATGGGAGCCTAAATGAGGCTTCTCAAGTTTTTAATCATAACTCAGATAGTATTGCATCGCATGCACATTCCGCACAGTTTATTAAAAATGAACTTTTTGTAGCAGATTTAGGTAGAAATTCCATGTATTTGTATGAAAAAGAGGGTGATGCTAATTACAAATTAAAAGACTCTTCCGTTGTAAGTCTTACAGTAAATGCTGGCCCAAGGCATTTTGTTTTGACCAAGGATGGCAAATTTATTTACGTTATTAATGAATATGCCAGTAAGGTTACAGTTGCCAAAAGAAGTGGCAACACTTTTGAGCTTATAAATCATGTATCAACACTTTCCAATGATTATGTAGGCAATAATTCTTGTGCAGACATTCATTTAAGTAACGATGAGCGCTTTTTGTATGGTTCTAACAGAGGTGAAAACACCATAGCTGTTTTTAAGAGAGATATAGTTAGTGGGACTTTAGAAAAAATTCAAAATATGCCAGTGCATGGCGATTGGCCGCGTAACTTTACTTTAGATCCAACTGGGAAATTTCTTTTAGTAGCCAATAAAAAAAGTAGTAATATTTCTGTATTTAGTGTAGATGCATCAAATGGAAAACTTACTTTTTTGCATGATATTAACGTGCCTAATCCTGTTTGTTTACTTTTCTAAATTTGATAGCAAATAAAACATTGATAATTAAAAATAATAGCGTACATTTGCGCCCTCATTAATAACAGAGGTCGAGAACCTCAAATAATTAATTATTATGCCAGTAAAAATTAGATTACAAAGACACGGTAAAAAAGGGAAACCTTATTATTGGATCGTTGCAGCTGATGCACGAGCAAAAAGGGACGGTAAATATCTAGAAAAAATAGGTGCTTACAATCCAAACACAAACCCAGCAACTGTTGAATTAGACGTTGATGGCGCAGTAAAATGGTTACAAAATGGTGCACAACCAACCGATACTGCAAAAGCTATTTTATCTTACAAAGGTGCTTTATTAAAAAACCATTTAGCAGGTGGGGTAAAAAAAGGCGCTTTAACTGAAGATCAAGCAGAAGCAAAATTTGCCGCTTGGTTAGAAGAAAAAGCTGCCAAAATACAAGCCAAATCTGATGGTTTATCAAAAGCAGAAGCTAAAGCTAAAGCAGAAGCGTTAGAAGCTGAAAAAGCTGCTAACGAAGCGCGTATAGCTGCCGCTGCACCTGTTGTTGAAGAAGAAGTAGCCGAGGAGGAAGCTCCTGCTGCTGAAACAGAAGCATCAAACGAAGAAGAATAAAAAACAGTAATTTTTTATACTTTTAAACTCCGATAAATATTTATCGGAGTTTTTTATATCATAACGTTGCATAAAACTGATTTGTTTTAGCTTTTCATTAATTTAACAAAGATCCCTGAAATAAATTCGGGGTGATAAATCAAAGGTTTATCATGAAAAAAGAAGATTGTTTTTACTTAGGCAAAATTGTTAAAAAATATAGTTTTAAAGGAGAGGTTCTGGCAAAATTAGACACTGATGAGCCTGAAGTTTACGATAACCTTGATGCTATTTTTTTGGATTTAAGAGGCAATCTAGTTCCTTTTTTTATTGAACACTCTCAATTACATAAATCAAAATTACTTCGAATAAAATTTGAAGAAGTTGATACGGAAGCTGATGCTGATGCTATTTTAAAATCTGATTTGTATTTACCTCTTGATTTACTCCCAAAACTTGAAGGTGATAAGTTTTACTTTCATGAAGTAATAGGTTTTACTATTAAAGACAAAAACTATGGAACTGTTGGTATTATAAAGTCTATTAACGACTCTACAGCACAAGCCCTGTTTGAAGTAGATAATAACGGCGTGGAAATTTTAATTCCTATGAACGATGAGTTTATCTTAAAAGTGGATAGAAAAGCTAAAACTATTTTAGTTGAAACTCCAGAAGGGTTAATTGATTTATACCTTTAATGAAACCTTTCAAATTCAAACAATTTACAATCAACCAAGATAAATGTGCCATGAAAATTGGCACCGATGGTGTTTTATTGGGAGCTTGGACTTCTATTGATAAAAATCCTTTTTCTGTTTTAGATATTGGTTCCGGAACAGGTATTTTATCGCTTATGTTGGCACAACGAAGCAATGCCGAAATTATAGATGCTATTGAAATTGATGATGATGCCTATGAACAATGTGTAGATAATTTTGAGCAATCACTTTGGGGAGACAGACTGTTTTGCTATCATGCTTCATTAGAAGAATTTGTTGAAGAAATTGAAGACAAATACGATTTAATTATTTGTAATCCCCCATTTTTTTCTGAAGAATACAAAACAGAAAACACGCAACGTGATTTAGCACGCTTCCAAGATGCTATGCCGTTTAACCATCTTGTTGAAAGTGTTTCAAAATTATTATCTGAAAATGGTATTCTTTCTGTAATTATTCCTTATAAAGAGGGACAGGTTTTTATTGAATTTGCTAAAAAATCAAATCTTTTTCCAAACCGTATTTCACATGTCCAAGGTAATCCAACTTCAGAAATAAAACGAAGCCTTGTTGAATTTTCATTCAGCAAAAAAGATTTAAAAATTGAAAATCTTATTATTGAAACAGAAAGGCACCAATACACCGAAGACTATATTAATTTGACAAAAGATTTCTATTTGAAGATGTAATCATCATTAATTATTAGAAATTTCTTTATTCTTAAAAAAACATCAATTTTATTTATTATTTTCAATAAATTTGCAACTACACTGAATAAAATTAAATTTTATGAAGCCAGATTTGTTTGAAGCCCCAGATTATTACAACCTCGATGAGTTACTTACCGAAGAGCATAAATTGGTTCGTGATGCTGCCCGAGAATGGGTAAAACGCGATGTATCGCCCATAATTGAAGAGTATGCCCAAAAAGCAGAATTCCCAACTCAAATTATAAAAGGTTTAGCAGAAATAGGTGCTTTTGGCCCTTATATCCCTATTGAATATGGAGGTGCTGGTTTAGATCAAATTAGTTATGGCTTAATCATGCAGGAGATAGAACGTGGTGATTCAGGTGTTCGCAGTACGGCATCGGTTCAATCATCATTAGTTATGTATCCTATCTGGAAATATGGAAATGAGGAACAACGCCAAAAATACTTACCAAAACTAGCTTCTGGCGAATGGATGGGTTGCTTTGGGTTGACCGAACCCGACCATGGTAGCAACCCTGGAGATATGGTTACCAATTTTAAAGATAAAGGTGACCACTATTTACTTAATGGAGCCAAAATGTGGATTAGCAATGCGCCGTTTGCACAAGTAGCTGTTGTTTGGGCTAAAAATGAAGAGGGACGAATTCATGGTTTAATTGTTGAGCGTGGTATGGAAGGTTTTAGTACACCTGAAACCCACAACAAATGGTCGCTTCGTGCTTCCGCGACTGGTGAACTTATTTTTGATAATGTAAAAGTGCCAAAGGATAACTTATTACCCAATAAATCAGGTTTGGGTGCGCCACTTGGTTGTTTAGATTCTGCTCGCTATGGTATTGCTTGGGGCGCTATTGGAGCTGCGATGGATTGCTACGATACCGCTTTAAGATATAGTAAAGAACGTATGCAATTTGGCAAACCTATTGGGCAATTTCAATTACAGCAAAAAAAGCTAGCTGAAATGATTACCGAAATTACCAAAGCACAGCTTTTAGCATGGCGACTGGGTGTCATGCGTGAAAACGGCACTGCTACCTCGGCACAAATATCCCTGGCTAAACGTAACAATGTAGATATGGCAATTAACATTGCCCGAGAAGCTAGACAAATGCTTGGAGGTATGGGAATAACTGGTGAATACTCGATTATGCGCCATTCAATGAACCTCGAAAGTGTGATAACCTACGAAGGCACACACGATATCCATTTATTAATTACTGGTCTTGATATTACAGGGTTAAATGCTTTTAAATAATTCTCTAATAAAACCTAACATCAATAAATCCTTTTTAAAAAGGGTTTTCCTTTAAAAGCTAAAACCTTCAATTTTGTATATTTATATAAAATTTGAATGAAAAAGATTGTTTATATATTAATATGCTTTATCGTGATGGGTTTTAATTGCACCACAGAGAGTCCTATTTTAGAAAGCAATACTCTAACTGATGAATTAGAAGAGCAAGAAGACCCAAATCTAGCACCAAGCAACATTATAAAAATACTATCTTTAGGAGATAGCTATACCATTGGAGAGAGTGTTTGTGAAACTTGTAGGTTTCCAGAACAATTAAAGGATAGTTTGTTGATGAGTTTTGGAACTGATAAAAGTTTTGAGCTAAAAGTCATTGCCAGAACAGGTTGGACTACCACTAACCTCATCAATGCGATAAAAGGCGAAAATATAAATGAGGATTTCGATTTAGTAACACTATTAATAGGTGTCAACAATCAATATCAAGGTAAGCCTTTTTCAATTTATGAAAATGAATTTCCTCAGCTTGTAGATACTGCAATTTCAAAAGCGAGAAGTAACAAAAACAATGTGATTGTAGTGTCAATTCCTGATTATGCTTACACGCCATTTGGTCAAAACAATACAAATATTTCATCTGAAATAGATAAATACAACACCTATGCTGAAAATTATTGTTTGGTTAATAATATTACCTATGTAAATATAACCGACATAACTAGAATGGGACTGGAAAATATAGACTTAGTAGCTTCCGATGGTTTGCATCCTTCCAAATTAGCTTACAGTAAATTTGTTGAGCGTATTATGCCTTATGCTATCGAAAAACTCAAAAATTAATATCTAGATTTTAAAGATACATTTACCTGGAGTTGTCACCTTTACTGGGAGTGCTTAAAAAATTCTTTAAAATACATGGCAGAATCATATGAAAATGGAATAAATCCAAGAGAAATGAGAAGCATGGTTACATTACCAAATGAAGCTTTTTTATCAAGATACATTTGAATGACAAAAAGCCAGCACCCAACAAAGTATTTTAAGAAAAACTCCAGAATTATTTAATTCTAAAAGAGATTATAATTCATCTAACGAATAATCTAACGCAACAGAAACCGATGTCAAAATCAATATGGGGGTGTTGTTTTGAGAATGATGGTTCGGGTTTTTTGGCTATTTGAATTTTAAATCTTATTTTTGTAAAGTATTTCGAACCCATTATGGGTACCAACCGAGTGAAGACACCACGGTGGTAAAACAATACGGACGACAAGTCAAAATAAACGTCTCCTTTACAATTGCTTTATCGGAATACAAATAACATTTATTTGTATGGAAAAGTTAATATTACACATCCCACACTCATCAACCATTATTCCATTCTTTGATGGTTACACTGCTGATAAACAAAAAATATCACAAGAAATTATTAAGCTGACAGACTGGTATACTGACGATTTATTCTCTAATGAAATAGATGATACTATTATTGCGCCTTTCTCAAGAATTTTCTGTGATGTGGAGAGATTTACTGACGATAAACTAGAGGTAATGTCCAGATTCGGAATGGGGGTTCTTTATGAGAAGTTTGATGATGGTAACACCCTGCGTGTTGTAACCCCAGAGCTCAGGGAAAGAATCCTTAAAGAGTTTTATTGGAAGCATCACGATAGTCTCTCAGAAGGCGTTAAAACACATCTAGAAGCCAATAATAGCTGCTTGATTGTAGACTGCCATTCCTTTCCAGAGAATGCATTAAATAGAGCGCTGGACAAATCAACTTTTAGACCTGATTTCAATATAGGAACGGATGGGTTCCACACACCCAAAGAGCTTGTAGAGTCCGCAGTCAAGTTTTTTGAAGAATTAGAGTATACTGTATTAGTGGACAAGCCATACTCAGGAAGCATGGTGCCTCAATCCTGTTACAAAAAAGACAAAAGGGTGAAATCCATTATGTTAGAGGTTAATAGAAAACTTTACTTAGATATCGACAAGAAATCAAATGGTTATGAAAACACTAAATCAACAGTTCAATCCTTCTTAAACCATATACGTAATTATGAAATTTAACCCTAACACAGGTAAGTTGTTCACCGACCAAGGTGATTTTATAAAGAAACTTCATTGCCCACTTCAAAAGACATGGGATGAACTGCAAAACGGTTACTGTAATAGCTGCAATAAATCTGTGGTTGACACAAATAACATGAGTGATAAAAAGGTTTTAAGTCTTCTAAAAAGCACCCCTGAAACCTGCATAAAGATAGATGTAGACAACATTAAAATAGGTAATTATGAAACGTATTAAAAAACTTCTGGGTATAAAATCTGAATTTGAAAAACAGAATTGGAATGACCTCAGGGTTATAAAAACAGCATGGACCGAAGATGAGATGAACGAAGCCTTAGACAACGATTTTGATCTTCATTTCATAGATTACCACCAAAACCCACAAGTTAACAGAAAGCTATTGGTGGTCAAGGAAAACGATACAGGAAGAATAAGATGTTGTAGTGATTTCAGGGTTCTAATGAAAGGGGACCATACACTAATAAAGACCTATTACGGTAACTTCCCTCTAAAGACAACACTTCCATTTGCTGCATATATTTTACCTAAAGACATAAAAAAGAACGAATATGTTGTGATCGAAGATGTTATTGAGGACTTGATAGAGGGATATTGGAACCAAGGCGATACAGTGCTTTTAACGATGTGCATGGCTCGATGGACAGGCGACAAGTTCATTTATGACCATGACCCGAAACAAGCAAAAAAGAATCACTTTGTTGGTTAGGAACAGATTGGTATTCCATGAAAAAAACGGTCAGAAATACTATGTATTTATATATGGTACACTAAGCAGTTTTGACCGTTTTTACATTATTTAACCTTGAGACACATAACCGTTTTCAGATCGAGTTACTAAGATGTCGTGACCGAAATCATTAAGAATTTTACCAAATCAATTTAAATAATTTCATAGATAAAATAAATGAAAAAATAAGCCTTATTAATGAATAGGCTATTAACTCTCAGGCGCCAACTCTACTTCAAGACCTTCCATTTCTGGTTTTATTTGTATTTGGCAACCTAAACGGCTGTTTTCTTTTACATTAAATGCTTCAGCCAACATAGCGTCTTCATCATCACTCATTTCTGGCAACTCATGATCACTTAGCACATAACATTGGCAGGAAGCACACATGGCCATACCACCACAAATACCAATAGTACCCTCTGGTGCTAGTTCGTAAGATCTTACCACTTCCATTAAGTTCATCGCCATATCTGTTGGTGCAACAACTTCATGGGGTACACCATCTCTATCTATTATTTTTATGTTAATATCGCACATCACTTTAATTTCTTTTTGAATACATACCTTTAATTACAACACAAATTTAAGGCAAGCTGTTAAATTTTTAATTGTATACCATTATTAATTTGAGAGGCTCTATAAAAATTAAGGAATCTATAAATTTTTTAAATTTATAGATTCCTTTTTTTATTACTCAGCGCTTTTAATTAACAGGTCAACAGTAAGTCCCTTAGGGTATTAATTATGCCTCTATGTTAATGACTTGCTCAATTTGCGGTGCGTACTTTTTTATAGTCATTTCCACACCCGATTTCAATGTCATTTGGTTAACACTACAACCTACACATGCTCCCTGAAGCTGCACTTTAACTAGTTTATCACCCTCGATAGATAATAACGAAATATCGCCTCCATCGCTCTGTAAAAACGGACGAATTTCGTCTAAGGCTTTTTCAACATTAATTTTTAATTCTTCTGCTGTCATATCTTATTTTTTTACCGCCGAACAACCAGCCATAGTAGTTATTTTAATAGCTTCAGTTGGTGGTAAACTATCATTTCTATTTACCAATTCTTGCACCACATTTTGCGTTAGTTTTTCAAAAGCTTGCTCCAAAGGTGTTGCTGTTTGTAGTGCCGCAGGCCGTCCAACATCGCCAGCTTCCCTTATACTTTGCACTAAAGGCAATTGCCCTAAAAATGGCACTTGTAAATCTTCGGCTAAATTTTTAGCACCTTCTTTTCCAAAAATATAGTATTTATTATCTGGTAACTCAACTGGAGTAAAGTACGCCATATTTTCAATAATTCCTAAAACGGGTACATTAATGCTTTCTTGTTGAAACATGGCTACGCCCTTTTTAGCATCTGCCAATGCCACGTTTTGGGGTGTGCTAACCACAACCGCACCGGTAATGGGCAACGATTGCATGATACTCAAGTGAATATCGCCTGTACCTGGTGGCAAATCGATCAATAAAAAATCGAGATCTCCCCAATGGGCATCAAATATCATTTGGTTTAAAGCTTTCGCAGCCATTGGACCGCGCCAAACAACTGCTTGGTTTGGTTGTGTAAAAAATCCAATAGATAGTATTTTAACACCATAATTTTCTATGGGTTTCATTTTTGATTTTCCCTCAACATATACTGCAAGAGGTTTTTCGGCTTCTACATCAAACATGATTGGAATGGATGGTCCATAAATATCAGCATCCAAAACACCAACTTTAAAACCCATTTTTGCCAAAGTTACCGCTAAATTTGCCGTAACGGTAGATTTTCCAACACCCCCTTTACCCGAAGCAACAGCCACTATATTTTGAATACCTGGAATGGGGTTGCCTTTAATAACATTTGCTTTTGGTTTTGCTGGCGAATCCACTTTCACATTCACGGTTATTTTAGCTTTCTCGTAAACTTGCTCATGGATGATTTTAAGTATATCTACCTCCGTACGCTTTTTAGCTTGTAAACTTGGATTTTTAATGGTGATATCTACTATAACCTCATCACCAAAAGTAACTACATTTGTTACAGCTCCGCTTTCAACCATATTTTGTCCCTCGCCAGGAACGGTAATGCTTTCTAATGCTTTAAAGATGTCTTTTTTATTCAGCTTCATTTCTATTATTAAGAATCATTCTAAAAGCAAAGATAGCATAAAAGCTTGAAGTTGGAAGGCGGAAATTAGAAGATTTATCGATATAATTATTGACTTAACTTATCAAAAAAATTATAATTCTTTGGCAGGGTCCCAAAACACCTTGTCAAAATTCCGGATTTGGTTTTCAACAACCTTAACCCCTTCACTTTCTAAAAGCTGTTGCATTAAGTTAGTGCCATCAAAATGATGTTTGCCAGTAAGTAATCCTTTTCTGTTTACTACACGATGCGCTGGCACATCTTTACCCGTTGATTCATTCATGGCATAGCCTACCATTCTTGCACTTCTTGCTGCGCCCAAGTATTTGGCAATAGCGCCATAACTGGTTACTTTTCCGTAGGGTATTAGTTTTGCAACTTCATAAACCTTATCGAAAAAATTGAGCGTTATAGGCTTCATTTTATAATTCTTTAATAATATTTATGAGGGTAACAACGGCTATAATACCTGTGATACCACCAATAATGTAATTCATGTTTTTTTGTGATGTGAACGATTTTCCTCTAATTTTTTCAAAAAAGAAAATATAAATATATAACATTACAAAAGTTCCCATAGCCGCACCTGACATGTATGAAATGATGCTTATCTGACTAAAATCCAACCATCCAAAAGAAGCCAAAGTAATAGTCATGTATGCTTGATAAGGGAGAGGAAATACATTGATTGCCGACAAAAACATACCTTGAAAAAAACGGCTGTGCTTACTTTTAATTTTGGGGTGAATTTGTTGTTTTGGTTGCGATTTGGCAATAGCTAAAAAGTATATGGTTATTAAAACAAAAATTACAAATGCCACACGCTGTAAAATATCAATAACTTCTGGGTGCATGGTTAAATACCTTGCAAAAATAGCTGCTATATAGGTTTGAATCAATACAACTACACATGTCCCTATTGAGAAAATAACGCCCCTTACATAGCCTTCTTTTAAACTTATTTTTGCCGCTGTCATATTTAACAATCCAGGAGGAATAACTCCAATTAGAGCAACTATTAAGCCTATAAAAAAGATAAAAGTTATGTTCACCGTTATGTTATTTTAAACCTAATATAGGTAATTGGCTTATTTTGCTCTAAATATTGCGATTCGTAAAAGGTTTGAATATTTGTTACATCTTCTGGACTACCTTCTTGCTTATAAACATTATGGTTGGCGTAAAGCACTTGATGACCAGCACCGTGCAATAACCCTAATGTATAACCATGCATAAACTCACTATCGGTTTTTAAGTTAACAACACCATCCGGCTTTAATATTTTTTTGTAGCGTTTTAAAAACTCAACATTCGTCATACGATGTTTAGTTCGTTTATATTTTATTTGCGGATCTGGAAAGGTTATCCAAATTTCATCAACTTCATTTTCGGCAAAAGCATAATCTATTAACTCTATTTGCGTACGAAGAAATGCCACATTTGAAATGCCATGCTCTACTGCTGTTTTGGCCCCTCGCCAAAAGCGTGCGCCTTTAATATCTATTCCAATAAAATTTTTACTAGGATATTTTTGTGCCAAAGCCACTGAATACTCTCCCTTACCACAACCTAACTCTAACACAATAGGGTTGTTGTTTTTAAAATGGGTTGATTGCCATTGCCCTTTTAAATTAAAATTAGAGCTAACCAGTTCGTCTCTTGTTGGTTGAATGACATTTGAAAAGGTTTCGTTTTCTTTAAAACGCCTAAGTTTATTTTTACTACCCACTATAATTTAAAATTTTGGTAAAATTAAGGAAATATATGGAAGCACTAATAAGCTTATCTTTGATTTTGCTGAAAATTTGCGTGAGTGATTGTAGCGGCATCCTCCCGATCTTAAAATCGGGAGATATAGCGAAAAGCACGACCCCGAATTGAATTCGGGGACACGCCATAACTATTTAAATGAAAAAAAGAATTTTAGTAGCCCCTTTAAATTGGGGTTTAGGGCATGCTACCCGCAGTATTCCAATCATTAAAGCCTTGATTGATGAAGGGTTTGAACCCATAATTGCTAGTGATGGTGTAGCTTTAACACTTTTACAAAAGGAATTTCCTAATCTTTCGTATGTTGAACTGCCTTCTTACAATGTAACCTATGCTAAAAATGGCAAGTATTTTAAACTGAAACTTTTAAAGGATTCCCCTAAGCTTTTAAAGGCTATAATAGCTGAAAAAAAGGCCATTGACTATATGTTGAAAAATAATAACATAAGTGGCATTATTTCGGATAACCGTTTGGGGGTTAGAAACAAACATGTGCCCTCTGTTTTTATAACGCACCAATTGAATGTTTTAAGCGGTAATACCACTTGGTTAAGCACTAAAGTGCATCAAAAGATTATCAATAAATTTGATGCGTGCTGGGTTCCTGACACAGCAAGTGAGATTAATTTAAGCGGCAAATTAGGGCATGCCCATACTATTGAAATCCCTACAAAATACATTGGCCCACTTAGCAGGTTTACTAAGCGCAACTGTAAAATTAAAAACGATTTAATGGTTTTAATTTCAGGTCCAGAGCCACAACGCACGCTTCTTGAAGAAAAGTTACTTACTGAATTAAAGCATTTTACTGGTAAAGTGCTTTTTGTAAAGGGTGTGATGGAAAAAGACCAAACCATACAAATGAATGGCAACATAACGGTTTATAATTTTATGACATCAGACCTGCTTGAAAAGACTATAAATGAAAGCGCTATGGTACTTTGCAGGTCGGGATACACAACTGTAATGGATTTGGCAAAACTTAGTAAAAAAGCATTTTTTATACCAACACCGGGACAGTTTGAACAAGAGTACTTAGCTAAACGATTAACCGATATGCGAATAGTACCTAGTTGTAATCAAGATGATTTTACTTTGGGGCATTTGGATGAAATTTCCAATTACGATGGGTTAAAGGCTTTTGATTTTGAAGTAAATTTTAAAGATTTATTTAACCTTTTCTAAAGTGAATGAAAATTCACTACCAACGTTAAATTCACTCTCTACATATATTTTTTCGTCGTGGGCTTCAATAATATGCTTAACAATTGAAAGTCCCAACCCTGAACCCCCTTCTTTTCTTGAGCCACTTTTATCAACTCTGTAAAAACGTTCAAAAAGCCTTGGCAAGTGCTCTTTGGCTATGCCTTCTCCATTATCGGTTACCCTAACAATAACCTTATTTTTAATGAGGTTTTCGATGCTTACTTCTGTAGTCCCCTTATTTCTACCATATTTTATGGAATTCACAATTAAATTAGCCAAAACCTGTTGGATACGCTCTTTATCGGCTTTAACCATAATTGGGCTGCTATAATCCATATCGAATGTTAAAGTGATGTTTTTCTTTGAAGCTTTCATTTCTAACATATCAAACACATTTTTCACCAATTCAACAATGTTAAACGTTTCGATATTTAAGCTTAAATCACCAACCTCTAGTTTGGTTATCATGTCTAGGTCTTTAATAATATAACCCAACCTTTCAATACCTTTACTAGCTCTTTCCAGATATTTTTTTCTAAGTACCTTATCGTCTATGGCACCGTCGAGCAAAGTTAAAATATAACCTTGTGCTGTAAAAAGAGGTGTTTTTAATTCATGGGATACATTACCCAAAAACTCCTTTCTATATTCTTCCCTTACTTTAAGAGTTTCAATTTCAATTTTTTTATCACGGGCAAACTTATCAATCTCTTGGGTAAGCGTATGCATATCAGTTGTAATTGGACCTTTTGTTAAATTGACCGATTCCAGAAGTGTTAAATCGTCATATATTTTTTTAACGCGCTTGTAAATAAAGCGCTCCACCCTAATTTGAACTATAAAAAAAGAAAAAGCAAACACACTAGCTGAAAAAGCCAACATGTAAAACCACTTAAGTTCATATACATAGTATAAAAAAACACTCGTTATGAGTGTTATAAACAAGGTTATATAGAACGAGGTTTTTATTGCAAACCGATATGATTTTTTAAATTTTACTTGCATTAATCTACAAACTTGTAGCCAACTCCTTTTATTGTTTTAAAGCTTTTATCACCTAATTTCTCTCGAAGTTTTCTAATATGAACATCAATGGTTCTACCTCCTACAACAACTTCATTACCCCATACTGTATCAAGAATTTCGTCTCTTTTAAAAACTTTTCCCGGTTTAGAGGCAAGTAAAGATAACAATTCAAATTCTTTTCTTGGTAATATAATTTCTTTCCCTTTTGAAGTGATTTTGTATTCATCCCTGTTAATTACCAAGCTCCCAACCTTAACAGTATCGGTAACATCCTCTTCTTTAAAACGCCTTAAAAGAGCCTTAACCTTACTAACTAAGACTTTTGGCTTTATGGGTTTTGTAATATAATCGTCTGCCCCAGCATCAAAACCTGCAACTTGCGAATAATCTTCACCTCTTGCTGTTAAAAAAGCAACTATGGTGTTTTTTAAATCTGGGTTTTTCCTGATGATTTCACAAGCTTCAATACCATCCATTTCAGGCATCATTACATCTAAAATAATTAAATGTGGAAGCTCTTTTTTAGCTTTTTTAACGCCCTCTTGCCCGTTTTCGGCAGTAATAACTTGGTAGCCCTCGTTTGATAAATTATACCCAACTATTTCTAAAATATCGGGCTCGTCATCAACCAACAGTATTTTAATATCCTTTTTTTTCATGGCTTGTTTAGCTAGTTTTATAAAGTAAAGATAAAACTAATAACATAATTCTATTAAAATTACAAAATTAATAACATTAAGGTAACAAAGAACTTACAAGAATTTAAACTTTCGACCAAAACCTTAAATCTTTAACATCTTTTTGGCATCACTTTTGTGTTATTTTATTACTTTTATAATACCAAAAAAACGAATGAAAAAAAACTACTTTATCTTTTTATTATTGGTTTTTGCTTTTTTTACAACACAAATAAGTGTTGCTCAAAATAATAGCATCAATGCACCTATTCAAGAAAACATAGAAGGGCTATCTATTTACCCAAACCCTGTAAATAGTGGCACAACTTATATTCATATAACAACAAAACGTAATTTTAATAAAAAAATTGAGTTTTTCAACGTTTTAGGAAAGCGTATTTTTTCTACGTTTTTAACAGGTAAAGAATTAAATATTTCCAACTTAAGCAAAGGTGTTTATGTATTAAAAATCACCGAAGGTGAGGTGAGTGAGACTAGAAAATTAGTGATAAAGTAAAGAAATTGTTATTATACAGTAAAAAAACAGCCAATTGGCTGTTTTTTTTGGTTTTATTTCAAAATAAACTT
>JBMTVT010000023.1:0-33362 GCA_049451635.1 Tamlana sp. | reverse complement strand
AAGC
Source organism: Tamlana sp. (assembly GCA_049451635.1). Lineage (GTDB taxonomy): Bacteria > Bacteroidota > Bacteroidia > Flavobacteriales > Flavobacteriaceae > JBMTVT01. Next base: position 33,358 of record JBMTVT010000023.1, on the reverse strand, counting down.
AGTAAATTTTGTTAAAAAAGATGTAATTGAAATAACAAATTAAATTCTTCAATATATTTGTTTTATGACAGAGCAAGAACTTCAAAAACTCAAATATCCTATTGGAAAATTTGATTGCCCCAGCAATATTTTAAATGAACAGTTAGAGTCTTGGATTTCTATTTTAGAGCACTTTCCAAACCGATTGGAAAAATTAGTTTCTAATTTATCCGAAAAACAATTGAACACGATTTACAGGGCAGGTGGTTGGACCATAAGGCAAGTTATACATCACTTATCCGATAGCCATCATCATAGTTATATTAGATTTAAATGGGCGTTAACAGAAGATAAGCCAATTATTAAAGCCTATTTTGAAGATCGTTGGGCAGAACTTTTTGATTCTAAAGCAGCGTCTATTCAAATGTCTTTAAATCATTTAAAAGTTATTCACTATAAATTGGTTTATTTTTTAAAAGGCTTAAATGAAGCGGATTTAAACAAAAGTTTCATTCATCCAGAAACCAATAGCGAGGTTATGTTAAGCTATAATATAGGTAATTATGCATGGCACAGTAACCATCATTATGCCCATATTGAGAATCTTTTAAAAAGAAATTATTGGTTATAATATTTTTGTTGTGATTAGACCTTTTAATATTAATGATACCCGTGAACTTTTAGATATTTATAACTATTACGTTGTAAACTCCGTAGCTACTTTTGATGATGTGGCAATTGCTTTTGAAGTATTTTTAGAAAAGGTAACCATCATAAACACTAATTATCCCTTTTTGGTTTTTGAAGAAGACAATCAAATTTTGGGGTATGCTTATGGTAGTAAGTTTAGGCCCAAGCCTGCATATAACAATACGGTAGAATCTACTGTTTATGTGAAACATGGCGAACAAGGAAAGCAAATAGGTTCGTTGTTGTATAAGGAACTGTTAGCGTTACTCAAAAAACAACATTGCCATGTGGTTTTAGGCGTATTAACTTTGCCAAATCAAGCTAGTATTAAACTCCACGAAAAATTTGGGTTTGAAAAAGTTGCCCATTTAAAAGAAGTTGGGTTTAAATTTAACACGTGGCACGATGTTGGGTTTTGGCAGTTGAATTTGTAGGTAAATTAAGATTGTTACCTTAATTATCGTCAAGTGTTTTTTGTGGTTTTTTATGTTATTGATTAACAATCTCTCTAAATAGTCCCGTGCAAATTTTTCTTCTCCTATAAAATCAATCAGTTGTTTAAATATAAGATTTTAAATTGAAGTAGGAGGTTAACATGAATTATTCACATTGTTGTTATTTCGTTGTCTGTTTTCATTAAATTTTTGTTCAATTTGGTATAATACATCTTTAGATTTACTTTTTAATTCGTCAAATAGAATAATAAAGCTTTGATGTTTGACTATGTATGTCATAATCAAATCTTCTAAATTTTGAAATTGAGAACTAGATGGATTATTAAGAAATGCAAAGTCTTCCATTCGAAATATTCTATCATTAAAAAAAATTGACAACTCTTTTAGATTTCTTGTTTGTTTCATAGTTCCAGGATGAGTACTAACATAAGTAGCCATAACCTCTCTAGAATATTCATTATTTTTTTTCTATTCTTGCTCTTATTCAGCCATTATAAACTCAATTTTATTCCAATTAATAAACTTATTCCAGCAAAAAAAATATCTGCAATGTTATTTTGCAGATTTTAAAGTTTAAAGTATTAACTAATTTACTAAGCCTTTTTTTGTTTGTTAATTTCGTCTTGCAATTGGCGGCGTACTTTTTGCTCCCGCTCTAAAGCGGTTTTACGGTGCTCTTCAAATTCTTCTTCAATTTCAGCAAGAGCTTTTTTAGCATCACGTGTTATCACATTACTGTTTTTAAATCTATAAATGAAGAATAACAATAATGCCAATAAAGCAGCAACTATAGTCCACATCAGGGCATTATAACCAGTTTTGCTCATTTGCATACCAAACAAAGCCATACTGTCTTTTTCTGAGTTTGTTTTGGTTAAATCGTTTCGTGTATTGGTAAGGTTTGTTTTTAAATCTGCAATTTCTTTAGCTTGTGCTTTAACCACCGCTTGGGTATCTGCTAAATCTTTGTGTACCGTTTTAAGGGAATCTATGGTGTGGGCACGAAGTGTAAGCAACATGCCGAGGTTTACGGCTTCATACATTTGTCCATTGGTGCCCCTAAAGTTACCAGACTTTTTAAGCACATATTCAAATTGATTATCAATAGTGCCATTTTGTAATGATAATATATCGTCATCATTGTTTTTTTGTGAGAAGGAATGAAGTGTGAATAAGCAAGTAAAAATTAAGAAAATTGCAGATTTAATAGGATTCATTTTTTTGATAGGATTTTAATGGTTGTGTTTGGTCACTAATTTATAAAATATAGTTTATTATACGGTTATAAATAATCAAAAAGCCTCATAAAATGAGGCTAATGTATATACGATTGAGTTTTTAATTTAGATGTTATGCATTAATAATATGTGTAACGTCTAACTTTAGCAATATATTTTGCAAGCCTGATAACTTGATGGCTATAGCCATATTCGTTGTCATACCAAATGTATAAAATGATGTTTTTACCATCTTTTCTAACTATTGTGGCTTTGCTATCGTAAATTGAAGGGGCTGAACTGCCAATAATATCGCTTGATACAAGTTCGTCGCTTAATTCATATTTAATTTGTTCAACCAAATCGCCTTCTAAGGCATATTTCTTTAAAATGGTGTTAATGCCTTCCAGTGATGTTTTATTTTTCAACTCCAAATTTAAAATAGCCAACGAACCATTTGGAACGGGTACTCTAATAGCATTTGAGGTTAGTTTTCCTTCTAAACTTGGCAACGCTTTGGCAACAGCACTTCCTGCTCCAGTTTCTGTAATAACCATATTTAAACCTGCAGCTCTACCACGACGGTATTTATTATGAAAATTGTCAACCAAATTCTGGTCGTTGGTGTAAGCATGAATAGTTTCTAAATGCCCGCTTTTTACTATAAAAGAATCATCAATAGCTTTTAAAATAGGGGTAATAGCATTTGTCGTACATGAAGCAGCTGAAAAAATATCAACTTTGTCAGGGTCACTTTCTAGATGGTTCACGCCATAAACAATGTTTGGAACTCCTTTGCCCGGGGCAGTTAACAATACCTTTTCAACACCTCTGTATTTTAGGTGTCTGCTCAAAGCTTCTTTATCTCTGAAAGCCCCCGTATTATCAATTACCAATGCGTTATTGATGTTAAATTTTGTGTAATCTATATCTTCAGGTGCATTTGCTGAAATTATGTTTACAGTAGTACCATTGATAATTAAAGCATTATTTTCTGCATCAACAGTAACAGTACCGGGGAAGTCACCGTGTACAGAATCGTTTCTTAATAAAGAAGCTCTCTTTTCTAGTATTTGAGGATCAATTTTACCACGAGTTACTATAGCTCTTAAACGCAATTGGCTTCCTTTTCCGGTGCGTGCCATAAGCTCGCGAGCTACTAAACGTCCAATTCTACCAAAACCATAAAGCACTACATCTTTGGGTTTAATATTGCCATTTTTTTTGGCATCGCTAAGCTTGGAAACAACAAATGCAGTAGCGTTGTTATGTTTGTTGTCTTCTAAATGATACTCGTAGGTTAGTTTTCCAATATCCAATTTTGCAGGAGGAATATCCAGTGTTTTGATAGCTTGAGCAATTTCAACAGAATCAAAAATTGAAATTGGTTTTTGAACAAATTCACCAGCGTATTCGTGTAAGTTTAAAATTTGGCTAACATTCCTATCAATTAATTGATTTCTGAAAATAACCAACTCAATAGATTTATCGTACCAGAGGTCGCTTACAATTTTAATGAATTCTACTGTTGCTTTTCTTCTATCTGCCTGAAAGGCCAATTCTGTTTCATAAGTTTTGTTAAAACTCATAGTTTAAATAGTTTAGTTTGTATTGAAAATTTTTGCAAAAATATCATATTTCAAACGTTTTCGTAGCGTTTTTTTTATAAAAATTACAAGACGTAATGATACTGTAATTTTTCATTGAAATTATTCTTCGCTTATTAACAGTAATCAAAAAAATACCCCTTTAAAAACTGCTTTGTTTTTAAAGGGGTATTTTTTTAAACAGATTTTGTTTACCTGAAATTGTATCGTTCTTTTTCGCCGTTAGAATTTATAAGCTCAATTCTAAGTGGCTCAAATTGCGATCTGTTTTTTATGGCGTTTTGCACATCATCAACAGAGTTTATTTTGTTATCATTAATTGAAGTGATTATAGAACCTTCTTCTACACCGTTTTTCTTCCAATAAGATTCGTACTCATTGTTTAATTCAATTATTTTTACACCATTTGATGCATTTAGTTTCTTTAAATCTTCTTTTTTAGCATTTTTCACACGCCCTACTAAGGGTAATGTAAAGGTTTCGTTTCTGGTTAAAGTAACGGCAACAGTTTTTAATTTGCCGTCTTTTAAAAGTGTTAAGTTGACAATATCTCCCGCACGTCTAGCGCTTATATGTCCTGTTAAATCAGCAAATTTTGATACTTTAATATTGTCAATTTCTTTGATGATATCACCTGTTTCAATACCCGCTTTTTCAGCACCAGAATCTTCAATAACTTCAGCAACATAAATACCTTCAGTTTCGTTAACACCTAATTCGTCTGCAACAGAACTGTTCAGGGAACCACCTGTTATACCTAAAATACCATTTTGCACGTTTCCATACTCCATAATATCTTCAATTACTCTTCTGGCAATATTACTTGGTACAGCAAAAGAATAACCTATATAAGAGCCCGTTTGCGAGGAAATAGCAGTGTTTATACCTACCAACTCACCTTTAGTATTTACCAGCGCACCTCCTGAATTTCCTGGGTTAACTGCCGCATCGGTTTGAATAAACGATTGTGTATATTTACCTGTAGGGTCTAAATTTCTTGCTTTGGCGCTTATAATGCCCGCGGTAACAGTTGAAGTTAAATTGAAGGGGTTACCAACTGCAAGAACCCATTCACCTATTTTAGCATTATCAGAATCTGCAAAAGTAACGTAAGGCAAATCTTCTTCGGCATCAATTTTAAGTAAAGCAATATCGGTTTTTGGGTCTGAACCTACTATTTCGGCTTTATAAGTTTTATTGTTGTTGAGAGTTACTGAGAGTTCATCAGAATTATTGATAACATGGTTATTAGTGATAATATAGCCATCAGCATTTATAATAACACCCGATCCAGTTCCCATTTGGGCACGTTGAGGGCTTCTGCCAGAAAACAAGTCCTGTAAGGTTAATTGTCCTGTACTGATAGTTACATTTTTAACATGTACAACGGCATTAACGGTATTTTCAGCAGCAATAGTAAAGTCCGGGGTTTCATCAGTATTATCCAAATTGCTAATGTTACTGGTAGGTAAAAATGCGGGGTTTATTTCTGTAGTGCTTACCAAAACTGGCTTTTCATCTTCCATAAAAAGTTTGTAGGTTCCCAAGGTGAAAATCCCCCCCAATGCTGAAACTAATACTAATGTTAAAAATTTCTTCATAATCTTTCAATTTTAAATTATAATAACAACGAATAAAATTAAATATTTATTGAATCTCAAATATTCTTTTAACGATTTTTAACTTCAATTTTAACGACTATTTAACACACACAAAAACGGTTTAATATTTATATATTTGTGTTTTAATATGCTACAGACTTTTTATAAATATCAAGGAACGGGAAACGATTTTGTGATGATTGATAATCGTCAACAAAATTTTGACAAAAACAATACCAAACACATTGCGTTTTTATGCGACCGACGTTTTGGCATAGGTGCAGACGGACTTATTTTACTTGAAAATCATCCAGATTTGGATTTCAAAATGGTGTATTACAATGCCGATGGCAATGAAAGCTCCATGTGTGGTAATGGCGGTAGGTGCCTGGTTGCTTTCGCAAAGCATTTAGGGGTTATAAAAGATAAAGCCGTTTTTGAAGCTATTGATGGTTTGCACCATGCTACTATTTATGGCGATATTGTAAAACTTCAAATGCAAGATGTTCCTGTTCTTGAGAGGCATAAAAACCATGTGTTTTTAAACACAGGTTCTCCACATCATGTTCAGTTTGAAGAAGCTATTGAAAATTTCGACATTAAAACTAAAGGCGCTAAAATCCGATATGGAGAACCTTATAACGAAGCTGGTAGTAATGTGAATTTTGTAAAAAAACTATCGGATACAACTTTTAAGGTTAGAACCTACGAACGTGGTGTTGAAGATGAAACTTTGTCATGCGGTACGGGTGTTACAGCGGTTGCATTAGCGATGCACTATATAGGTGAAACTGAAAAAAACAGCATTGACATTGATGCCGAAGGAGGCAAATTACAAGTTACTTTTGATGTTGAAAATGGGGCTTATAAAAATGTATGGCTTATTGGTCCTGCAAAATTTGTATATCAAGGAACTATATGATTACTCTAAAAGGTGAACATATTTTTTTGCGTGCTTTGGAACCTGAAGATTTGGAATTTATCCACGCTATTGAAAACGACGAAACCGTCTGGGAAATAAGTAATACCCAAACACCATATTCAAAGTTTTTAATAAAGCAATACTTAGAAAACGCACATAAAGATATTTTTGAAGTGAAACAATTAAGATTGGTTATTTCAAGTTATGATAATGTTGCATTGGGAATGATTGATTTGTTCGATTTCGATTTTAAAAACGGTAGGGCAGGTGTTGGTATTTTGGTTAAAGAACCAAATGATAGACTGAAGGGTTATGGGCATGAAGCTTTGAAATTACTAATTGATTACAGCTTTACGCATTTAGGCTTGCATCAATTATTTTGTAATATTTCAGAAGGCAATGAAGCCAGTTTAAAGCTTTTTAAAAATCATGGATTTAAAGAAGTTGGGCTTAAAAAAGACTGGAACAAAGTAAATGGTTCCTATAAAAACGAGTATATATTTCAGCTAATAAATAATTAAATGTACATTAAAAAAATACTTATAGCCATAGCTTTAATAGGATTGGTATTTGCTGCTTTTTTTGCCAATTTTGTTTATAAAGCAATGCTTAGACCCAATACTGCTTTTAATAACGAAGTGGCTTATGTTTTTATCCCATCAAATGGCAATTATGAACAAGTAAAAAGTCAGCTGGAACCCTTGTTGGACGATATGGAATCTTTTGACAATTTAGCTGAAAGAAAAAAATACACTACCAATATTAAAGCTGGTCGTTATGAAATCAAAAAAGGGATGACCAATAATGATATCATTAATTCCATCCGAAGTAAAAATTTGCCCATAAAATTATCTTTTAACAACCAAGAGACTCTAGAAAAGTTGGCAGGAAGAGTATCATCTCAAATTGAAGCGGATAGTCTATCACTTTTAAACACCATGAAAGATAGTGCTTTTTTAAAGGAAAACGGATTTAATGAAGCCACTGCCTTGGGGATGTATTTGCCAAATAGTTATGAATTTTTCTGGAATACTTCAGCTGAAGATTTTAGAAGTAGAATGCTTAAAGAATACAATCGATTTTGGACGGAAACCAGAATACAAAAAGCACACAACATTGGTTTATCTCAAGATCAAGTGATAGCCTTAGCTTCAATCGTTTACGAAGAATCCAAACAACCTAGCGAACAACCACGAATTACAGGTGTTTATATGAATAGAATTAGAATTGGCATGCCACTTCAAGCTGATCCAACTTTAAAATTTGCGGCGTATAAATTGCCTCAGTATAAAAACACCATTATAAAACGTGTTTTAAATGTGCACAAAGAAATTGAATCACCATATAACACTTATAAAAATCTAGGATTACCACCGGGACTTATTGCTATGCCAGATATTTCTACCATTGATGCGGTTTTGAATTATGAAAAGCACAATTATTTATATTTTGCTGCCGATGCTAAAAACTTCGGCTTTCATAAATTTGCAAAAACACTCGCACAGCATAATATAAATGCGAGAGAATATCAACGATATTTATCATCACAAGGTGTCAACAGATAGTGAAATGTTTATCAATAAAACATATCGTTCTTATTGTTTTATTACCTGTATTTTCCTTTTCCCAGTCAAAACTCAATGATTTCCTAACATCAAACGATACTTTAAATAAACCAAAGCGTAATGCGATAATAATTTCTGAAGCTTCCATAGCTGGAATTACATTGTTAGGTTTAAATCAACTTTGGTATGCAGATTATGATCGTTCCAAATTCCACACTACTAATGATAATAATTAGTGGTTACAAATGGATAAGCTAGGGCATGCTTTTACTTCCTGCCAATTAGGAAAACACGGTGCACAATTATTAAATTGGAGTGGAGTAAGTGAAAAGACCAATTATTGTATGGAGCCACTTTAGGGTTTACTTTTTTAACAGCTATTGAAGTATTGGATGGGTATTCTAAAGAATGGGGTTTTTCTTGGGGCGATATTTTAGCAAATGGAGCCGGTTCAGGTTTGTATATTGGGCAAGAATTACTTTGGAAAGAACAACGAATTGCCTTAAAATACTCTTTTCATTAAACAAAGTATGCTGCTCAACGTCCAAATAAGCTAGGGGAAACGTATTTAGAGCAAACTTTGAAAAGATTATAATGGGCAAACTTATTGGCTAAGTTTTAATTTACACTCTTTTTTTAAAAATAGTAAAATACCAAAATGGCTTAATGTTGCTATTGGTTATGGTGCTGAAGGCATGTTGACAGGTGTAGGAGATATTGACAATCAAGTGTTAACAAGTAATTCGATGTATCGGCAATACTATTTGAGTTTTGATGTAAATTTGAATGCTATTAGGGTAAATTCAAAATTATTGCAGTCAATTTTTGATTTTTTTAATATGATAAAAATACCATTACCAACGCTAGAAATCAGCAAAAATAGAGGTGTTTTTCATCTATTCTGCAATTAAAAATTACACTTAAACGAGTAATTTTGATAAAATCAAAAAAATTCCTAGTTTTGCACGCTCAAATTTCAAAGTGTATTTTATGTTAAAATATACTGAAAAAATTTAAAACCATGGTAAGAAATATTGCAAGTTATATTACAATAGCACTTACAATATGTGTACTGTTACATATGTCGTTTCAATCAAATGAAACAATTGATTTAAGTAAATATTCTACAAAGGGATTGAGCTTAGATTATACGGTAAGTAATGATGCAGTTGGGAAAGACAATCTAATGGCGTCTAATTACGATTCAGATTTTGAATTTTCCCCCTATTTAGGTAAATCATTTGTCGGTTTCAAAGAAGCTTTGGCTTTTAAGGAATCTGGAGGAAATTACTTTTCTGTCAACACTTATGGTTATTTAGGAAAATATCAATTTGGGGCTGAGACTTTAAAAATGATAGGAATTAATAACACATCTCATTTCTTAAAAAATCCAAAATTACAAGAAAAAGCATTTATTGCCAATATTGCTCGTAATAAATGGATTTTAAGACGAGACATAAAAAACTTTGTTGGTAAACGTATCAATGGAATTATAGTTACAGAGTCTGGTATTATAGCTGCTGCTCACTTAGCTGGCCCTGGAAGTGTGAAAAAATATCTAAGAAGTTACGGGCTGGATAATTTTGCTGACGGTTACGGAACAACTGTTCATTATTACATGAAACGTTTTTCGGGCTATGACACGTCTTTTGTGAAACCAAATAAATTAGCTAAAGCTATATAAACTTTAGTTTTTATGAATAATAAATATGGTAGGTCTTTTATGAAGGTCTACCATGTTTTTTTTCCACTCAATTGCTGTTTTTGTTTTTATAAATTCACTTGAAAGCGTGATGTCGCAGGCTACACATATATTAGTTTGGTTATCTAAATAATTGGTAAGATCTTCGAGCATTTTATTATTTCGATAAGGGGTTTCAATAAATATTTGAGATTGATCATGTTCATATGATAAACGCTCAAGTCGTTTTACTTCATTTTTGCGCTCACCTTTATCAATGGGTAGATAGCCATTAAAGGAAAAACTTTGCCCATTCATACCAGAACTCATTATTGCCATTAAAATAGATGACGGACCAACTAAAGGAACTACTTTAATGTTTTTTTGATGAGCGATTTTCACAATTTCAGCACCAGGATCTGCAACACCTGGGCATCCGGCTTCCGAAATCAAACCAATATCAAGACCGTGTAAGCAAGCTTCTAAAAAGGTTGGCAATTCATTTACATCCGAGTGTTTATTCAGTAAAAATAATTTAAGGGCGGGTTGAGATTTTTCAGGGCAAATTCGTTTGATAAAACGTCTTGCGGTTTTTTCGTTTTCAACAATAAATATACTGATCTTTTCTATGGTCTCTTTTACTGAAATAGGAAGTACTTCAAGTGGATCATTGTCTCCAAGTGTAGTTGGAATTAAATAAAGTTTGCCAATGTTTATATCCATTAAATTAATTTTTCAGCAATGTTATCGCAAGCCTCAACTAACATTTTGTAAATGTTTTCAAAACCTTCCTCGCCACCATAGTATGGATCTGGAACATCATAGTTTTGGTTTGGATAAACTTCATTTAAAATAAAATTCACTTTTGAAATGTCTTCATTATTTCTGGCTAAATTAACAACATTTTTAAAGTTAGAGGCATCCATAACGTAAATCAAATCAAAAGCATCAAAATCTTTAACATTAAACTGACGGCCTTTTAAATTTGAAATATCCAATCCATATTTTTTCGCAATAGCAATCGAGCGCCTGTCTGGAGTGCTGCCAATATGGTAAGCAGCAGTTCCTGCAGAGTCAACAATAAAATGTTTTTCAGGGAGTTTTGATTTTAAAATACCTTCGGCAAGTGGAGAACGGCAAATGTTTCCCAAGCAAACCATCAGAATTTTAGTCATTTTTGAAAATTTTATACGGAAAGCTTTTTGGTGATGTCTTCAACGTATTTTCTAAATTGCTTATCGGTTGAAGATAAATTATCTACTGTTTTACAAGCGTGTAAAACTGTTGCATGATCGCGTTTTCCTATTTGAGAGCCTATACTTGCTAGTGATGCTTTGGTGAATTTTTTGGCAAAAAACATGGCTAGTTGTCTTGCTTGAACAATATGGCGTTTTCTGGTTTTAGATTGAAGTGTGTCGATATCCATCTGAAAATAATCAGACACCACTTTTTGTATATAATCAATAGAAACTTCTCTCTTGGTATTTTTTACAAACTTTTCAACAATAATTCTTGCTAAATCTATGGTGATTTCCTTTTTATTGAAAGAAGATTGAGCTATTAATGATATAATGGCGCCTTCAAGTTCTCGTACGTTTGTTTTAATGTTTTTGGCTACATACTCAATGATATCATCAGGCATTTCAACACCATCACGATACAATTTGTTTTTCAATATAGAAACACGTGTTTCAAAATCTGGATTTTGTAACTCAGCTGATAGCCCCCATTTAAAACGCGAAAGAAGGCGTTGTTCAATATCTTGCATATCAACAGGTGCTTTATCACTCGTTAAAACAACTTGCTTGCCATTTTGGTGCAAGTGATTGAAAATATGGAAGAAAACATCTTGTGTTCCAGTTTTTCCTGAAAGAAATTGGACATCATCAATTATTAAAACGTCAATAATTTGATAAAAATGAATAAAATCATTTCTATTATTTTTCTTTACGGCATCTATATATTGTTGCGTAAACTTTTCAGCTGAAATATATAAAACCGTTTTTTCAGGATATTTATCTTTTATGTCAACACCAATAGCATGTGCCAAATGTGTTTTTCCTAAGCCAACACCTCCAAAAATCAACAGGGGGTTAAATGATGTGCCACCAGGTTTGGCAGCAACCGCTAATCCTGCGCTTCTAGCTAATCTATTTGAGTCACCTTCTAAAAAGTTTTCAAAACTGTAGTTTGGATTGAGTTGAGATTCAATTTTAACATTTCTAATGCCTGGAATTACAAATGGGTTGCGTAATTCGGGGTTTTTATTGTTTAAAGGAACATCAACATCTTGAGATTTCAAGGCGCTTCTATTTGAGCTAGGTATTTTTTCGGTAAAAGGTAGTTTGTTGCCATAAGTGTTCTCCATTTTAATAATGTAAACTAATTTGGCTTTTTCTCCTAACTCTTTGGTAAGCGATACTTTAAGGATTTTTACATAGTGTTCTTCAAGCCATTCGTAAAAAAATTTACTGGGTACCTGAATGCTTAAAGCGTTATCGGTAAGTTTAACTGCAACAATGGGTTCAAACCATGTTTTGTAAGCTTGCGGTTGAATATTATCCTTTATAAATTCCAGACAATTATTCCATACCGATTGCGCAGTTTTACTCATTTTTTGATTTTATTGGTTTTTTTGTTAGTTAGAATCTGTATGAAAAATAGCTTTCCATATCCCCCCTTTTATAGTGAGGCAAATATGTGAACAAAATTCTTAAAAAAAAAATGAATTGCTATTGAATTTTCAGAATTTTTTTCCCATGTTTAGCCACCTGCCGAAACTACAAAAAAATATTTATAAATATTTATATAAATCTATGAAAATCGATGAAATACAAATAAGAGTGAGATACGGTGAAACAGATCAAATGGGAGTGTTATATCATGGCAATTATGCATTATATCTTGAAATGGGACGTATTGAATGGCTAAGAAAGTTTGGGATTTCATACAAGTGGATGGAAGAAAACGGTATCATGTTGCCAGTAGTTTCTTTAAATGTAAACTATAAAAAACCAGCAGTTTACGATGATGTAATTAATGTAAAAACTCAACTAAAAAACATACCTTCTGCTAAGATTGAATTTGATTACGAAATTACAAATGAATTAGGTGAAATTTTAACAACTGCTCATACCGTTTTGGTATTTGTTGATATGAAAACTAAAAGACCAATAAAAGCCCCTGATTATATTTTAAATCTGCTCAAAAATTAGGTCTCCAGTCTTTCAATATTAATTTCAAAAAGGGAATTGAAGATTTTGAAAATGTTATCAGCCTCATTTTTTCTTATAGAAATAGTAATTTGACAGTCCATTTCCAGTTTTTGATTTGTAATGAGCAGTTGTTTTTCTTTAATAATACGCATCACTGTATTCATATTCTTGTAGTCAAAACTGATTAAAAAACCAATATTAATGGTTTTTTCAACAATTCTTGCATTCTCAAGAACCATTTGAGCGGTAGTTTTATATGCAGTTATTAACCCACTAACCCCCAATTTAACACCGCCAAAATATCTGACAACCACAATCAAAATATTGGTAACTTTAAATGATTGTATTTGTCCAAAAATCGTCATTCCTGCTGAGTTGTTCGGTTCGCCATCATCGTTTGCACGATACGTAATGGTTTCGGTTCCTATTTGGTATGCATAACACCAATGGCGAGCGGTATGATGTTCTTTTTTAAGTTTTTCGATATGGTATTTTGTGTCATCTTCTGTTAAAACAGGAAATCCGTAGCCGTAAAATTTGCTGTTTTTCTCTTTATAGATAACAGGTTCAGGTGCTTTAGTAATGGTTTTGTATGTGTCTTTTTCAATCAAAAAAGTTAAGAATTGGTGTAGGTTTTTAAAATATCTGAATCTATTTTTTCTTCTGAAATTAAGATGCTTGAAAATTTTGGTGATTTAATACCTTTAATAAAAGAAACATCTCCAGTAAAAACTCTAGCTTCATCCCAAAGGTTTTCGTTTATGAATATTTGCAATGTTTTGGCGCCACCTTCAATAATTATTGAATTGATATCGGACTCAAATAATTTTTCACAAATTGCTTTCGCTGATGTTTCTTTGATTATGGTGGTTTTAGCTTGTTCATTAAAAACATTAAAATCTTTTGAAAGTATTCCTTTTTTATCTAAAACTACGCGTATTGGGTTTTCTCCTTTCCAATCCCTAACAGTTAAACTTGGGTTGTCTTCTATAACTGTATTGGTGCCAATTAAAATTGCCTGCTCTTCTGCTCGCCATTTGTGAACCAATTGCCTTGAATAAATATTAGTAATCCAAATAGGTTTTTGCTCGTTTTTTGTTTCTGGTGCAATAAATCCATCTTGGGTTTCGGCCCATTTTAAAATAATATAAGGTCTTTTTTTATTATGAAATGTAAAAAAGCGTTTATGATGGTTTTTACATGCATTTTCTAAAACGCCAACGGTTACATTGCAACCAGCTTCTTTAAGTTTTTTAATGCCTTTTCCGGCAACTTGTTCATTGTCATCAATACAACCAATAACCACATTGGGTATTTGGCTTTTTATTATAAGGTCACTACAAGGTGGTGTTTTTCCAAAATGGGAGCAAGGTTCTAGAGTCACATAAAGTGTAGCCTTTTTTAATAAGCTTTTGTCTAAAACCGATTTAATGGCATTTACTTCAGCATGATTGCTTCCGTATTTACTTGTAAACCCTTCACCAATAATAGCATCGTTATATACAATAACGCTTCCAACCATGGGGTTAGGTCTAGTGGTTCCCAAGCCATTTTTGGCTATCTCAATGCAGCGTTTTATGTATTTTTCGTGTATATTCATCCCGATAAATATTAGGACAAAAATAAGATTAAAAAGTGGGTATGAACAATATTGTTATTAGAGAAATTGAACCTCAGGACAATAATCAATTAGAAGAAGTCATTAGAGGGTGTTTCCGGGAGTTTAAAATTCCATTGGAAGGCACTGCTTATTCAGATCCTGAAACCAAAAGCATGTATGGATCATATCTAAACGACAATGATATTTATTATGTAATTGAGGTTGATGGTAAAATTCTTGGTGGTGGAGGTGTAAAGCCTTTAAAAGATTTTGAAAGGGATGTTTGTGAAATCCAAAAAATGTACTTTTCACCTAGGGTAAGAGGTAAAGGTTACGGCAGGGAATTATTTGAAAAATGCATGGAATCTGCAAAAGAACTAGGGTATAGGCAATGTTATTTGGAGTCTGCCTCACAACTTAAAGCAGCCATTCATATTTACGAAAGCTATGGCTTTGAGCATCTTAATGGCCCTTTAGGAAATACGGGACATTATTCGTGCGGTGTTTGGATGATAAAAGATTTATGACATTAAAAGATATTCAAAACATATTTCATAAAGAGTTAGGTAACATTTATGTAAAAGAGGAAATAAGCAGTTTTTTTTTCATCTTAATGGATAATTATTATCAACTTTCCAGATTAGAGTTTGCGATAAACCCGAATTTTAAATTGAATAATTATCAGAACATTATATATGCTCTTGAGTTATTGAAAAAACATAAGCCAATTCAGTATATAATAGGTGAAACCGAGTTTTATGGGTTACCTTTTCAAGTAACTGAAGATGTTTTAATTCCTAGACCCGAAACCGAAGAATTGGTAAAATGGGTTATAAAAAATGCAAATTACAATGAGCCAATACATATTTTGGATGTTGGTACGGGCAGTGGTTGCATTGCCATTGCGTTGGCTAAAAATTTACCAAATGCCAAAATTTATGCTTTGGATGTTTCGGCTGATGCTTTAAAGATAGCTAAGCAAAATGCTGAATTAAATAATGTTAAAATTGAATTCTTTAAGGCTGATATTTTAAAAATAAAGAAAATAAATAACTTGAATTTTGATGTTATTGTATCCAATCCGCCTTATGTGAGAGAGCAAGAAAAAGAACTTATGAAGCCTAATGTTTTAGAAAACGAACCCCATTTGGCGCTATTTGTAAAGGATAGCAATCCGTTACTATTTTATGAAGCTATTTCACAGTTTACTGTTGATAATTTATCAAAAAAGGGTATGTTGTTTTTTGAAATCAATGAGTATCTTGGCAGGGATATGATTGCTTTAATGAAAGCTCATTTTTCCAATATTGAATTAAAACAAGACATCTTTAAAAAAGACAGAATGATAAAAGGGATTTTAAATTAATGAATACAATCCAGCAACAAATAGAAGCATTACGCAACGAATTACGCGAGCATAATTATAATTACTACGTACTTGATAGTGCTACCATTTCAGATTATGAGTTTGATATAAAACTCAAGGAACTACAAGATCTTGAAGCAAAACATCCAGAGTTTTTTGATGCCAACTCGCCAACACAACGCGTAGGAGGTGAAGTAACCAAAAATTTTGAAACCATACCTCATGAGCATCGTATGTATTCGTTGGATAATTCGTATTCCAAAGAAGATTTGTTAGATTGGGAAACCCGTATTAAAAAAATTGTGGATGGTGAGGTTCAATACACATGTGAATTGAAATATGATGGGGCATCCATAAGTTTAACATATGAAGATGGTAAGTTAGTAAAAGCAGTTACACGTGGTGATGGTTTTCAAGGTGATAATGTAACGGCTAATGTAAAAACCATTAAATCGGTGCCATTGCAGTTAAAAGGTGATTATCCAGCAAAATTTTACATTCGTGGAGAAATTGTGTTGCCTTTTGATGGGTTTAACAAAATGAACGAGGAACGTATTGAAATTGGTGAGGAACCTTACAGAAACCCCCGAAATACAGCTTCTGGAAGTTTGAAATTACAAGACAGTGCTGAGGTTGCCAAACGTCCGTTGGAATGTTTACTTTATAATATTACAGGAACAAATTTGGGTTTATCAAGTCAATTTGAAAGCCTGCAAAGAGCTCACGAATGGGGTTTTAAAGTACCCAATGCTGCTAAATTGGTAAACTCTATTGATGAGGTCTTGGAGTTTATTGACTATTGGGATGCCGCGCGTTTTGATTTACCTTATGAAACTGATGGCGTTGTTATAAAAGTTAATAGTTTACAACAACAAGATGAGTTGGGTTATACCGCAAAAGCACCACGCTGGGCTTTGGCTTATAAGTTTAAAGCAGAGCAAGTTTCAACAAGATTAAACAGTATTACTTATCAAGTGGGCAGAACTGGAGCCATTACACCTGTTGCCAATTTAGAGCCAGTAGAATTAGCTGGTACCACTGTTAAACGGGCATCATTACATAACGCAGACCAGATTGAAAAATTAGATATAAGGGTTGGTGATGAGGTTTATGTAGAAAAAGGAGGTGAAATTATCCCTAAAATTTTAGGTGTAGATTTAGCTAAGCGATCTTCAGATTCTATACCCACGCAATATATTTCCCATTGTCCTGAATGTAATACAGAACTTGTAAGACAAGAAGGGGAAGCGCAACATTATTGCCCAAATTACAATGGCTGTAAACCACAAATAATTGGACGAATTCAGCATTATATATCTAGAAAAGCGATGGATATAGAAGGGTTAGGAGGAGAAACCGTAGCGCTTTTAGTTAATGAAGGGTTGATTAATAATTATTCCGATTTATATGAATTAACAAAGGAACAGGTAATTCCCTTGGAAAGAATGGCAGAAAAAAGTGCTGATAATTTGATTCAAGGCATAGAAAAATCTAAAAGTATTCTTTTTGGGCGCGTTTTATATGCATTGGGTATTCGTTACGTTGGTGAAACCGTAGCTAAAAAACTGGCAAGACATTATAAAAGTATAGATGCAATTGCTTCAGCATCAGAGGAAGAATTAATAAATGTTGATGAAATAGGTGTAAAAATTGCAGAAAGCGTTGTTGCTTTCTTTTCTTCAGTAGAAAACATCTTCATTATTAATAGATTAAAAGCCTATGGTGTTCAATTGGAAATGTCTGAGGAAGAATTAATTGGTAAAACCAATATTTTAGAAGGTCAGACAATTGTTATATCTGGAGTTTTTGAATCTATATCACGTAATGAATTAAAAAAGTTAATTGAAGATAATGGAGGGAAGGTAAGTAGCTCTATTTCTTCAAAAACAAGCTATATAGTTGCTGGAGATAATATGGGTCCCAGTAAAAAAGAAAAAGCAGAACAGCTAAATATTGAATTAATAGACGAATATAGATTCTTACAAAAAATAAAATAATTTAAAAAAAATATCGATAAAAAGTATTTTTTTAACGATTATATGTAAAAAAAGTTTATATTTGTCCAGTAACCCCAAATTGCTGATATGTTCAAGTCCAAAATTTTAGTCGGTTGTGTATTACAACTATACATATTGTTCGTTTTTTTTGAAGTTATTGGTGAATATACAATTGCCTTTCATCTCGATGGCCTTATTATACCATTAATTACATTCATATATTTAATCTTCATAAAAAGGAAAAGTAAATTGTTTTTATTGTTTTTAATATTTTATTCTGTATCAGATTTGATGGGGATAGCTACTAGTAATTTGCTATATTATAATTTACCTTACAGCAATAAAGAAAATTTGATTTATTATGCATATGATTACTATATAGATACCGCTTTGTATATTTTGGCCTATTTCTTTTTGTTTGTAAAAATTGCGCAAACATTACCTATAGGCTATATTTTTAAGCATTTTAAAATCCATTTGTTGGTTTTAATAACTTTGAATATTTATTTGGTTTATGTGCTTCAAATTATAGTCGAGCCATATGTTGAGTTTCAATATGAATATGTTTTTGAATTTACATATAATGTAATAACCCTTATGGTGTTAATGGTTGCCTTATTAAATTTTATTTACAAAGACAATAAAAAGGCACTTTATCTATTTATAGGTTCTTTATGTTTGGTGTTCTCAGAGTTTATGGATATCGCATACATATATATAGTGCAAAAAAGTTTGCTTAATATACTAGGAACAACCTTTGGCGTTGTAGCATTTTATTTTTTCTACCAGCAATCTAAAATTTTAAATGAAAAAAATTATTTAGCGGTCAGTAGTTAGCTGTATATAATTTCGCTTTGATATATTTTATCACTGTTGACCATTTTAGTTATTAAGTTAGTCGTCTGTAAACTCAACCGCAGTAACGGCCTTCTTTTTCTTTGCGTCATAACTGCGGCCAACATTGTTCTGCTCATACCCGCCAAGTACGAATTCATCAACCTTTACGAAATCTAAAGGAAAATGTTTTTTCATGATAAGTTGGTTCATTTAATTGTTTTTGGGTTTTAGACGAATTTATGGATGCTACCTATCAAACAATTTCTATAAAAAATTTTATAAGCGTGATTTTAAGCTAAAATTTGATGGAATGTATGATTTAATTGTTAAAATATATTAACCTGCTTATGTTATTAATGTGAAAACTTGGAATAATTTTGCACATGGTAAAGTTTTTAATCAAAAGTACGGCATGTTCAATATATTATACCTTTAATACTTTTTACGATGTACTTTTAAAGTATAAATAATTTAGCCTAAACTATTATTGAAGTACCGTTTGCCGATTTGTTTTTTTCAGAATCAAAATAAAAATCTATTTTACCAAGGTTAATACCATAACACCCAACTTGATTTACCAACATATTTTTGCCTTCAATATTTTTTACTACTGTTGGTTTTGGTAAAAATGTATGGGTATGTCCGCCAATAATCAAGTCAATATTTTTTGTTGCAGCAGCAAGCTTTAAATCACTAACTTTATTTTCATTGTTTCTGTAATGATAACCCAAATGTGACAAACATATAACTAAGTCACATTGCTCATCACCTTTTAAAACTCTAGACATATCTTGAGCTATTTCTAAAGGATTTAGATATTTAGTTTCCTTGTACATCATAGGGTCTACTAAACCTTCTAACTCAATACCTAAACCAAAAATACCAATTTTAATACCATCTTTTATAAATACCTTATAGGGTTTGGTGTGTGTGTCCATTATGGTATTTGAAAAATCGTAATTAGCTGAAAGAAACTGAAATTCAGCATATGGTAATTGAGCAAAAAGGCCATCAATGCCATTATCAAAATCATGATTGCCGATGGTTGCGGCATCATATTTTAATTTGCTCATAAGTTTAAATTCCAATTCGCCACCATAATAGTTGAAGTAAGGCGTACCTTGAAAGATATCACCAGCATCCAATAAAAGTGTATTTGGATTTTCTTTTCTTAAAGATTCAATTAAACTGGCACGTCTAGCTATACCACCTTTGTTGGCATTTCTTCCGTCTTCTGGTCCAAAAGGATCGATATGACTATGTACATCATTGGTGTGTAAAATGGTAATTTTTGTTGCCTTTTTAGCAGATGTAAACGATTGTAATCCTAACCCGCCTATAGTTATCAATGCAGTACCTACAGATGCTTGTTGTATAAAATCTCTACGCTTCATTTTTATTTTATTTGAATAAATCTGTCATCTCTTACAGGGTTAATGGTATCGGCTTTGATAAAATAATCAATCAAAGCATTTCTAATTTTATAGTTCAAAGTATAAAGCGAATCATTAGGTTTGAAAAAATTCATATTGTCGCCACCATTGTATAAATAATCATTAGTGGCAACATAATATAATCTATCATTAATGATTTTTTCATCTTTTATTTTAGCTTCAATAATATTGAAATCTTTATCGAGAGACAGTTTAAGTTTTGAAATAGGGTGGGCTCTTTTCGCTTTACTTAAATATAGCAATAGGCTTTCTATTTGAGTTTTTTTTAGTGCTACTACAACTATGCTGTTTTCAAAGGGCATTAACTCAAAAGCGGTTCTTTTCGTTACATTTCCTTTTGATAAAATTGAGCGAATCCCACCATGATTCAACAAAACCATATCAATATCATGTCCAGTTCTACTTTTAAAAATAGGGTTGGCTTCATCATAAACGGCATCAGCCATTAAATTTCCAATGGCTGTATTTAATTCACCATCAGTTTTGGTATAGGTATCTACCGAATATGCTAAAACACTATCTAAATCTTTTTGAATATTATCCCTAAAGGGTTTTATAAATGTTTCAATTTCAGCATCAGCAACTAGCGAGTCAGTAATTTGAATTTGGGTGCCTTCAATTTTTGAAAGTGTTAATTTTTCTTGTTTACAACCAAAAAAAATAAAAATAATTAACAAAAAATATAAATGTGTAAACCTCATATACTAAAAACAAAATATTTGAATGTACTTTTGCTACCTTTGCGCAAAGTATAAAGATAAATGATTTTAAAGGGGTTTAGAGAAAAATCTATTAAAAAATACTTAAATAAATTGTTACAGGAAAGACAAGTAACTATTACCGATAGTAAGGTAACGAGTTTGGGGGTTATCTTTAATATTGATGAGTTTAACGATTTTGAATTTTTTAGAATACTAGCAGATTATATCAATATTCGTTCTGATAAATTAAAAATTATTGCTTTTTCTGAAAGCAAAAAAGACGATCTAAACTCTTGGGATTTGTGTTTTAACCCAAAGGATTTTGGATGGAACGGGATTATTAAAAACCAAGAAATGCAAGCTTTTTTAGACACAAAGTTTGATGCTTTAATTAGTTATTACGAAAAAGACGTCTTAGAAATTAAATTAATGACCGCTTTTTCAAAAGCTAAGTTTAAAATAGGCATTTTGCAAACCGATGAGCGTTTGAACGATTTAATTTTAAAAACCAATATTAAGCAACATGAGGTGTTTAAAGAAGAGGTTTTAAAATATCTAACTATATTAAATAAAATTAATTAAATAAATGAATACTAAGTTTTTAGGAACGGGAGTGGCTTTGGTAACACCCTTTAAAACAGATTTAACTATTGATCATGATGCGTTGGCAAATATTGTGAATTTTAATATTGAAAACGGTGTTGAATATCTAGTAATATGTGGTACAACTGGTGAGAGTGTAACTATAACAAAGGAAGAAAAAAAGGCCATTATAAGAACAATTTCTGACACTAATAATGGTAGAGTTCCTATGGTTTTAGGAATTGGAGGCAATAATACAGCTCAGGTTATTGAAGAGATTCAATCTACAAATTTGTCTAATATTGACGCCATACTTTCAGTGTCTCCATATTACAGCAAACCTACTCAAGAAGGTTTATATCAGCATTTTAAAGCTATTTCTGAGGCTTCACCAATTGATGTTATTTTGTACAATGTTCCAGGAAGAACTTCAAAAAACATGGAACCAGCAACAACATTAAGACTGGCTAAAGATTTTAAAAATATCATTGCCGTAAAGGAAGCTGGAAACAATGTGGCACAATATCTTCAGTTATTAAAAAACAAACCTGATGATTTTATGGTAATTTCAGGAGATGATGATTTGGCTCTGGGAATTGTTTTAGCTGGTGGATCGGGTGTTATTTCTGTGATTGGGCAAGGATTTCCTAAGGATTTTTCTGAAATGATTCGGTTGGGATTACAGGGCAATGTAAAAGAAGCCTACAAAATCCACTACAAGTTAATGGATGTAATTGCTTATATTTTTGAAGAAAACAATCCAGCAGGCATTAAAGCTGTTTTTGAAGCATTAAATTTATGCCAAGATAAAGTTAGGTTACCACTAGTACCAGCATCAAATAGCTTAAAAAATAAAATACAACAGTTTGTAAATGCTTTTTAGTATTGTTAAATATTATTTAAACCTATTAATTGCTAGCTTTTAGCAATTATTTTAGCGCTGAAATAATATTTTTATAATCCATATTAATAACTTAATTTTGCATTCTGTTTAAAATTTATGAATAAACTTTTTTACATACTTATAGCTATCACTGTTTTAAGTAGTTGTAGCGAATATCAAAAAGCATTAAAGTCTGAAGATATTGCTACAAAATTTAAAATGGGTGAAGATTTTTATAATGATGACAAATTTCAAAAAGCCAATAGGCTTTTTGCTCAGATAGTACCCAACTACAGGGGGAAACCACAAGCTGAAAAATTAATGTACTTGTATTCCAATTCATTTTATAAAATGAAAGATTACTATGTTGCGGGATATCAATTTGAACGTTTTGCAAGTGCCTATCCAAATAGTGAAAAGTTAGAGGAAGTCTCATTTCTAGGAGCAAAAAGTCACTATATGCTTTCTCCAAGGTTCTCAAAAGACCAAACCGAAACTAAGGAGGCTATAGAGAAATTACAGGTGTTTATTAATTTGTTCCCAGAATCAAAATATGTAGATGAAGCTAACAAACTGGTACAAGAATTAGATTTTAAGCTTGAGAAAAAAGCTTTTGAAATTGCAAAACAGTATAAAGAAATAGCACCGGGTTACACAAAAGATTTTGATGCAGCCATAAAATCTTTTGATAATTTTCTTTTTGAATTTCCAGGCTCCTCATTACGTGAAGATGCCATGTTTTTTAAGCTTGATGCCATGTATCAGCAGGCCGTTAATAGTGTTGAATACAAAAATACGGTACAAGAAGGCTTGGTTTATTTAAAGAAAGAGCGTTTAAAATCGACAAAAGAATATTCAGAGGTATTTATAAAAACATTTACAAATTCTAAATATAGTGAAACTGTTAATAGTATGGCAGTGACTTTAAATGAAGAATTAAAAAATTATACCACAAAAAGTTAAATAATGAAGACAATGGATCTAAAAAAAACTAATGCTCCAGTTAATACAGTTACGTATGACAGAAACAAAATAGATAAACCAACTGAGAACATCTATGAGTCAATTTCTATCATTGCAAGACGTGCTGAACAAATTAATACAGAGATTAAAAAAGAGCTTATCGATAAGTTGGAAGAGTTTGCAACTTACAATGATAGCCTTGAAGAAATCTTTGAAAATAAAGAGCAAATTGAGGTTTCTAAATTTTATGAAAAATTACCAAAGCCTCATGCGTTAGCTGTTCAAGAATGGCTAACCGATAAAATATATTTTAGAAATACTGAGGAAGATAATCAGGAATAATTTTTAAAATGTCAATATTAAGCGGCAAGAACATACTATTAGGAATTAGTGGTGGTATTGCCGCTTATAAAACAGCTTCAATTGTTAGGCTGTTTATAAAATCTGGCGCAAACGTAAAAGTTGTTATGACGCCATCTTCTAAAGATTTTATAACACCATTAACTTTATCAACCTTATCTAAAAATCCTGTTTATTCATCTTTTATCAATGAGGAAGATGATAATGCAGTTTGGAATAATCATGTGGATTTAGGGCTTTGGGCAGACTTGTTCATTATTGCTCCAGCTACAGCAAATACGCTTTCTAAAATGGCGAATGGGGTTTGCGATAATTTACTTTTAGCAACCTATTTATCGGCTAAATGCCCTGTTTATTTTGCTCCAGCTATGGATTTGGATATGTATAAGCACGAAAGTACTAGTCGTTCATTTAAGATTTTAACAAGTTACGGCAATATCATCATTCCTGCTACAAGTGGTGAATTGGCAAGTGGCTTGGTAGGTGAGGGTAGAATGGCAGAACCCGAAGATATCGTAGCTTTTATTGAAGCTGATATTTTGGAAAAACTTCCACTTCGTGAGAAAAAAGTGTTAATCACTGCGGGTCCAACCTATGAAGCTATAGACCCTGTACGTTTTATTGGTAATCATTCTAGTGGTAAAATGGGTTTTGAAATTGCTAAAGCTGCAGCCAATTATGGAGCTGAGGTTATTTTGATTACAGGGCCAACACACGAAAAAGTTAATCACAGTTTAATCAAAGTTATTCCAGTTAACAGTGCGCAAGATATGTACAACGAAGTACATAAGTATTTTAAAAGTATAGATGCAGCAATACTTTCTGCAGCAGTTGCGGATTTTAAACCAAAAGAAGTTGCCACCCAAAAAATAAAAAAGAAGTCTGAAACGTTAACATTAGAGTTAGAAAAAACAAAAGATATTTTAGCGTCTTTAGGAGCAATAAAAAAACATCAATATTTAGTTGGGTTTGCTTTGGAAACAAATAATGAATTAGAAAACGCTAAAGGAAAATTAAAAAATAAGAATTTAAATTTAATTGTTTTAAATTCGTTAAATGATAAAGGAGCAGGTTTTAAAAGTGACACTAACAAAGTAACCTTTATAGATGGTAAAGAAAACATTACAAAGTTTGAATTAAAATCAAAAAGCGAGGTGGCTGCCGATTTAATAAACAAAATTATTTCTGAAATTAATGCGTAATATTCTGATAATATTTTTAGTATGCTTCATTTTTAAGGGGTTTTCGCAAGAATTAAACTGTAGTCTTGTAGTTAATGCACAACAAACTGGAAATGAAAACTTCCCTATTTTTAAAACCTTAGAAAAGCAACTTACCGAATTTGTAAACAATACAAAGTGGACCAATAAAACATTTAAAAACCAAGAACGTATTAATTGCAGTATGGTAATTAATGTTACAGATTACAGCGGTGAGTCTTTTCAAGCATCTATGCAAGTGCAATCGTCTCGACCCGTTTATGGCTCTTCATTCAGTACACCGCTTTATAGTTTTAATGATAAGGATTTCAATTTTAGATACCTAGAATTTCAAAATTTAATTTTCAACCCAACACAATTTGAATCTAATTTGGTATCGGTTTTAGCATTTCATGTTTATATGATTTTAGCTGTAGATGCCGATTCTTTTTCGCAAAATGGTGGCGATGCTTATTATAAACAAGCACAGACCATAGTTAATTATTCTCAACAAGGCAATTTTAAAGGCTGGAAGTTAGAAGATGGCTTACAAAGCAGGTTTGCATTGATAGATAATGTACTCTCTCCCACTTTTAAAGAATATAGAAGTGTTATGTATAATTACCACCGAAATGGTTTGGATATTATGAGTAATGACGTTAAACAAGGTAAAGATGAAATAGCTTCTTCAATTAAGCAGTTTCAAGTAATGAATAGTCGTAGGCCAAATTCATTCTTGCTTCGCACTTTTTTTGACGCTAAGGCAGATGAAATAGAGCAAATCTTTTCAGAGGGCCCCAGTGTTGATATTGTGACTGTTAAAGAAACGCTTCAAAAAGTAGCCCCCATGCATAATAGTAAATGGCAAAACATCAAGTATTAAAAAAAGATTTTACAGTTAACAGCCGTAGTAAACAATTGCTAAGGACTGAAAACTGAGACTGAAAACTAAAAAAATGCTAACCTCACTTTCCATTAAAAATTACGCTCTAATCGATAGTCTTTATGTAGATTTTAACGATGGATTTTCAATAATTACAGGCGAAACTGGAGCAGGAAAATCCATTTTGCTGGGTGGTTTATCACTAATACTAGGCAAACGAGCCGATTTGAGCAGTTTAAAAAACCCAGAAGAGAAATGTGTTATCGAAGCGGTTTTTAATATTTCAAATTATAATTTGAAAGCTCTTTTTAAAGCTGAAGATTTTGATTATGAGAAGCAAACTATCATAAGAAGGGAAATTTTACCATCAGGTAAATCGAGAGCATTTGTAAACGATTCACCAGTAAATTTAAATAGTTTACAGGTTTTGGGAGAGCGTTTGGTTGATATCCATTCCCAGCACCAAACATTGGAGCTAACAAACAATGACTTTCAGTTTCAAGTTATTGACGCCCTGGCAAACAATGAAGATGTTTTGCAAACTTACAAGCAAGAGCTTAAAATCTATAAAATCCTACAAAAAGAACATAAGGAACTTTTAAATTTTCAGGCAGAAGCCATTAAAGAACATGATTATAATTCGTTTTTGTTAAGCGAATTAATAGAAGCCAATTTAGTTGATGGCGAACTGGAAACTCTTGAGGAAGAATATGAAACCTTGAATAATATGGAGAGTATTCAAGAAAAACTTTCTGAAGCATACCAGTTATTGAGCGAAGAACAAATAGGCATTTTGGCAACACTTACGTCTTTAAAAAATGTGCTACAAAAACTAGCAAGTTATTCATCAAAATATGAAGATATTTTTAATAGAACCCAAAGCAGTTTAATTGAGTTGGATGATGTTTTTAGCTATATAAATAGGCTTCAAGAAGGTTTGGATGCAGACCCAAATAGATTGGAAGTGGTTGACTCTAAACTAAAAATGCTTCATAATTTGATGCAAAAGCATATAGCTAATGATATTTCAGAATTAATAAATATTAAAAACCAACTTGAGGAAAAGGTAGCCTTTACAGAGAATTTAGACGACTCTATAAACAAAAAACAAGCTGAAATTACCTCAAAGGAAAATCAATTAAATGTTATTTGTAAAACCATTCATGATAAAAGAATAGCTGTTATTCCAGAATTAAAATTGCAATTGGAAACCATTTTAAGCAGTTTAGGTATGCCAAATGCACAATTTAAAATGGATTT
Organism: Tamlana sp.; assembly: GCA_049451635.1. Classification (GTDB taxonomy): domain Bacteria; phylum Bacteroidota; class Bacteroidia; order Flavobacteriales; family Flavobacteriaceae; genus JBMTVT01. Next base: position 6,341 of record JBMTVT010000023.1, on the reverse strand, counting down.
GGCATCTAGTGATGTGTTTTTTGCTAATGGAAAAGATAAATTATCGTTTTTATTTTCAGCAAATAAAGGCGGTAATTTTAATGAGCTTAAAAAAGCGGCGTCTGGTGGTGAGCTCTCAAGAATTATGCTAGCTATAAAATCGGTTTTAGCAAAATATATTCAATTGCCCACCATTATGTTTGATGAAATAGATACGGGTGTTTCAGGCGAAATTTCCAACAAAATGGGCGATATTATGCTGCAAATGAGTAAAACCATGCAGGTGTTTTCCATAACGCATCTTCCGCAAATTGCGGCCAAAGGGCATTCACATTTTAAAGTTTTTAAAGAAGATGTTAATGAGATTACCCAGACCAATTTGGTAAAGTTAAACCATGATGAACGTATTGTAGAGATTGCTCAAATGTTGGGGGGTGCAGAAATGTCGTCATCAGCTATTGCACATGCCAAAGAGTTACTTAATTAAAAAAGTTTAAAGTTTAACGTTTAAAGTTTATTACTTTTGTTTTAATAACATGATAACGTATCAACTAATCAACATATAAACTAACCAAAAAATGTCATACAATTTACTAATAGGAAAAAAGGGAATTATTTTTGGAGCATTAGACTCAAACTCCATAGCTTGGAAAACTGCTGAACGTGTGCACGAAGAAGGCGGCCAATTTGTATTAACAAATGCACCTGTGGCCATGCGTATGGGACAAATTAATGAGTTGGCCGAAAAAACAGGCTCTCAAATTATTCCTGCTGATGCTACTTCTCTTGAAGATTTACAGAATTTAGTTGACAAATCCATGGAGATTTTAGGAGGCAAAATAGATTTTGTTTTACATTCCATTGGCATGTCTATAAACGTGAGAAAAGGAAAACATTATACCGACCAAAATTATGATTGGACGCAAAAAGGCACCGATGTTTCTGCCATGTCTTTTCATAAATTGATGCAAACGTTATACAAATCAGACGCCATGAACGAATGGGGAAGCATAGTAGCTTTAACTTATATGGCTGCCCAACGAGTGTTTCCAGACTACAACGATATGGCAGATAACAAAGCTTATTTAGAAAGTATAGCGCGTAGTTTTGGTTATTTCTTTGGGGTTGACAAAAAAGTACGTGTAAACACCATTTCGCAATCGCCTACACCAACAACTGCAGGTAGCGGTGTAAAAGGATTTGATGGATTTATAGCTTATGCCGAAAAAATGTCGCCTCTTGGAAACGCCACTGCTTTAGATTGCGCTAATTATACTGTAGCTATGTTTAGTGATTTAACCAAACGCGTAACCTTGCAAAACTTATATAATGACGGTGGTTTCAGCAATATGGGTGTAAGCGATGCCGTAATGAGTACTTTTGTGGGAGAAGAATAAACATTTTAAAAATATAGATTAAAAGCCATCTTCATAAAGGTGGCTTTTTTGTTACTTTTGTGTTATGCAACTACAGTTTTCATTTATAATTCCTGTTTATAATCGCCCTGACGAAATACAAGAGCTTTTACAGAGTTTTGAAGCTTTGGAAACTAATACACCATATGAAATTGTTATTGTTGAAGATGGTTCAACAAACTCATCAAAAAAGGTTGTTGATAGTTTTAAAAAAAAATTGAACATCGCTTATTTTTTTAAGGAAAATTCTGGCCCCGGAGATTCTAGAAATTATGGTATGCAATACGCCAAGGGCAATTATTTTATCATTTTGGATAGCGATTGTATTTTGCCAAAACAATATTTAAACGAAGTTGAAAAAAGCTTGATTGATGTTTATGTTGATTGTTTTGGTGGACCCGATGCGGCACACCAATCGTTTTCAAATCTGCAAAAAGCCATTAATTTTTCAATGACGTCTTTTGTAACTACAGGCGGTATTCGTGGTAATAAAAAAAGTGTAGATAGGTTTCAACCTAGAAGTTTTAATATGGGACTTTCAAAAAAAGCTTTCGAGGCTTCTAGAGGTTTTGGTCGTATTCATCCAGGGGAAGATCCCGATTTGTCCATCCGTCTTTGGGATTTGGGTTTTAAAACCAAATTAATACCTAAAGCTTTTGTGTATCATAAACGCCGTATTTCATGGAAAACATTCTATAAACAAGTGCATAAATTTGGTTTGGTGCGTCCTATTTTAAACAAATGGCATCCACAAACAAAAAAAATCACTTATTGGTTTCCATCAGTTTTCTGTTTAGGTCTCATCTTATCCATAATATTGGCTTTCGTGGGGTTTAAATGGTTGTTTCTAATTTATATTTTATATTTTATGATAGCTTTTATAGTAGCTTTAATTACAACAATGAATCTTGTGGTATCTATACTTTCATCAATGGCTATTATGGTACAATTTTTAGGATATGGCTATGGGTTTTTAAAATCTACTTTTGCTGTATCAATTTTAAATGAAGAACCGGAGAATTACTTTCCAAGTTTATTTTTTAAATTAAAATGATTAGAAAACTTAAATCTGAAATAGTAACATCATTCAAAAATAGAAAGATAAATGTCTTTTTTTTGTTTTTGTTTTTAGCATTCATTATTTTAATTTTCACAAAACTTTCAAAACAATACACTAATACACTTGCTTTTGATATTGAAAAAATAAACGTTCCACAAGAAAATATCATTTTAAACGATTCTGTTAAGCTTAATGTAACTCTCAAAACACATGGTTTTAAATGGCTTAAATATTATGTATCTAAGCCAAGAATTAAGATTGATTTCAGTAAGGATGTGTACAAGAAAGACAGTGTTTTTATTTGGAGCAAATCAATAGCTTATCTAAAAAACACCCAGTTTGACAAACAGTTGGAATTGCTTAATATAGCTCCTGATACACTTACTTTTAGATACGGTATTAATTTGGTTAAAAAAGTGCCAGTAAAGCTAAATGTTGCTATTAATTTTAGTCCTGGTTATAACATGTCTGAGGAGTTAATTTCTAATCCAGATTCCATTGTTGTTGTTGGCCCAAATATCATGGTTTCCAATATTGAATTTTTAGAAACTGAAGAAGTTACTTTTAATGATATCAGAACAGATTTATCAAGTCCTGTTAAATTAAAGTTTCCAAAAAATAAATCAAATTTAAAATTCTCGAATAATGAGGTCATTTTAAAAGGTACTGTAGAAAAGTTTACTGAAGGTACTTTGAGTATTCCTATTACCATAATAAATCAACCTAAAGAGGCAGCGATAAAGTATTTTCCTAAAACTGTAAATGTTTCATACTATGTAAGTTTGATTAATTATAGTAAAATATCGAATAAAGATTTTAAGGTTATTTGCGATTTCAATAAAGTAAGAGAGGATCAATCTTTTTTAATTCCAGAATTTGCAAAAATACCAGAACAAGTTAAAAATGCTAAGATTAATCAACAACGTATAGAATTTATCATAACAAAATGATTATTGTAGGGTTAACAGGAGGTATAGGAAGCGGAAAAACAACCGTTGTAAAAATGTTTGCTAATATGGGTGTTCCTGTTTACATAGCTGATGATGAAGCAAAAAAATTAATGAATACCTCAAAAATTATAAAACGAAAACTCATTGGGTTATTTGGAGAGGAAACTTACGTAGATGGTAAATTGAACAAACCTTTTATTGCTAATATCATATTTAATGATAAAGTTAGTTTACGAAAAATGAACGCCATTGTTCATCCAAGGGTAGCAAAACATTTTGAACGATGGGTGTTAAAGCAAGATGCACCTTACGTTATAAAAGAAGTTGCCATACTGTTTGAAAACGGCAGTTATAAAGACTACGATTTTGTTATTACGGTTACCGCAAATAAAGTACTACGTATTGATAGATTGTTAAAACGCGACAATACAACTAAGGAAAACATTGAAGCCATTATGAAAAATCAATGGACAGACGACCAACGCATCCAAAATTCCGACTTCGTCATCAACAATTTAAGTGTCGCAAATACCAAAAAGCAAGTAGTGAAAATTCACAAAGAAATCCTCAACAGAATAGGCGCCTCAAAATTTTAACATTTTTGTTAATGTAAGGTTAAAAATGGGATTACTAAATGTTAAAATGTTAATTTTGAATGATGAGCAAACGAATATTTATCCTACTTATAATACTTATGAGCTTATCGCTTGTAGGTATTATATCAATTCAAGCTTATTATATTAACGATTCAGTAAAAAACGAAAAGGAACGTTTTAAGTTTAATGTTGTAACAACCCTTAACTATGTTTCCAACGTTATTGAAGAAAACGAATCGGATAAGTATTTCGCTAAGTATTTTAGTCTTGATAGCGAAAAAAAAGCTGATGAGGAAGCTGTTTCTCAGTTATTTATTTATCAAAAAAATAATAATACCAAAGAAACACTTATTTATAGAAGCAACGTTTTGGAAGAGAACTATAAGTTGTCTTCTTCGCTCTTTGACATTGGTTTAGATAGTCTTGACATTAAAAACATTATTGGAACGTCAAGCACTGAGGTTTATAAAAATGTAGATCCGCTAGAAAAAGATTTAAAAAGCCCAATAACTAATATTATTAAAAGTGGAACCATAGATGAGGCTCAACGTATTAGTTTTGAAAAAAGCTTCAAGGAAATTTCAAAACGAACACCTATACATAAGCGTGTTTCGGAAACTGAAATTAAAGAATTGTTGACCAATAGGCTTAAAAAAGATGGCATCGATATAGACTTTGAATTTGCTATTTATAGTAACGATTTAGCGACAAAAGTTAGTAGTGATAATTTTGAAAATAATCCAAATTCTACATTTAAAGTCCCTGTTTTTTATGATGAAAATAGGCAAACACCTTACAGACTTCTGGTAAACTTCCCGGGAGATAGCAAGTTTATACTATCGGGTATCATAGGTATGATTTTATTGTCTGTAATTTTTACATCCATCATCATATTGGCTTATACAAGTGCTTTATATCAATTAGTTAAACAACGTAAAATCTCTGAAATTAAAAGTGATTTTATAAATAACATGACGCATGAGTTTAAAACACCAATTGCTACCATAAATTTAGCGTTGGATACCATAAGAAACCCCAAAGTAATTGATGATAAAGATAAGGTAAAACGTTACCTCACCATGATAAAGGAAGAAAACAAGCGGATGCATGCGCAGGTTGAAAATGTATTAAGAATATCTAAATTAGAAAAGAACGAATTAAGCATTAGTAAGGATAGAGTTAAGTTGCACGACTTAATTGAAGATGCCATAACACACGTAGAACTCATTGTTGAAGATAGAAAAGGCTATATTAAAACGTTTTTTGATGCTGAAAAGTCGTCAATTTTAGCCAACGAAACGCATTTCACCAATGTTATAGTTAATATACTAGATAATGCCATAAAGTATTCTCCAAATGCACCAAAAATAGAAGTATATACAGAAAATGTAGGTAACAACATTTTCTTGAAAATAAAAGATCATGGTAGCGGTATGAGTAAAGCTGCTGCCAAAAAAGTGTTCGAAAAATTTTATAGAGAACACACCGGAAATATACATAACGTAAAAGGTCATGGCTTAGGTCTGGCCTATGTAAAAAGAATTGTAGAAGACCATCAAGGTCACGTATCAGTTGAAACTGAAAAAGACAAAGGAAGCACCTTTATAATTAAGCTTCCACTAACATCATAAAACTATGGAAGAGCACAAGAAAAGAATATTATTAGTTGAAGACGACCCCAATTTCGGAACCGTTCTTAAAGATTATTTAATGATGAATGATTACGAAGTTACACATGCTAAAAATGGTATGGAAGGCTTTGAGAAATTTAAGAAAGACGATTTCGATTTATGCATTTTGGATGTTATGATGCCTTATAAAGATGGGTTTACTCTAGCTAAAGAAATAAGGGAAAAAAACACTGATGTGCCTATTATATTTTTAACCGCTAAAACGATGAAAGAAGACGTTTTAAAAGGGTATAAAGTAGGGGCTGACGATTATTTAAACAAGCCGTTTGATAGTGAAGTATTGCTAATGAAAATTAAAGCAATCATTCAACGAAAAGCTACAGAAACCATATCCGATAGTAAACAATTTGAGTTTAAAATAGGGCGTTTCCATTTAAACTCCAAGCTACGTTTCTTAAAATTTGATGGTGGCGAACCCGTAAAGCTATCGCCTAAAGAAAACGAATTGTTACGTTTATTGGCGTTACACGAAAACGATTTAATGCCTCGTGAATTAGCCTTAACCAAAATTTGGCGAGACGATAATTACTTTACCTCGCGCAGTATGGACGTTTATATTGCAAAATTGCGTAAATACCTAAAACTAGACCCAAAAGTGGAGATACTAAACATACATGGTGAAGGGTTTAGATTGGTAATAAATGAATAAA
>JBMTVT010000022.1:0-33917 GCA_049451635.1 Tamlana sp. | reverse complement strand
AAGATATTTTGAGGAAAAACTCTTCGATAGGCTTGTAATTGCTAACATTACAGGAATATGACAATAAACGGACAATCAGATCGGGATTTATCGAGAAGTAAATAAAAAAATTTCTCGATACTTTTCTTTCAGAAAAACTCAAACTGACATTCTAAAACAAAACATATATGTCAATTATAAAACTAGTAAACGGAAAATCGCCAATAATTCCAAAAGATTGTTACATTGCCGAAAACGCTACCATAGTAGGCGAAGTTACCATGGGAAATCAATGCAGTGTGTGGTTTAATGCTGTTATTCGTGGCGACGTACATTACATAAAAATAGGCAATAAAGTAAACGTTCAGGATGGTGCCGTTATACATGCCACTTACCAAACTTCTCCCACAAACATAGGCAATAACGTATCCATCGGTCACAACGCCATAGTTCATGGTTGTACCATTCACGACAATGTTTTGGTGGGTATGGGAAGCATCATTATGGACGATTGTGTGGTTGAAAGCAACAGTATAATAGCTGCAGGCGCTGTACTTACAAAAAGTACCCACGTAGAATCTGGTAGTATTTACGCTGGTGTTCCTGCTAAAAAGGTAAAAGATATTAGTCAAGAATTAATCTCGGGCGAAATAAACCGTATCGCCGATAATTATATAAAATATTCCAGTTGGTTTAAAGAGTAGGGCGTTACCCTTTGGGTCGGGCTTTTCGTTGCAATCTTTTGTTTTTTGTCATTCCTGCGAAGGCAGGAATCAATAATTTATCATTTTATAGATAGTTAATTTATAATTTCATTTCAATAAAAACAAAAGGATTTTCACTGCAATCCCTAACGCAAAACTTTATTTCAGCTTTAAAAATGATTTAATTTTCTGTTGTTATCTATTGCATTTTAGTTCCATCTCAAGAGATTACTTTGTCGTGCCTCCTCGTAATGACAAAGTATTAAAAACTTAAATATTCAACATCAAATTTTTCACCTAAAAGCGATTGCATAACTTCGGGGTTTCCGTTGGTAAAAAATTCATTCTTAGCTTTGGTGAAACTTACGTTTAATAAATCATGCTTTTCTAAAACGGCTTTGGTTTGTCTTGCAACGGCTTCACCAGAATCTATAATTTTAATATGCTTAGGTAGTATTTTCAACAATAAAGGCATTAAATAGGGGTAATGTGTACAACCTAAAACCAAATAGTCAATTTCAGCATCAATCATCGGTTGCAAGTATTGTTTTAAAAGTGCAATCATTTCATCCGAAAATAATTTACCGCTTTCAATAAGCTCTACAATACCATCACCGTTTTGTTCAATAACTTTAATGCCGCTTGCAAACAAACTCGATGTTTTTGAAAATAAAGCACTACTTAAGGTTCCTTTAGTTGCTAAAATACCTACGGCACTTGTTTTAGTTTGTAAGGCGGCAGGTTTAATGGCTGGTTCAATTCCAATAAAAGGGACATTATAAGTGTCTCTTAGGTAATCAATGGCATTGGTTGTGGCTGTATTGCATGCTACAACAATAAGCTTGCAATTTTTTTTAATCAAAAATTCAGTGTTTTTAATACTTAAATTGATGATAGCTTTTTTTCCTTTTGGTCCGTAAGGTGCATTAGCGCTATCTGCCAAATACAACGTGTTTTCGTTTGGCAAAAGGGCATGGATTTCCTTCCAAATGGAAGTGCCACCAACACCCGAATCAAAAATACCAATAGGCTGTGTGTTCATAGTATAACAAAAATAAAAAAGCTGCCTTATAAAGACAGCTTTAAATATATTTATTTAAAATTTGAATTAGATACCTAATTTCTTTTTTACATCAGCTAAAATGTCTTTACCTTCCGCTACGATTAAAGTAGCTCTATCTAAAACATACTGGTAACCTTGCTCTTTAGCAACATCATTGATAGCTTTCATTGCTTGCTCTTGTATTGGTTTAAATAATTCAGCTTCTTTTTCAGCTAAATCTTTTTGTGCATCTGCTCTAAATTGTTGAATACGTTGTTGCTTTTCTTGCAATTCTAAACCTCTTTTTTGATTTTCTTCATCGGTTTTGGTAGCTGCTTCCGCTTCATACTGTTTTGCTGTATTTTGATACTCGGTAATAGATGCTTGAATATCTGTTTGATAGGTTTTACTTAAAGTTTCAAGTTCAGCTTGTGCAGATTTTGCTGCAGGCATTGCTGCAATTAATTCTTGTGTATTTATATGAGCAACTTTGCTTTGTGCTTGTGTAAAGCTTACAGTTCCAATGCATAATGCAGTTGCTAATAAAAGAGTTTTTAATTGTTTCATTTTTAAATAGTATTAATTGTGTTATAAATTTTTAATTGTTGTTCGTACTGTCTTTTGCTTTTTGGCGTTCTTCTAATATTTTTTGTTTTCTTTCTTCAATTGCTTTTTTTCTAGCTTCTCTTTCTGCTAATTTTCTTTGTCTGTTTTCCTCAATTAGTTGAGCTTGAGTTTTGGTCTCTCCAGCTTCTTTAGTTATTGTGCTTTTTGATGCCGTAGAATCTGTTGCTGTTTTTGTAGATTCTGGTTGAATTCTTGCATCTAATTTTTCTTGTTTCGCTTTTTCGCGTTCTTCCAATATTTTTTGTCGTCTTTCTTCAGCGGCTTTTACCTTAGCTGCACGGGCATCTAATTTTTCTTGTCTTGCTTTTTCAATGGCGCTTTCGCGTTCTTTTTTCTTTTTTTCCAAAGCTTTTTCTCTAGCCTCTAATTCGTAATTTATTTCTGGAATTAGTTGCTCTTCTTCAGCAGCTTTTCGTTCTACTTTTGAATCGGCTTGCGTACGTTTTGATGCTCGGGTTATACTTCGTAAAATTTGCTCACTTACATCAAACTGTTTTGCAGAAAATAGCATAACAGCATCGGATGATTTATCAAAAATAAAATCATATTTCCTTCCTTCTGCCAAATCTTGAACCGCGGCAAATATTTGGTCCTGAATAGGTTGCATTAATTGTTTTTTTTGAATGAACAAATCACCATTTGGTCCAAAACGTTTTTGTTGATAATCCAGTATTTCTTGCTCTTCAAAATTAATATCCTCTTCACGTTCTGCTATAAGCTCTTTTGTTAAAAGTGCCTTTTCGTTACTTAAATCTTTTCGCTTTTGTTCAATAACGGCTAATTTTTCTTGAATCTCATTTTTCCATTTATCAGCTTTTTGATTTAACTGCGCAGTAGCTTCTTGATATTCCGGAACATTTTCTAAAATATATTCAGTATCGATATAAGCAATTCTAACGCCTCGTTGCGCATAAGCCGAAATACTTAGCATTAAAACTAATGTCAGTAAAAAAAGAACTTTGTTTTGCATCTGTTTATATTTATAATTCATCAACTTAAAGAGTCTAAAATAACAGATAACTTTTCTGCTTTTTAGAATTGTGTTTTCAAAATTAACGAATTTTAATCTTAAAAATTTTAATTCTCATGCAAATCATTAGTGGGTAAATAGAAAATATCATGCCAAAATATTTTTTCAAATTAAAATTGTTGTCCAATAATGAAATGAGTTTCCCACCCATGTTTAACTGTTTCCCCTGGTAAAGGGTCGAAACCATGACCAAAATCAATACCTAATAAGCCAAATGCAGGCATGAAAATTCTAATACCTAAGCCGGCAGAACGCTTGATATTAAAAGGATTGTAGTCTCTAAATTTTTCATAGGATACACCGCCTTCCAAAAAGCCTAAAGCATAAATCTTAGCAGATGCTTTTAAAGTGATTGGGTAACGAAGTTCTAAAGAAAATTTATTGTAAATACTTGAACCATCGTTTGAAGCTCTTCCTGTTGTTTCATCTAAATGAGTTAAGGATTGGTTTGGGTATCCTCGCAACTGAATAACTTCTCTACCATCTAAACTAAAGTTTCCTAAACCATCTCCACCTAAAAAGAATCTTTCAAATGGGATAACCCCTCTGTTATTATTATAGGCACCTAAAAAACCAAATTCCACTTTGGGCCTTAAAACTAAATCCTTGGCTAGTTGTGTGAACCATTCACCTGAAAATTTTACTTTGTAAAACTCTAGCCATTTGTAACGCTCTTGATCAATTTCAGTTATTTCTTTATTCGCTTCAATATATTCTCTATCTGCTGTACTACTTGCACTGGCTCTTCTCTCTAATGCATTGTCATAATCGTTAGATAATTGTTTGTAATCTACACCATTGAATAATGAATAAGGGAGCGAAAATTTTGCACTAACCCCAAAATTAGAACCACCGGTTGGATAAATAGGGTCTACACTAGTATTGTTTCGGCTTAAACCAAAGGTGTAAGATAAGTTATTTGAATATCCATCGCCAAAAGTGAATAACCCCGTATTATAGTTGTTTAAGTCGTAACGTTGAAAACTTATAGCTTGAGAAAGTGTAAAGAAATCATCAGGAACCGATAAACGTTTTGCTAGACCAAAGGTAATCCCAGTAATATTAAAACTTCTGCTTTTATCGGCATTACGCGTTGCGGGATTCCATAGAAACTGTTTCGTGTGTGATAAAGATGTTGAAAACTGCACAGGACGTTTACCACCTAACCAAGGCTCTGAAAATGAAAAGCTATATGTTTGGAAAAATCGGCTGGCTTGTAAACGTAAAGCCAATTTTTGTCCATCACCCATTGGTATTGGCTTATAAGCATCTTTTTTAAAGATATCTTTTATAGAAAAGTTGTTAAAAGATAAACCAAGCGTACCTATAAAACCACCACCTCCGTAACCACCTTGTAATTCAATCTGGCTGGACCCTGTTTCTTTTACAGAGTATTCCATATCGATGGACCCCTCGTTTGGGTTGGGGTTATTGAAGTTTGGTGTTATTTCTTGAGCATCAAAAAAGCCCATTTGACCAAGTTCTCTAACCGAACGAACCACATCTGCTTTACTGTATAGTTTACCTGGACGCGTGCGTATTTCCCTATAAATTACGTGGTCATTTGTTTTATCATTCCCCACTACAGAGACATTGTTAAAGTAAGCAGGTTTTCCTTCAGAGACTCTAACTTCGATATCAATAACATTGTTATCGGCACTAACCTCAACTGCGTTTATTTGTGAGAATAAATAACCATTGTTTTGATATAGGTTTGTGATATCATCGCCATCTGGTTTAGAGTTGTCCGCAATGCGCTTTTGCAATTCTACGCCATTGTAAGTATCACCTTTTCTTATGCGCAACACTCTACTCAATAACTCATTTGAATAAACGGTATTTCCTATAAAAGTGATATCTCCAAATGTATATAGTTCACCTTCGAGTACATTAATTTTTAGAGAGATAGTTTTATCATCATTTATAATTAAACTATCAGAAATAATTCTAGCATCTCTATATCCATTTTCTTTATATTTATCTATAATATGGCCTAAATCAGACTGATAAGCAGAATCGATAAATTTTGAACGTTTTAAAAGCCTGATACGATTAATTTTTTTGGTGCTTTTCATGGCTTTTCTAAGTTTTTTTTCACTTAAAAAATCATTGCCATCAAATACAATATTCTTAATTTTAACTTTTTCGCCTTTATCAACATTTACCACCATATTAACTCTAGCAGTTTCAATAGAATCTTTTACTTCTATGGTATTAATAAAAACTTTAGTGTTTAAAAATCCTTCTTTCTTGTACTTCTTTTCTAGAAAATTTTTGGAAGTTGTTAAAAGGTTTTCCGTTACTTTAACACCTTTTTTTAGGTTAGTTTCTTTTGTAATGCTTTCTATTTTACCTTTTTTTACGCCATTGATTTTTAACTCATTCAGTTGTGGTAAATCAGATAATTGTATTTGTAAATAAGCAACATCGCCTTCTATTTTGGTAATGTAAACCTCTATATCGCTAAACAATTTTGAACCCCAAAGTTTTTTAATGGCATTGGCTATATCCTCTCCAGGAATGGTCATTTCTTTACCTTTTTTTAATCCGGAATAGGTAATGATGGTTTGTTCGCTAAATGAAGTGTTTCCAGACACAGAAATGCCTCCTAGTGTATATTTTTTACCTTCGTTGTATGGTAAATCTTGTGCTTGTGTACCTATGCTTAATGCAAAAAATAATATGGCTATGCAGTACTTTAAATATGTTATTACAGGTAAAGTATTAACTAAGTTGTTCACTTGTTTTCCCAAATCGTCGTTCTCTTTTTTGATATTCAATAATAGCTTCATATAAATGTTGTTTGGTAAAATCGGGCCATAATATACTGGTAAAGTATAATTCGGCATATGCGATTTGCCACAACAAAAAATTACTTATACGTTGCTCGCCACTAGTTCTAATAAGCAAATCCACGTCTGGTAAATTTTGCGTGTAAAGATGCTCATTTATAATTGATTCTTCAATATTTTCGGGCGAAATTATATTATTTTTAACTTTAATACTAATTTCTTTAACAGTGTTTAGCAATTCTTCTCGCGAACCATAACTCAATGCAAGCGTTAAAGTCATTCTAGTATTAAACTTTGTTTTATCGATAACCTCTAGAAGCTCATTGTGTACTTTTTTTGGCAGAGTGTTTAAGTTGCCAATTGCTGAAAGTTTTATGTTGTTATCTTCAAGTGTGGAAATTTCTTTTTTTAATGAAGACACTAAAAGCCTCATTAAAGTTTGTACTTCTAGTTTTGGTCTGTTCCAGTTTTCAGTTGAAAAAGCGTAAAGGGTTAAATTTTCAATGCCCAGTTCAGCACAGGCCTCAACAGTTTGTCTTACCGCTTTTGTGCCATTTTCGTGACCAAAAGCGCGCATCATGCCTTTTTGTTTAGCCCATCTACCATTGCCATCCATAATAATGGCAATGTGTTTAGGCAACTTTTCAATATCAATATTGTTTTTTAAATCCATTTTACTCAACACAATAGCATGGGTTTTCACCAAAAGTATAAGTTAGTGTAATACCCGAAAACACATACCAATCGTTGTTATATATATTGCCAAAGCGGTATGATTGTTTTGAACTGTCATTAGGTACACTTCCATCAAGTTCATCAGAAAATGTATAGCGTGCACCAACCTCTATACCTAAAATAATGTTTCCTAAAATATTTGTTTTAAAACCTAAAGCCATAGGTATGCCATAAGCCCAACTAGATGTGTTTTCTTGAGTTTGAACACCACTTAAAAAATAGTGGTTATCATGGTTTGCAACACTTATTCCTGAATATAAATAAGGGGTGCCAATTTTTTCTCCAGAATGCAAGTTAAAATCCATGAAGGTAAATTCCATACCTATTGAAAGCTCTATAATTTTACTTGAAAACTCATACCCTCTTACGATTCGTCTGGGGTCATCTGAATTAACGTCAATACCTTCCAAATCACTAAAAATTATTGAGGCTCTGTATGAGTGTCTTTTGCTTCTGTTCCATTTATATATGCCGCCTATTGCCAATTGGTTTGGTGAAATATAATTTGTAGCCCCAACATCTCCAATAAAATTACTTCCACCAGCAAAAATACCAATTTCATTAATTTGGGAATACCCCAAATGTACGCTTAAAATGCTTATTGTCAATATGATTAAATGCCTCATAAATGTTCAAAAGTTTGCAAATATAATAAATAAGATTAGTCCATAACAATCTGAACCAAATAGTATGAGTTTAAAACAGTTTTTCTTTTGAATTATTGTTTAATTGCGCCTGTCTTCGCCCCAAAGGAGTTTTTTTCTAAGCGTATCCAAAAAGCTTTCCTCAAAAAGATCAATCATTTTAATTTTGAAGTTGGCTTTTTTAATTTTAATTATGGTGCCATTATCAAGTGTGGCAATTCTAGAATCTAATGACACTAGGTGTTGTTCTTCTCTGCCTTCCACTTTTAATTGGATTTCGGTAGAATCAGGAATTACAAGTGGGCGAGCGCTTAAATTATGAGGAGCAATAGGGGTTAACAAAAAACTGTTTGTTCCCGGTGTTATTACAGGGCCGCCACAACTTAAAGAATACCCCGTAGAACCGGTTGGTGTTGAAACAATTAACCCATCGCTCCAATAGGAAGTTAAATATTCACCGTCCAAATGGGTTTCTACAGTAATCATAGAGGTTGTGTTTTTTCTGCTTACTGTAATCTCGTTTAAGGCAAAATTCATTTCAGTAATATCACTATTTTTAGGTGTTGTTTCTATGGAAAGCAAACTCCGTTCTGAGATTTTATATTTTCCATCAATAATGTTTTGAATGGCTTGCTCTATGGCATCTACTTGTATGGTTGCCAAAAACCCAAGCCTACCAGTATTAATGCCTATAATGGGTATATCGATATCTTTTACAAATGTGATGGCTCTTAAAATGGTGCCATCGCCACCAACGCTTACAAATAAATCGAATGAAGGGTCTAAATCGTCAAAGGTTTTAAAAGATTCAAAATCTTTTATAATTGAAGAATTGCTTTTTATAAGATTGTAAAACTCGGTTTCAATGTAAGCATCAACATCTTTTTTAAGTAAGTAGTTAAAGAGCGTTAAAACTGAAACACTTGTGGTTTTATTATAAAATCGTCCAAAAACAGCAACCTTCATAACTTAAATGCTTAAATATTTTTTTAAATAATCCGAACGTTCTTTTAAACTTTCAATATAACTATCTTCTTCGTGACCAGAGATAATGTTGTAACTATATCTTCGGAAAGTTTGAATAATTTCGTTTAATCCTGTGTTGCCAATTTTTAAGGTAATTTGCACCAAATCAGTATTCATCTTTGAAATAAAAGCCCCAAGTAGCTTACCATCGTTAGATTCTATAATTTGGCTTATTTCACTAAATGAGTAATCATTGATCCCTTTTTCAACAACCAAAATTCCACCAGCTTCAGAGAAAAAAGGAGACTCGCTAAATAAACTCATAACATCGTTGAGCTCATAATATCCCAAATATTTATTTTTCTCATCCAAAACAGGCATGATATTGGTTGAGTTTACTGTAAAAGCTTCTAATACATCTAGCCAGAGTGTTTTGTCGCGAACAAAAAAGTCTTCCATGGCATATTTGTAATCTTCAAGCAATTTATCGCTTTCAAAACAATGGGCATCGGTTTCAGAAAAGCATCCTAAATACGCTTTGTTGTTATCTTGAACAGGAATATGCGAATATGTTAATTGATTGAACAGTAATTGTATATCACTTATTTTATTCTTAACACCAAGCGGTTTTATGTCGTTTATAATTAATTCTGAAAGTTTCATAACCGTCTTTTATATGCATGCAAATTAATCAAAAAAATACTATGTATGCCTGTTGTAGTTTGTATTTTTGTGATTTAAAATCAATTAAATGACAAAGTTAAGTGTTAATATTAACAAGATAGCTACATTAAGGAATTCTAGAGGTGGCGACGTGCCAAATGTGGTGCAGTTTGCAAAAGATGTCCAACGTTTTGGGGCTGAAGGTATAACCATTCATCCCAGGCCAGACGAAAGGCATATACGCTACCAAGATGCTCGCGATTTAAAACCAAAAGTTTATACTGAATATAACATAGAAGGTAACCCCATCGATTCCTTTATAAATTTAGTTTTAAAGGTGAAGCCAACCCAGGTTACTCTAGTACCCGATGCTGTTGATGCCATAACCAGTAATGCAGGTTGGGATACCATTAAGCACAAAGATTTTTTGGTTGATGTTATTAAGGAGTTTCAGCAAAATAATATAAGAACGTCTATATTTGTTGATCCTGTTTTAAAGCAAATTGAAGGTGCTAAAGCAACTGGAACGGATAGAATTGAATTGTATACTGAAGCCTTTGCTCACCAATATAACTTGGGTAACAATGAGGCGGTAAGGCCATATATTGAAAGTGCAGAATTAGCAAATAATTTAGATTTGGGCATTAATGCAGGTCATGATTTATCTCTTGACAACATTAAATTTTTTAAAGATAATATTCCAAATCTTTTGGAAGTTTCAATAGGTCATGCCTTAGTAGCAGAGAGCTTGTACTTAGGTGTAGAAAATGTTATTCAAATGTATTTACACAAGCTTAAATAATGCTTTTACATTCAAACATATTAGGGGAAGGGAGACCATTTGTTATTCTGCATGGATTTTTAGGGATGAGTGATAACTGGAAAACATTAGGCTCACAATTTAGTGAACAAGGTTTCCAAGTGCATTTAATAGATCAACGTAACCATGGGCGCAGTTTTTGGAGTAATGAATTTAATTATGAAATTCTGGCTGATGATTTAAAAAACTATTGTGATGCGCATCAACTAAAAGATATTGTTCTTATGGGCCATTCCATGGGTGGAAAAACCGCAATGCTATTTGCTACAGAATATCCAGAAATGGTTTCAAAATTACTGGTCGCAGATATTTCACCGCGATTTTATCCTGTCCATCATGATGTGATTTTAAATGGATTGAGTGCTATAAATTTTAATGAAGTAAAAAGCAGAGGAGAAGCCGATAAAGTTTTAAGTGAATACATATCGGACTGGGGCATACGCCAATTTTTACTAAAAAACCTATATTGGGTTGAAAAAGGAAAATTAGGGCTTCGCATTAATTTAGAGGTTTTAAAAAATGAAGTAGCCGAAGTAGGTGAAGCTTTACCAAGTTATGCTGTTTTTGAAAAAGATACTTTGTTTTTACGTGGAAACCGATCAGAATATATAGGTGTTGGTGACGAGCGTATTATAAAAAACCACTTTCCAAATGCCAAAATAGTAACTATTGCCAATGCAGGCCATTGGTTACATGCCGAAAACCCAGAAGACTTTTTCGATGCGGTTATGGATTTTGTTTCTTAGTTTTTGTACATTTAATAAAATTCGAAAAATATGAAGCTTATAATCAAACTTTTATTAAACGCCGTTGCCGTATTTATTATATCCTATTTACTAAGAAATAGCGGAGTTGCTTTAGATTCTTATGTTACCGCCATTATTGTTGCTATTGTACTATCGGTGTTAAATTTATTTGTAAAACCTATTTTGGTCATTCTAACATTACCTATAACCATCATAACATTAGGTCTGTTTTTATTAATAATTAATGCCTTAATTATTTTATTGGCCGATAAGTTAATTGATGGTTTTTCAGTAAGTAGTATTTGGATTGCATTGTTATTTAGCATCCTCCTTTCGGTGCTACAATCTATTCTCCATTCACTTTTAAAAGAAGACAAAAACTAGCTTCAAAATCAAGCAATTAAAAACTTTGTTGGGATGTAAAAATATACTATTTTTGCATCCCAATTTTGGTTACACAAAGAATCGATTTTTAAAATGAATATTACAAGAGAAAACGTTGATGCATTAAATGCTGTAGTAAAAGTAGATATCGCTAAAGAAGATTACAGTGATAAAGTAGAGAAAATCTTAACGGATTATCGTAAAACAGCAAACATTCCTGGTTTTAGAAAAGGGCATGTGCCTATGGGTATGGTTAAAAAGCAATACGGAAAGGCCGTTTTGGTTGATGAAGTAAATAAGCTTTTACAAGATGCTTTAAATAAATATTTAACTGAAGAAAAGTTAGATGTACTTGGGCAACCGCTGCCAAAACCACAAAACGATATAAATTGGGACGCTGATGGTTTTTCTTTTGAATTTGAATTGGGTTTAGCGCCAGAATTTAATGTAGATTTAAAAAGTAAAAAAGCCATCACGCAATACAATATTGTTGCTGATAAAAAAATGATTGATGAGCAAGTAGAGCGTATTCAAAAGCAATATGGTAAACTGGTATCTCAAGATGTTGTTGAAAAGGATAGTGAAATTACAGGAACATTCACTAACGAAGAAAAAGAAATTGAAAATAAAGTAACTTTAACTTTAGATAAGTTTAAAGGAAAGACAACCGAAAAACAATTCATTGGCGCTAAAGTTGGAGATGTCATTACACTAAAAACCAAAGGGCTTTATGATGATGAGCATGAATTAATGCACGCCTTAAAACTTGGTCATGATGATGTGCACAGTCTTGATATTGAAGTTAATTTTGCCATTAATGAAATCAATAAACGAGAGTTGGTAGATTTAGATCAAGAACTGTTTGATAAACTTTTCGGAAAAGATGTTGTAACTACTGTTACCGAGCTAAAAGCAAAAATAAAAGAAGACGCTGAAAACCAATTTGTACAGCAAGCAGATCAAAAATTGCTGAATGATGTTACTGAATATTTGGTTGAAAACACAAAATTTGATTTACCTGCAGAGTTTTTAACAAAATGGTTGCAAACAGCGGGAGAAAAAGAAATGGATGCAGACCAAGCTAAGGAAGAATACCAAAAATCTGAAAAAAGCTTGCGCTATCAATTAATTGAAAGCAAATTAATTGAAGAAAACAACATTCAAGTTACTATGGAGGATATTAAAAATCATGCTAGAAATATGATAAAAGCTCAAATGGCACAGTTTGGCCAAATGAACCCTTCTGATAAAGAATTGGATGACATCGCTGCACGTGTATTGTCAAACCAAGATGAAGCCCGTAGAATTTCAGAGCAGCTTATCAGTCAAAAACTATTAAATCTTTACAAAGAAAAAGCCAATCTTAAAGTTAAAGAACTAAGTTATGAAAACTTTGTTAAAGAAGTTTATGGCGATAAATAAATAAAGAATAAATGCTTATATTTAAGCGCTTAAATCAAAAGGTTTAGGCGCTTTTTTATTCAAAATAACCTTTATTAAAATTGATTTCAATATAGTTTACTGTTTATCAATACTTTAATTAAAAACATTACTTGCAATTATGGATTACGCAAAAGAATTTGAAAAATTCGCGATAAAAGACCAAGGTATAAGCAGTACTTACTACAATAAAATTATTAGTAGTATGTACCCAACAAATTTAACCCCAAACATTATTGAAGAGCGCCAAATGAATATCGCTATTTTTGACGTTTTCTCTCGTTTAATGATGGATCGTATTATCTTTTTAGGAACCGCTATAAACGATCAAGTGGCAAATATTATACAAGCCCAATTATTATTTTTAGAAAGTACAGATGCTTCAAAAGATATACAGATTTATATCAACTCTCCGGGAGGAAGTGTTTATGCTGGATTGGGAATTTATGATACGATGCAGTTTATTAAACCAGATGTGGCAACTATTTGTACTGGAATGGCAGCATCCATGGGTGCTGTATTATTATGTGCCGGAAAAAAAGGTAAACGTAGCGGTTTAACACATTCCCGTGTGATGATTCATCAACCCTTAGGGGGTGCTCAAGGGCAGGCTAGTGATATTGAAATTACTGCACGTGAGATATTAATTTTAAAAGAAGAACTTTATAAAATCATCAGTAAACATTCTGGTCAAGATTATGATAAAGTATATGAAGATAGTGATAGAGATTACTGGATGAAGGCTGATAAAGCTAAGGAGTATGGTATGATTGATGAAATTTTAACCCGCGATTAAATAAAAATTTGTAATTTTAAAGAATTCTTAGAGAGGAATTTATAAAAATTTATTCCTGAAAACATAATAAGATTAATGGCAAAAGAAGAATTAGATTGTTCATTTTGTGGTCGTAAAAAGCCTGAAACGAACTTATTAATAGCAGGATTAGATGCACACATTTGTGATAGATGTATAGAGCAGGCACATGGTATAGTGCTTGAAGAATCCAAACAAAATGATGGCAGTGATTTATCTTCTGAATTAAAACTTCGTAAACCACAACAAATCAAAGCATTTCTAGATGAGTACATTATAGGCCAGGGAATGACTAAAAAAGTGATGTCTGTTGCGGTTTATAATCATTACAAAAGGTTATTGCAACCTCCATCAAAAGACGATATTGATATTCAAAAAAGCAATATCATTATGGTTGGTCAAACGGGTACGGGTAAAACCTTAATGGCTAAAACCATTGCCAGAATGCTTAATGTGCCTTTGGCCATAGTTGATGCAACAGTTTTAACTGAAGCAGGTTATGTAGGTGAGGATGTTGAGAGTATTTTGACAAGGTTATTGCAAGCTGCCGATTACAATCTTGAAAAGGCAGAAAAAGGTATTGTTTTTATAGATGAAATAGATAAAATTGCGCGTAAAAGTGACAATCCATCCATAACTCGTGATGTGTCTGGGGAAGGTGTGCAACAAGCCCTTTTAAAGTTGTTGGAAGGTACTGTTGTAAATGTACCGCCCAAAGGAGGTCGTAAACACCCAGACCAAAAGTTTATTGAGGTGAATACCGAAAACATTTTGTTTATTGCTGGTGGAGCTTTTGATGGTGTTGAACGGGTTATTTCAAAACGTTTAAACATGCAAGCAGTTGGTTATAGCGCATCCATGTCTGATGATGTTGTTGACCAAAACCATTTATTTCAGTATATTATCCCAAAAGATTTAAAGGATTTCGGATTGATTCCAGAAATTATAGGTAGACTACCAGTATTAACCTATATGGATCCTTTGGATGCCGACACGTTAAGAGCTATTCTTACTGAACCTAAAAACGCTATCATTAAACAATACAAGAAGTTGTTTACAATGGACGATATTGATTTTAGTATTACTGATGGTGCTTTAGATTTTATAGTAAACAAAGCCATTGAGTACAAATTAGGAGCAAGGGGATTACGTTCATTATGTGAAGAAATTTTAACAGATGCTATGTTTGAATTACCAAGTAGCGATGAGAAAAAATTATGCGTAACAAAATCTTATGCTGAAGATAAATTAACAAAAACAACCTTAAAGAAACTTAAAGTAGTTTCTTAATAGTTTTGTTTAAGCACTTAAAAAAACCACGCCATTGGCGTGGTTTTTTATTTTTATGGATATTAATTAATAATGGACACTATCAATAAACCTTCTTCATGCTTTTTAAAACTTTGGTAAAAGTATATTTAAACCAATACCTGTGCAAAGTGTTTTTTAGGGTTTTAGATTTATTAGACGAAATACTCGTTTAAAAACTCTTTTGTAATAGCACTTAATCGATTTATCGTTAAAAATGAGCGATTGCACTTTAATTGGAGATAGAGGGTATCTATCAACACAAATACAGCTCAACTTATTTGAAACCTGTAATATAAAGCTAAATACACCTATGAGAAGGGCTCAAAAAGATTACAAAAAACAACCTTATGTATTCAGAAAAAAGAGGAAAAGAATAGAGACACTGTTTTCTCAACTATGTGACCAGTTTTTGATAAGACGTAATTATGCTAAGTCTTTTCGTGGATTTAAGACGAGGATCCTATCTAAAATAGCGGTCCTTATAACAATTCAGTATATCAACAAATTTATATTTGGCAGAAACATTAACAATATTAAAATCAGCATTATTTAAAATGCACAACGGGTTAATTTAGTTTTCATCTTAAGAGAGGGTTAGGAGTAATTATGGATAAATATTAAGGCAGAGCCAAGGTTAAAAAAAATCTTAGACCAATAGCAATTTAATTCGTTAAGCACTTGTTTTAGAGATGTTTCTGATTGCAATAAATTCCTATGAATTCATACTTAAGAGTTCTTCAATATAATTTCTGGTATTCGAAAGCCGAGGTATTTTGTGCTGCCCACCTAATTTGTTGTTTTGTTTTAACCAATCGTAAAATAAATTTTTACGGGCAATATTTATTTTTGGTTTGTTAAGGGTAATATTATTGTATCTTTTTGCTTCATAATCAGAGTTTAAGGATTTCAAGGCATTATCAAATAATTCGTTAAAATAGTCAAGATCTTTAGGTGGGGTTTTAAATTCAATTAGCCATTCATGGGCGCCTTTCTCCTTGCCTTTCATAAAAACTGGGGCAGCAGTAAAATCTACAATTTCAGCTTTTGTACGTTTGCATACTTTTTTTAGGGCATTTTCAGCATTTTCAATAATAAGCTCTTCTCCAAAAACATTAATGTGATGTTTTGTTCTTCCGGAAATTTTAATTCTGTAAGGGTTTAATGAAGTAAATTTTACAGTATCACCAATTTTATAACGCCATAATCCTGCATTTGTAGTTATGATAACAGCGTAGTTAACATCAAGTTTTACCTCACTTAACGGAATTGCCTTTTCTCCTTGGGTGGCATATATATCCATGGGGATAAACTCATAGAAAATACCATAATCTAGCATGAGTAATAATTCGTTGGAGCCATTTTGATCTTGAATGGCAAAAAAACCTTCAGAAGCATTATAAATTTCGTAATATTTAAAATTGGTTTTAGGGAGTATTCTTTTGTACTGGTCTTTATAAGGCGTGAAACTAACACCACCATGAAAATAAACCTCTAGGTTTGGCCAAATATCAAACAAATTTTTTTTGTCTGTAGTTTCCAAAACATTATTGAGTAAAACGAGCATCCAAGAAGGCACACCAGCAAGACTTGTGACATTTTCATTGATGGTTTCATCAACAATGGCTTGCATTTTGTGTTCCCAATCACTCATCAAAGATACCTTATTGCTAGGGGTACTACTAAACTCTGCCCAAAATGGCATATTATCTATTAAAATAGCCGATAAATCACCAAAAGCTGTACCATTTTCTTTATAAAGTTCCTTGCTTCCTCCAAGGCGCAAACTTTTACCAGTAAATAATTGAGAGTCTTCATTATTATTTAAGTACATGCACAACAAATCTTTACTGGCAGCATAGTGGCAATCTTCCAGCGATTCTTCACTTACGGGTATAAATTTACTTTTCGAACGCGTTGTGCCACTAGATTTTGCAAACCATTTTATAGGTGTTGGCCAAAACAAATTATTCTCACCTTTTCGAGAACGCTCAATAACATCTTGCCAACCATCATAGTTTTTTATGGGTATTCTATTTGTGAAAGTTTCATAGTTTTTTATGGTAGCAAAGTCATATTGCTTGCCAATTTCAGTGTTTTTAGCAAAATCTATAAGGCTTAAAAGCAATTCATTTTGAACTTCATTAGGATATTTTAAAAACAATTCAATTTGATGAAATCGCTTTTTTAAAAACCATGAAGCAATAGAATTTACTAATGGAATTGACATATTTAGTTTATCTTTAGGTTTTCTAAAAATAAGATTTTTTTTTATGAACTACCAAGGGGTTTTAACAAAAATGGCGACCGAGTTTTCAAAACCTATTCAATATTATTTAGTGTTTGAAAATGACTTCATAAATATGAACCAATTGCTGGATAAAACCATAACCATGCAATTTATTAAATATCAATGTTTAAACTGTGGGTTGGATAAACCTATTTACCGACAAGGTTTTTGTAAAAGTTGTTTTTTTGATGTGCCACAAGCTGCCGATTGGGTGATGCGCCCAGAATTGAGTATGGCACATTTAGATAAAGAAGACCGCGATTTGGAATATGAAAAGAAAGTACAATTACAACCACATATTGTGTATTTGGCAAACTCAAGTAACGTGAAAGTTGGCGTGACCAGAAAAAGTCAAGTACCAACACGTTGGATTGACCAAGGTGCCCATGAAGCGATAGAGATTGTTGAGGTGCCCAATAGATATTTAGCAGGTATTACCGAAGTGGCTTTAAAAGACCATATTGGTGATAAAACCAATTGGCGCACGATGCTTAAAAATGATATAATTGATAAAGATTTGGTTGCATTAAGGGAGCGACTTAAACAATACATCCCTGATGAGGCTAGAGATTATTTTATTGAAAGTAACACCGAAACCAATTTAGAGTTTCCTGTAAACCGATATCCAGAAAAGCCAAAAAGCTTAAATATTATCAAGGAACATAGTTATACAGGTAAATTAGTAGGCATAAAAGGGCAGTATCTTATTTTTGAAGACGAAACCGTTTTTAATATCCGAGGCAACGAAGGTTTGGTAATAACTATTTCAATAAATTAAAAAGCCTGTTTACAATTAATATGTGCACAGGCTTTTTATTTTTTTGCTAATTGTAAAAGCTATATGTCTTCTTGATCTCTTAAATTTTGAATGTAGGATGCTTTTTGAATTTCACGACGTCTTTTTACTGATGGTTTAGTAAAAAATTGTCCATCTCTTAAGTTTTGCATCACTTTAACATTTCTGTGTTTTCTTTTGTAACGTTTTAAGGCACGTTCTATATTCTCGCCATCTTTTACAATAATTTTTAACATGTATTTTTTCGTTATTTAATGTTTCGTTTTAGGATTATCCTAAATACGTTTTTAGTACTTTACTTTTTGAGGTGTGTCGTAATCTACGTATACCTTTTTCTTTTATTTGCCTAACGCGCTCTCGTGTCAATCCAAAGACTTCCCCTATTTCTTGAAGGCTCATAGGTTGTTTTTTGCTTATACCGTAGTAAAAACGGATAACTTCGGCTTCTTTTTCCGACAGTGTATTTAAAGCTCTGTTAACTTCAACATTTAAGGAATCTTGAATTAAATCAGCATCAGGTTTTGTTGATTCATCAGATTTTACAACATCATATAAATTAGATGTTTCACCTTCTTTTAACGGTGCATCCATTGAAACATGTCTGCCAGAAACTTTCATGGATTGTTTTACATTACTAATTGTAAGATCCAATCTATTGGCAATTTCATCAGCATTGGGTGCTCTTTCATATTCTTGTTCCAATGAAGCATATGCTTTATTGATTTTGTTGATAGACCCAATTTTGTTCAAAGGCAACCTAACTATTCGAGATTGTTCAGCTAAAGCTTGAAGAATTGCTTGCCTAATCCACCAAACGGCATACGATATAAATTTAAAACCTCTGGTTTCATCAAAGCGTTTAGCTGCTTTTACCAAGCCTGCATTGCCTTCATTGATTAAATCGGGAAGTGTTAAACCTTGATTTTGATATTGTTTTGAGACTGAAACTACAAAACGTAAGTTAGCAGTTGTTAGAGTATCTAAAGCTTTTTGATCGCCTTTTTTTATGCGTTGCGCTAATTCTACCTCTTCTTCGGCAGTTATTAAAGGTATTTTGCTAATGTCCTGTAGGTACTTGTCTAGCGATTTAGATTCTCTGTTGGTAACTTGTTTCGTGATTTTAAGTTGTCTCATATATTATGTAGAAAGTTTTAAAAAAGATTATACTTCCTACATGATAACCTAAAAATCAAGAAAACCTAATTTTAGAGCATTTTTATTCGAAAAAAAATCAAAATTGATTAAAAATTAGCATTTTTTTATGATTTTCAACCAATTTTAATCGTTTTTGAAATTTATTTAACAGTGTCCTGAGCTGGTTTAATGTAATAAAAACAACTTAAATTAATATAAGCAAAAATGATGTTAATGGATGAAGATTTATCTTATCATTTTGTTAAGATTTTGGCTTTACAGTAAATCTATCTCTTCATTTACCTTCAATTTGAAACGTCTTTTAAATAAATACACCCCCAAGTAAAGTAAAGGTGTATCTAAAATGGCAATGATTAATTTAAAAAGAAATCCGCTTATCAATAATCCATTGAAGTTTTCCCATTTTATAATCCCGAAGGAGCATAACAGAAATACAATGGTAAAGGTGTCGACAAACTGGGAAAACCAAGTCGAAAAATTATTACGCAACCATAAGTGTTTACCTTTGGTTAAGCGTTTCCAGAAATGATAAATTTGGATATCTACAAACTGCGCAAACAAATACGTGAGCATACTGGCAAAAACCGCAATCATTGAGTTCCCAAACACCTTTTGAAACGTATTATCATCAACGTAAGACCACGATGTTGCAGGCACGCTTCCTGCCATAAATATGATTAAAAGCGAAAATAGAGAAGCGAAAATACCAACCACTACCACATCATTAGCACGTTTTTTGCCATAAATTTCGCTGATTAAATCGGTGATTAAAAAGGTAATGGGGTAAGGTAAAATACCTACTGAAATTTCGAAAAGTTTGGTGCCAAAAATCTCCACGTCAAAAGGGTACCAATAAAAAAACTTTTGGAAAATTAGGTTTGAAACAACAAGTGATGTGATAAATAATGCCCCTAAAAGGGTATAAATGCGTTGGGCAGCGAGTTTGTCTTTTAATGTCATTTATAATTGTGAATAAATAGGTCTTGTAAATATAAAGTATTAAAAATTGTTTTAGTTATTTTGCCAAGGCTTATGTATAAATCAACCACATATCACATTGCTTTGGGCAGTAATAAAGGCTATAAATTTAAAAATTTACAGGCTGCTGTGGATTCCATTCATGAATGTATTGGAAATATTAAATTAATTTCCAGGGTTTATAAATCGGCCGCATTTGGTTTTAAAGGGGACGATTTTTTAAACTGTTGTTTAGTTTTGGAAAGCGATTTAGAGCCCCAAAAAGTGCTTAAAGCCTTGTTGGAAATCGAAAAAGATTTAGGACGCTTACGAACCAAAAAAAATACCTACGAAGCCAGAACCATAGATTTGGATGTAGTGTTTGCCGAAGATAACATTGTCGATACCAAAACCTTGCAATTACCACACCCCGAAATGCAAAAACGCAAGTTTGTATTGCAACCTTTAAGTGATATTGCTTCAAAAATGAGGCATCCAAAACTTGATAAAGACGTATCTGTTTTATTGCAGGAATGTGAAGATACATCCATTTTAGAACCTATTAATATTTGGCTTAAAAACCCTAGTAAAGCGTTTAATTTTTCAAAGTACAATTACATCGCTATTGAAGGTAATATTGGTGTAGGAAAAACCAGTTTAGCCACTAAAATTGCGCACGATTTTAATGCAAAACTCATTTTGGAGCGCTTTAAGGACAATCCGTTTTTGCCTAAATTTTATGAGGATGCTTCGCGTTATGCTTTTCCTTTGGAAATGAGTTTTTTGGCAGACAGATACCAACAAATAACTGACGATTTATCGCAACTGGATTTGTTTAAAGATGTTATTGTGAGCGATTACGATGTGTTTAAATCGTTGATTTTCTCAAAAATCACCTTGCAGGAAGATGAGTTTAAGCTCTACCGAAAGTTGTTTCATTTGATGTATAAAGATTTAAAAAAGCCAGATTTATACCTTTATTTATATCAAAATACCGAGCGTTTACAGGCGAATATCAAAAAACGCGGGCGCGATTACGAACAAAATATTGAAAATGAATACTTGGAAAAAATCAATTTAGGGTATTTAGAGTTTTTAAAAACCCAAACAGACTTTAATGTAAAAATTATTGATATCTCTGAACGAGATTTTATAGATAACCGAACCGATTATTTGTGGGTTTTGAAAGCCATTTGTGAGCAGTAATTATGGAGCTACGCTTATCGGTCTAAGATATCGTTCCGTCTTAATGAACTATATCGTCCGATAAGCGAAGTTAGATTTTAAAAAGTTAAGAATCAAACTAAATTGTAAGTTAATTATGTCATTAGATATAACCTAAAGACTTTTTACATAATGTACAAATACGTTACAATTTGCCCTTTATTATTTTCCATAATATGCACATCCAAACATATTCTATCTTTAATTTTTAAATTAAAAGGTACTTGTAAAATATCCACACCGCTATTTTTCTTGGTTCTGTTGCCTTGTCCAGTTATCATGTCTAAATTAGGTGTAAAGACATCCAAAGGGATATGCTCTGTGAGGATAGCATATTTATAATCCATGAGTTTTTTGGTTATTTTTTGAATTTCAACATTAGATAAATGTTGTAATACTTGACGCAGAATCACACAATCTGCTTTTGGTAGTTCGTCTTTTGTAATGTCTAAACACAAAAACTCTAAGTTGTCTTCTTTAAACAAGGCTTTGTTACGTTCCACAAGGATTTCAACAATATCCACAGCAAGATATTTTTTGGTGTATTTGGTAAGCTGTTTTCCTATGTTGAAATCTCCACAACCTAAGTCGCAAACTACCAGAGGTGTTTCATGAGATTTTAAAAAATGAGTAATTGCTTCTAGATAGGCATTTATAATTTTTGGGTCGTGAGATCCTTCACCAGAGTAAAAATCAAAGTCGTTGCCGCCCCAAAGATGCTTTTTATAGATTTGTTCCATAACGGCTTTTGTTGGCCAAGGTTTCTTTGGAGTTTTCATTGTTTTATTGTTTATCAAAGGTATAAAATCCTTGAAATAGTCAATAGGATGTTGTCATTCCGCATCAAGTGCGGAATCCAATTATAACTACAACTTGAGTTTAGATTCCTGCCTTCGAAGGAATGATAAGTTAGTAAACTTTTAACTTTTAGCCATTCACTTTTAACTTTGAAAACATATCCCAAACTACAACGCCACAACTTACCGATATATTTAAAGAATGCTTTGTGCCAAATTGCGGTATTTCTATCACATAATCACTGGCGTTTACCACCTCTTGCGAAACGCCTTTTACTTCATTGCCAAAAACCAAAGCATATTTTGTTTGAGGCTTAACTTTAAAATCATTTAGCATGATAGCATTTTCGGCTTGTTCTATCGAACATATTTTTATGCCCTTTGATTTCAGTTTTTCAATAACATCCATAGTGTTTTTGGCATACTCCCAAGCAACTGTTTCGGTGCTTCCCAAAGCGGTTTTATGGATGTCTTTATGCGGAGGTGTCGCGGTAATACCACACAAAAAAATTTTTTCAATCAAAAAAGCGTCACTGGTTCTAAAGACTGAACCAATATTATTTAAACTCCTAATATTATCCAGTACAATGATTATGGGTGTTTTTTTAGCCTCTTTAAAGGCCTCAACACTCAATCGGTCCAGTTCGCTATTTTTTAGTTTACGCATGTTAAAATCTTGTAACTTTTGTAGATAACTTATGTGGTTTCAATTTCAAAAAACCTTAAAATAATACTACATTAGCAATCTTACAATATTGACAAAAATAAGACTAAAAAACCACTTTACCATTGGCAAAAAAAGAAACCCCGTTAATGAAACAATACAATGCCATTAAGGCAAAGTATCCTGATGCCTTGTTGTTGTTTCGTGTGGGCGATTTTTACGAAACTTTTGGTGAAGATGCCGTTAGAGCCGCTGGTATTTTGGGAATTATTTTAACCAAAAGAGGTGCTGGCAGCGAGAGTGAAACTGAGTTGGCAGGTTTCCCACATCACTCTTTAAATACCTATTTACCCAAGTTGGTAAAAGCCGGTGAGCGTGTTGCTATTTGCGACCAATTGGAAGACCCAAAACAAACCAAAACTATTGTAAAGCGCGGTGTTACCGAATTGGTAACTCCAGGGGTGGCTTTAAATGATGAGGTTCTTGTGTCAAAAGCCAACAACTTTTTATGTTCGGTGTATTTTGATAAAAACTATATTGGAGTTTCATTTTTAGATATTTCAACAGGCGAGTTTTTAACCTCACAAGGCAATGCAGAATATATTGATAAACTACTTCAAAACTTCAGTCCAAGTGAGGTGTTGGTTTCTAAACAAAAAAGAACCCTTTTTAAAGAGACTTTTGGTAACGATTTCCATTCATTTTACATGGAAGATTGGGTATATCAAACCGATTATGCTTATGAAACTTTAATTAAACACTTTAATACAAAAACACTTAAAGGGTTTGGTATCGAAGATTTGTTTGAAGGCATTATTGCATCGGGTTCCATTTTACATTATTTAGGAGAGACGCAACATCATAAGCTGCAACACATCACCTCAATTTCTAGAATTGCTGAAGATGATTATGTGTGGATGGATAAATTCACCATCAGGAATTTAGAGCTTTATAACTCAACAAATAACAATGCAGTTACGCTTTTAAATGTGATTGACAAAACCATTTCGCCTATGGGCGGGCGCATGTTAAAGCGTTGGTTGGCATTACCGCTTAAAAGTTTAGATAAAATTAAGCAACGCCATGAAGTGGTGAGTTTTTTAACCAAGGAAAACAAAACACTTCAAAAAATTCAAAATCATATTAAGCATATTGGCGATTTAGAACGGTTAATTTCTAAAACTGCTACAGGTAAAGTAAATCCACGAGAGGTTATTCAACTTAAAAATTCCTTGGAAGCTATCGTTCCAATCAAATCATTAGCTTCAAATTGCGATAACGAATCATTAAAAATTATTGGAGATAACCTTCAATGTTGTGAAGTACTTCGTGAAAAAATAAAACAAACGTTAAATGAAGATGCGCCTGTAAATGTCTTAAAAGGAAACACTATATCTGCTAGTTTTTCTCCAGAATTGGACGAGTTAAGGGGGTTGTCAAAATCAGGTAAGAATTACCTAGACCAAATGCTTGAAAGAGAAACGGAGCGCACTGGGATTACTTCACTAAAAATAGATTCCAACAACGTTTTTGGTTACTATATTGAAGTAAGGAATACCCATAAGGATAAAGTGCCCCCTGAATGGATTCGTAAACAAACCTTAGTAAATGCAGAGCGCTACATAACAGAAGAGCTAAAAGAATATGAAGCCAAAATTTTAGGTGCTGAGGAACGTATTTTAGCTATTGAACAACAGTTGTTTGCAGATTTAGTGAGTTGGATGAACCAGTATATCAAATCAGTTCAGCAAAATGCCATTTTAATTGGGCAGTTGGACTGTTTGTGTGGGTTTGCGCAATTAGCAAAAGACAATCATTATGTGTATCCTACTATGGATGATTCGCATGATTTAGACATTAAAGACGGTCGCCACCCCGTTATTGAAAAACAGTTGCCGTTAGGTGAAGCCTATATAGCCAACGATGTTTTTTTGGATAGAATTTCTCAGCAAATTATCATGATTACTGGCCCTAATATGTCCGGTAAATCGGCTATTTTACGTCAAACGGCATTAATCGTTTTATTGGCTCAAATAGGAAGCTTTGTACCAGCCGAATCTGCTCGGATTGGTCTGATAGATAAGATATTTACTAGAGTAGGAGCCAGTGATAATATCTCGATGGGCGAATCGACTTTTATGGTTGAAATGAACGAAACGGCATCCATTTTAAATAATATTTCAAACAGGAGCTTGGTGCTGCTTGACGAAATTGGAAGAGGTACCAGTACTTATGATGGTATTTCTATAGCATGGGCCATTAGTGAATATTTACATGAGCATCCTGCAAAACCAAAAACACTTTTCGCAACCCATTATCATGAGCTTAATGAAATGACAGAAACGTTTGAGCGCATAAAAAACTTCAATGTTTCAGTTAAGGAATTAAAAGATAATGTATTATTCTTGAGAAAATTGGTTGCAGGAGGAAGTGCGCATAGTTTTGGAATACATGTAGCTAAAATGGCCGGTATGCCACAGCAAGTGTTGCATCGTGCCAATAAAATTTTAAAGAAGCTGGAACAATCGCATTCCAGTGAAGAACTTACCGATAAGGTGAAGTCTATGCAAAGCGAGATGCAATTGAGCTTTTTTAATTTAGACGACCCACTTCTTGAAAATATAAAAGACGAAATATTGCATATTGATATTGATACTCTTACGCCCGTTGAAGCGCTTATGAAATTGAATGAAATTAAGCGTATGTTGGTGAAGAAAAAGCAAGCTTAAAATAAATTTTATTTATTTTATAAAAAGCCTTTGGTTTTAGTAGAAATATTTTAAATTTGCATCCGCAATCGAAAGATTGAGCGTTCATTATAAAAACTGCGAAAGTAGCTCAGGGGTAGAGCATCACCTTGCCAAGGTGAGGGTCGCGGGTTCAAATCCCGTCTTTCGCTCTGAAACTTTCTTAAAATACCAAAGTTGCTGAAGTGGTGGAATTGGTAGACACGTTGGACTTAAAATCCAATGAACATTAGTTCGTGCGGGTTCAAGTCCCGCCTTCAGTACAGTCGAACCCGCAACCTAAGTTGCGGGTTTTTTATTTCAAATAGATTCTAAAAGTTTGTTTAAAAAACAGAGGTTTTGTTTCGAAAATAGCGCAATGGGGTGTACAGTCGAACCCGCAACCTAGTTTGCGGGTTTTTTCTTTTCAAAAAGATTCTAAAAGTTTGTTTAAAAAACAGAGGTTTTGTTTCGAAAATAACGCAATTGGGTGTACAGTCGAACCCGCAACCTAGTTTGCGGGTTTTTGTTTCATATCCTTTTGCTTAACGATTTTTTTTATATTTGAAAAAACCCATTTAACAATGCGTTACTTCATATTAGCTTTTTTACTATTAGGGTTTTCATCCTATGCACAGCCAACGATTTCCAAACAAGTCATAGGTCCAGCAGGAGCGACTTTTGAAAATGGGAACAATAAACTCAGTTATACTGCAGGAGAAGTGGTGGTAGGTGCTATGACTGATGAAGATGGCACCTATCAATTAGGTAATGGGTATTATCCCTCATTAAACCTATCCACGCTAAACACAGAAACCCCTGAACTGCAGCTTCAAGTTAAAGTTTTTCCAAATCCTACTAAAGAAGTGATTTACATCACCCATCCTACAGAACAATTCTTTGATGTAAGGATTACAGACATCAGTGGAAGACAAATCCTACAAAAGGCGCATCAAAAAGAGCAGCCTTTAAGTGTTCAAACACTCACCACAGGCACTTACTTTATAACAGTAACGACAAAAGAATCAAAACAAACCAATACGTATAAAATCCTTAAGCAATGAGAAAGTTTTACGCCATACTATGTTTAACCATAGCATCACTAACACAACTCCATGCACAAGCACCACAGGGGTTTAACTACCAAGCAACGGTAAGAAACAGCTCAGGAGACTTAATTTTAAACACTAATGTGTATTTTAAGTTTAATGTGATGCAGGGCTCACAGACCAGTCTTCCTGTGTTTACAGAAATACACTATGTACCAACAGACGATTTAGGACAAGTGAATCTTGTGATTGGACAAGGAACAGCGACAACAGGTGCCTTTTCAAGTATAGATTGGTCTTTAGGAAGTTATTACTTAGGCATAGAACTCGACACAGGCAATGGCTATGTGGCTATGGGTACCACACAACTACTAAGCGTTCCCTACGCACTCTATGCAGAAAATAGTGGAAATGCACCACCAACTACACCCAATTTAGAAACCGTACTTGCTGAGAACAACTCAGCCAACAATCAACAGATAAAAGATTTACAAGACCCTACTGATGCTCAGGATGCGGTGACTTTTTCAGTCCTATTAGAAAAGATTACAGAACTTCAAAATCAATTAGATTATCTTGGTGATCTTGAAAACTGGTCTGATTCCGATGGCGATGGTTTTACTGAACTAAGTGGAGACTGCAATGATTCAGACGCTTCAATAAATCCTGGAATTTATGAAGTTTCAGATGGTATTGACAATAATTGTGATGGTGAGATAGATGAAGGATACAATGGGTTTGACGACGTTATTGACATAGACGGCAACAATTACAATTTTGCAATTTATGGCGACCAAGTATGGACGGTAGAGAATGCCGAGATGGTGACCTACAGGGACGGTACGCCTATTCCAGAGGTTACAGACCAAACGCAGTGGAGTAATCTCACCACAGGTGCTTGGAGCTATTATAACAACGACCCCACAAAACCAAGATTCTACAATTGGTATGCCGTAATGGGTATCCACGATACAGACCCCAACACACCAAACAAAGAATTTGCCCCAGATGGTTGGCACGTACCAACAGATGCTGAGTGGACAACGCTTGAAAACCACCTTATAACCAATGGCTATAATTACGATGATACAACCACAGAAAACAAAATAGCCAAAGCGATGGCATCCACAACAGGCTGGAACAGTTCAACAACTGATGGAGCTCCAGGCAACGGCCAAAGCCTAAACAACAGCAGTGGCTTTAATGGCTTCCCTGAGGGTTACCGTAGCAGCAATGGTTCGTTCTACAATGAGGGTAACGGTGCGTTCTTTTGGAGTTCCACTGAGAACAATACAGATAGCGCATGGACCCGCTACCTGTACTACTACGATTACAGTTACCTAGTCAGGAGCACCAGTGGCAAGCGAAACGGCTTGTCAGTGCGTTTTGTTAGGGATTAAAAATCTTGACTCTTTAAGGGGCTGCTAAAAGCAGCCCCGTCTTTAAAACCAGCGCCGTGAGGCGCTTAAAAAATCAAACGCAATTTGGGTTTGATATTTAAGAAATTTCTAAAAAGCTGTTTAAAAGTTTGAGTGATTGGTTCGAAAACAGCGCAATGGGGTGTACAGTCGAACCCGCAACCTAGTTTGCGGGTTTTTTCTTTTCAAAAAGATTCTAAAATTTTGTTTAAAAAACAGAGGTTTTGTTTCGAAAATAACTCAATGGGGTGTACAGTCGAACCCGCAACCTGTTGCGGGTTTTTGTTTTCAAAAGTTTTTAAGATGCTTTAAAGAATCGTTAAGTATTTGGTTTTTATTTAGTTTATTTGATTTTTTTGTTTAAATTTGATAAGTTTTTTTAAAATAAATTATATAATTAACAATAACAAAAAACAATGAAATCTTTTTTTTCCATCATTATGGTACTGTTTTGTATGATTGCACATGCACAGACTGTAATGAATATCACCTATATAGACGTGCCTCGCGAACAGGCAGATGAGTTCTTGGAGCTTCACGTCAAATTTTCAAACCTTTCAATGTCTGACGAAAGAAAACTCACTGGCCATGGTATTTTTGCTCATGCGTTTGCAGGGGACTATACCTTTGCGCTATATGACTTCTACGCCTCTGCTGCCGACATAGATGCAGATGCTGATTTGTCAAACGAGGTGCTGCAAAAAAACGTCAAAGCAATGGAGCTAGACGATGAAGCACAGCAGGCCATGAATGAACAATATTTTAAGTATTTCCGCATGTACGCTGAAAATCATACGGATCAAATTCGGATTGCAAATGAGGATGTCTTTTATGAATCCGACGCCCATGACTGGTCCACGACAAAGGTTGTGACTGTGGGCAAGTACGACGTAAAATGGGGGCAAGGAAGTACCTTTAGAGATGCATGGAATGCAGGGCAATTTGAGAACTACAAAAACGACGAAGGCGTGACTGCTGTCTATGGCACCAACCACCTCTATGGGAGTGGGCTAGGGCTACACATCTATACTTTTTACAAGGATTGGAATGCGTTTGCTGCTTTTGAAACTGCGAATTTGGGCCAGCCGATGGACGAAAATGGTCGTGCATTTTGGTCTGCAGTTGATGCGCATGAAGACGAAATTTTGGTGTGGATTGGCGGCCTAAACACAGAGACAAAAGAGGTATATCTTGTAAAATAGACCCTAGACCCACGCAACAATCAATAAGCCTACATCGTGGGCTTTTCTTATGCTTATTTAAAAGGATCTCTCGGAATACTTGTGGGGTAGCCTTTAAGTAAAATTAGATGGAATTTTAAAATAAAAAGAGTAATTGGAAATAAAAATCTTAAAACAAATAAAGACAATAATCAAAGTTTTTTCAAAAAAGTCAGCGTTTGTTTCGAAAATAGCTCAATGGGGTGTACTTTAATACAAAACCTTCTCAAAATGAGAGGGTTTTGTTGTTTATAGAAGAGCTTTTCAACTTATTTTGTGTTTTATTGGCATTTTTGAGAAAAACTATATTTTGCCACTAAACTGGATTTAGTGGCAAAATATAGTAAGCTAAATCTGATGTTGTTATAACATAATTCTTCTTCAATTATCCAACACATCTTCTTTAAAAAAAGAACTTTAATCTCTATCTTTGCATCCAAATGTTAAAAAAGATAACTTGCTATATTCTTATTCTAAGCTTTTTTGGTTCTCAAATAAGCAAGTTGTCAATCTATGTGAATTTTAAAATTAATCAGGATTTTATTGCTGAGGTTCTTTGCATTAACAAAGACAAACCTATGTCTACTTGTAATGGAAAGTGTTACTTGTCAAAACAACTCAAAGAACGGGAGGAGC
Organism: Tamlana sp.; assembly: GCA_049451635.1. GTDB lineage: Bacteria > Bacteroidota > Bacteroidia > Flavobacteriales > Flavobacteriaceae > JBMTVT01. The sequence goes on along the minus strand of JBMTVT010000022.1, from coordinate 4,291 downwards.
AAGAAGAAAAACAAACTCCTCGAGAGAGAAATGAACGAGTAGAAGTATTGTATTGTAATAAAATTACACTCGCTTATGAAATTATAAGGATTGGATTTCTGAACAAAAACGAATCTATTCCAAAATATGTAGCTTTTTATTCTCAAGAATTCATTGATGATGTTTTTCATCCACCCCAATTAGGATAATCCATTTTCAGGCGAAACATTATTTCTTTGGCAATTTCATGACATTGTAAGGGGAAAGGTATGATGTAGCTTAAATAGCTATATCCTACACTTTACTTGTTAATGATTTTCTAAAAAAATGTTTCATTCATAATGTTATATCTCCTTTTGCATGGGCAAATGTAAAATGGGATATGCAATTGTTAATGTATTAATCTTAAAAAATGAAAAACATAATTTATTATATATTATGTCCATTATTGATGTGGACAACAAGTTCTATTGCTCAATCAGTTTCTGGAACGGTAATAGACAAAGAAAGTGGTGAACCTATTCCATTTCTAACGATTATTAATCTTCAAACAAAATCGGGGGTTGTAACTGATTTTAAAGGATCTTTCACAATCCAAGCTACTATTCAAAAGGACTCACTTAAATTTAGTGGGCTTGGTTATCAAGAGATGATTCTTATTGCCCAAGAAATAATGAGCATCAAATTAGAACCTTCAGTTTTGCAATTAGGTGAAGTCGTGATAAGCACAAATAGAGAACAAGAAAAAAGAACTGAAGCTCCTGTTGCTATTTCAAGTATTGGGTTGGGAACTATTGAAGATAACAAACCAACTACAATAGATCAGGTACTTAATCAAACTCCAGGAGTAAATATGGTTGACTTGGGAAATGAACAACACACCATGAGTATCAGAAGGCCGATAGACTATGGAGCATCTTATTTGTATTTAGAAGAAGGTATACCTATCAGAACTTCAGGAATTTTTAATCATAATGCTCTGCTGGAAATTAACATGGCAAATGTTAATCGTATTGAAATAATTCGTGGACCTGCCTCAAGTATGTATGGAAGTGAGGCTATTGGAGGAGCCGTTAACTTTATTAGTAAAAAGCCTACGCTAAACCCAAGTGCGGGAGTTAGTATACAAGGAAATAATCTAGGTTATAAAAGAACAGATTTTTACGCATCCTCTACATTAAAAAAGAAACTAGGTATTAGATTGGCGGGTTATTATGCCGATCAAAGAGATGGGACTTTAGCGTACACCGATTTTAATAAACTAGCATTAAGTCTTGCAGCCAATTATTACATAAGCGATAATACTGAACTTGTTTGGAACAATTCTTTTATTGACTATTATTCAGATATGTCCGGATCGCTAGACAGTACGTCATTTTATAATAGAAGCTATGGTTCGAATCAAACTTTTACGTATCGAAAAGTTGATGCTTTCAGATCTAAATTGGCTTTAAACCATTATTGGAATGCAAATGCTAAAACAACCTTTACTGGTTTCTATAGAAAAAACTCAATCGAACAAAACCCTTCATATAGAGTGAAGGATGATTATAAACCTTGGTCAGGGCAAGGGGATCCAAACTTAGCACATGGGGAGATTAACGACAATAGTTTTAACAGTTTTGGATTAATTATCCAACACAAACATGATTTTAATTTTTTGAATTCTAGCTTAATAATTGGAGGTAGTATTGATTACAGCCCAAATACATACAATGCAAATTATATCAATATATATAAATCTAATGAAGGAATCTATGAATCATTTACTTCTACGGATAGCATTTTGGCAGATTATCAAGCCAACATTTTAAATACAGCAGCCTATTCGCAATTGAAAGTAGAGCCCTTAAAAAACTTGCAAATTATTGCAGCTCTAAGATTTGATAACTTTAATTATTCGTTTGATAATAACTTAGGGAGTAATGCATTTACTTCTGTTTTAGACGGAAGAAATACCTTCTCGAGATTTACACCAAAAATTGGAATGACCTACGATCTTAAAAAGAACAGAGGTGTTTATGCTAATTTTAGTGAAGGTTTTGTTCCCCCACAAGTCACTACTCTTTATGTAGGAAATGATATTCCATCACTGAAACCTGTTTATTACGATAATTATGAAATCGGTGGTTGGGCTTCGTTATTTAAAAATAAAGCAAAATTGGAGGTAAGTGTATATAGAATGGATGGATTAAATGAAATCATATCTGTTCTTCAAGGTGATGGATCAACACTTCAACAAAATGCAGGTAAAACTACTCATCAAGGTATTGAGTATTCACTATTGACGAATATAAATAAAGACTTACTTTTTAGAGTAAGCGGTACTAATGCTGTACACAAGTTTACGGACTATACAGAAGGTGGTGTTGATTATTCTGAAAAAAGTATGCCTCAGTCTCCTAATTGGATCGCTAATATGCAGCTTACCTATAAGCCTGCCTACTTAAAAGGTTTTAGAGCTAGTATTGAATGGCAACATATTGATGAATACTATATGGACCAATTGAATACAAAAACGTATGAAGGTTATAATATCTTCAATCTTAGATTGGGATATGAAAGAAAATCATTTGAAGTATGGACTAACATTATGAATATTTCAAATGAGCTGTATGCTACAGTAGCAAGAGCCACGGCATGGGGTCAGACCTATTCATTAGGAAATCCTAGAAGTTTTAACATAGGCCTTTCATATAAATTCAACAAGAAATAATATTTAATATAATCGTGAAGTAATTGTGTTGTTTAGAATGGAATAATACGAATTACTTCACGATTTCATAAAATGAATTTGTATGAAAAAAAACATATATAATTGGGTGTGGAAATGGCACTTTATTGCCGGTCTGGTTTCTTTGCCTATTGTTTTAATCTTGTCAATTACCGGGATTATTTACCTTTTTAAAGACGATTATGAAAAAGTCCAATACGAAGAAGTTACAAAAGTTAAACCTACTGAAGAGCCTATTTCTTATCAAGAGCGATGGGAAATTGCTCAGTCATTATGGGATAAAACTCCTGATGCATTGATTATTAAAATGAATAAAGAAGATGCTACAGAATTTACGTCAGGAATGTTTTCCCATAAATCACGATTTCTTCTAGACCAATATTCAGGTAAAGAAAAAGGAAGAATTGATTTGAAGAAGACCGACATGCATAAAGTTCGAAAATTGCATGGAGAACTTCTGTTAGGTAGTTTTGGTACTAAAATAGTTGAATTAGTTGCAAGCTGGATGGTTGTATTAATTATAACCGGAATCTATCTCTTTTTGCCTAGAGGTAGAGGAATTAAAGGGTTATTTCAAATCAGAACCAATCAATCAAAAAGAATATTTTTTCGCGACATACATGCTATCACTGGATTTTGGTTTTCAGCATTACTTTTACTGATATTGGCTGGGGGGTTACCATGGACAGACATTTTTGGTTCGGGTTATAAATGGGTACAAGATTCTGCAAATTCAGGTTTTCCTGCAACCTGGAGCTCAAGAAGCTTGCAATCAACTCAAAGTGGAGAGCCTCTGCAATTAGATTATTTTGTAAAAAAGGCTAAGGAACTAAATTTAAAAGGTGAAGTAAGTGTTCATTTACCTCAAAATACTGAAGGTGTTTATAGTATTTCGAATCAAACTACTGAGCTTTCAAAAATGAAAATGCTTCACTTCGATCAATACTCGGGTGAATTAATAAAAAGTCATACATGGAATGATATTGGGCTAATGATGAAAACTCGTTTATGGGTTATGGCCTTTCATCAAGGTGAATTTGGTTTATGGAATTTCATTTTGGTGCTTTTAACAGCTTTTGCATTATTAATAATGAGCCTAGCTGGATTGATTTCATATTTCAAAAGAAAACCAAAAGGTAGTTGGGGGGTTCCAAATACACCTCATGATATAAATTTCGGAATAGGTTTAATAGCCCTATTGATTATTTTAGGTATACTCCTTCCATTATTTGGTGTTAGTTTGATTATTCTTACTTCTCTCTTTTTTATAAGAAGAAAGAAAACAGAACCTGTGTCATAGAGCAACTCCCACAAGCTTTGCATGGTGGAGAATTATGTCCACATCCTGCACAATAAAGTTCGATATTTGTCGGGTTCCTTGTACAAATTAAAACCTCAACTAACTGATTTTAAGTTATTTGAGGTTTTTTTTATGTATTTGTACGGTTATTGTACGGTAACTTGCGCTTGGCTTAAAAAAAACGCCAAAAAACCTGAACCATCATTCTTAAAACAACACCCCCCCATATCGGTTTTAAAGTCCGTTTCCTGTTTGGAGACTTTGTTGTGAAATGTATA